>JALYIH010000031.1 GCA_030775865.1 Pseudomonadota bacterium | reverse complement strand
GTCCCCAGTGATACTTCGCATCGATCGGGTTGACGAACAGCGTCCACCCGTATTGCAAATTCGCCACACACGCCATGCAGATGACGCCGATGATGAGTTGCACCCAGGGATTCGCTAATGGTGATTTGGCGACAGCGACTTCGTTCATTATTGTTCTCCGTGTCTAAGGGCAGCGCGCGGCCTACTCTGCTATGCAAAGTTGTGTGAAGTCAAGGGGGACCGGTTTCCCCCAACGCACCCGACGCAGTCGGTTCGACTGGTCGCACCCGAACATAGCGTTGTGCCAGGGCCGGCAGGACGAATAGATTCAGCAGCGTCGAGGAAAGCAACCCGCCCAGCACCGTGATCGCCATGGGACCCTCGATCTCTTGTCCAGGTCGATTGATGCCGAAGGCCAGGGGCGCCAGCCCCAAGGCCGTGACGGCCGCGGTCATCAAAATGGGCACAAAGCGTTCATTCGCACCGCGTATCACCAGAGCAACATCCCACGTACAGCCCTCGACCTCCACCAGGTGCTCGTAGTGAGCCAGTTGCAATATGGCATTGCGGGCACTGATGCCGAACACGGTAACCAGTCCCACGACCGCTCCTAAGGATATGCCGATTCCGGTGACCGCGATGGCCATGACACCGCCAATCAAACTGAACGGCAAATTGGCCAAGACCAGCCAGCTGTTTGCCCGCCAATGAAACGAAACGAACAATATGAGCACGATCAACGCGAGCGCCAAGCCCGAATACAGGATCAGTTCGTTCCGGGTTTGCACCTCTGCCTCAGCCGCACCGGTAAATTCCACGAACACGCCGGCAGGCAGCACCACGGAACTTGCGATCGCCTGCTGCGCTTGTTGTACGACATGCTGCAGCGAGCCTTTACCCACATTGAAGGTGACGCTGATCCGCCGCTGCCCGCCATCGTGTTGAATGCTGTATCGATCTTGGGTCAGGGCAAGGTGCGCAACCTGTGACAGCGGTACCGGTCCTAAGGGGCTCGCAATCATCAACTTGGCCAATTGGGTCGGCTGATGGCGCATCTGATCCGGCAGCAACACAATCACATCGACCGTGCGCGTTGCCTGGAAGGTTTGTCCCACCACAGCCCCCTCATAGGCCGCTTGGACGGTATCAAGCACGTCCTGGACCTTGAGTCCGGTCGCTGCCATCGCCTGCGGGGCAAGTTCGATGGCTATCGCGGGCGTGCCGCCCTGACGTTTGAACTGCAGATCGACGACACCGGGAATTTTCCCCAGCACAGCGACAATCTTGTCGCCGGCGTTATCGAGCGCGTCCAAGTCATCGCCGATCACCTTGACGGCAACCTGTGCGGTCTCTCCGCTCAGGCTTTCACTGATGCGATCCCCGAGAAAAGTGACAACTTCGCTTTGCAGCCCGGGGTAGCCTGACAAAATCTTGCGCAATTCCTCTTGCGCGGCGTGCTGATCGATTTTGGCGTCCGCCTTCAACTCCACGTGGAATTCGCTGCGGTGCGGCCCCCATGTGTCCTCACCCAGCTCCGCTCGGCCGACCTGCTGTTCGATGCTTTCGACATAGGGCAGCGCCAGCACTTCGGCGCTGATCCTCTTGCCCATGTCCAGCATGGACTCCAGGGATGTCCCCGTCGCGGCGCTTGAAACCTGCATGACGAGGTGGCCCTCCAGAAAATCGGGCATGAATGTGCCGCCGAGAAACGGCAACGCACCCAGTGCCGCGATGACCAGCCCGATCAGCGCGACGGCGATGAGGCGAAAGTGCTTCGCCACACCGTGAACCGCTGAGCCCTGCCAGGCCTTCAGGCGAACCAGCCACTTCGCTTCCGGGCGCGCATCATGACGGCGAAGCAGCAGCGCACACAGCGCCGGGGTCACGGTCATTGCCACCAATAGCGAGGCGAGCACGGCGAAGATAAATGCCAATGCCAGCGGACCCACGAAACGGCCCTGGACACTGGAGGTAAACAGTTCCGGAAGAAACACGGCGACCACCACCGCGGTCGCATAAATGACCGGGCCGCGCACTTCTACCGACGCGTCGCGCAAGACCTCGAGCCTGGGTTTGGGTGCGGCCAGACGGCCGTTTTCGCGCAAGCGCCGCAGTATGTTTTCAATCCCGATGATGGCGTCATCGACCAGCACGCCGAGCGCCACCGCAAACCCGCCGAGGGTCATGGTATTGAGCGTCAGGCCCATGCGATTGAGCACGGCGATCGCGGCCAGCAAGGACAGCGGGATGGCCGTAAAGGCGATCAATGCCGCGCGCACGTCCCGAAGAAACAAATATAGAACCGCCAGAATGAGAACGGCTGCAATGGCCAGCGAGTCTTTCAAATCCCCCAAGGCCCGTTCGATAAAATTGGCAGGTCGATGCAGTCGCGAATAAAGGGTGATGCCTTGTGCCTTCAGGGTCGGCGCCAAATCGTTGAGAACCTTTTCGACTGCCAATGTCGCGGTCAGCGTATTCGCGCCGTACTGACTTGCCAAAGACATCATCACGCCCGGCTTGCCCATGACCAACGCGTCGCCGAATTTGAGCGCCGGCGCCATCTTCACTTGTGCGAGATCGCGCAACAAAATGGGCGTGCCATTGTGCTCGGTCACAACCGCCTGACTGAGCGCGTCGATATCGGGCTGCGGTGTCGGCGACTTGAGAAGCACGCGCTGAGCGGCCAGGTCGATGAAGCCCGCTCCCCGCATGGGCAACGCGGAGTGAGCCGCATCCGATACTTGCGATAACGTGATACCGAAACTCGCCAGCTTTGCCATGTCGGGCTGTATTTGTATTTGCCGGACATCTCCGCCGAAGACAAGCACGTGAGCGACGCCGGGCACGGCCAGCAACCGCGGCTTGATGATCCAATTTGCCGTATCGCGCAGCGTATAGGCGTCGACCTGATCGGACAGGAGCCCAATTTTCAGCAGATCCATGGTGCTCGAGACCAGCGGCGAAAGCTTGGGGGTGCCCACACCCGCAGGCAGGCTGCTGCCGAGTTCGGAGAGCCGCTCCGATATGCCTTGTCTGGCAACATGCACATCAACGCCATCGGCAAAGCTGATGGTTACGACCGACAGCCCCGGGATCGATTCGGATCGCAGGGTGGCAAGCCCTGAGGCCCCATTGACGGCATTCTCGACTTGTTTGGTGACCAACTGTTCGACCTGTTCCGGTGCAAACCCCGGCGCCTCGGTCTGAATATCGACTTGCGAGGGAACGAACTCTGGGAACACATCCAGCGGGGCACGCATTGCGCTCCACGATCCGAGGATCAGCGCGAAAATGCTCAAGGCGGTCACGGCGCCGAAGTGGCGCACGCTCAAGGTGACGAGTGCGCGCATCATGGCTAGTCAGCTTCCGCGCCGGAATTCGATTCTTGCGCGAGAAGTTGTGCGGCTGCTTTGACGACGACCTTGTCGCCCGCTTTGACACCATCGGTGACAAAGTAGCCGTTCTCGAATGGTTTGCCTGTGTCTATCTCCGCTCTGACAAACATGCCGGGCTTGGTCTGGACATAGCACCAGTATTTATTTTCGCTGATGACTGCGGCTTGCGCAGGAATCAGTGCGCCGGACTGCGCGGAACCGATCGGTGCCCACACGATGATTCTTTCGCCCTCGCCGGCATCGCCGCCGTGCAATGTCGCAAAGAAGCTGCGTCCGGGAACGCCCGCGTCCGCCGGCGCAGGCCAGACCGAGCTCAACTTCCATCGCTTGCCGGTCGAGGCCGTGCCGATGCGCGAGGCGCGCAGGGTTTTTGGAGTGCCCTCAGGTAATGTCCCGAGCGGGAAGGTTGCGCGAACCAGCAGCGTGCTGCCATTGGCAAGCGCCTGCAGCAACGCTTGATTTCCTCCATGGCTCCACGGCGGCGTCTGTCCGAATGTCGCGGACAGCCGTTGTCGGGCCAGCGCCAATGCGGCGTTGTCGACCGCCGCCTGACGGGCGTTGGTTTCCTCAACGTCCGCTGACATCGCCCCCGGCGTGCCGGACAAACGCTGGATCCTCGCCAGCGCCGAACGGCTCTGCTTCTCGGTCGCTTCCGCCGTGGTGAGTTCCGCGACGGCCTGCGCAATCGTTTCGTGCGGGATCACGGTGCCGTATCCCGCGGTTTCCTCCGCGTAGTCGATCGCCTTGACATCCTCTGTCTGCAAGCCAATTTTTTCGATTTGTTCCGGCGTCAAACTTACCCCTTCGCCGGCCTCCTTTTGCGGCTCCTTGCCTTCCGCGGCCTTCGCGGCGCCGGCGGCCTTTGCATCGGGTGCCGACTTCGTTTCGGGCGCCGATTTTCCTTCGGGTGCTGATTTTGCTTCGCCGGATGACGGGGTTTTGTGGCAGGCAGCCAGGGCGAGCATTGCAAAACAGATGGCTGCAACGAGAATCGGTCGCGGCGCGATCGCTTCAACTGACCTTGCCACTCGTCGCGGCGACATTTTCGTGTTCATCGAGTTTCCTTGATCGCAGACTTGGGTGCTTGCGCTTGCCAGCCCCCGCCGAGTGCCTTGCAAAGTGCGACAACCGCTTGGAAGCGGGCGAGCCTGTACTGACTGTATTGGTCGCGCGCCGCGTACAGCGTGCGCTGCGCCTCGAGCACCGTGAGAAAATCGCCGGAACCTGTCTTGTACCGGAGCGTAGCTCCTTCGAACGCGCGTTCGCTTTCAGCAACGCTCTGTTCTTGCAGCGGGCGGGCCTCTTCCAGATGACGCAGCGCCGATAGCGCGTTTTCAACGTCCACCAAGGCGGAATGTATCGCCGCGTTATACGCAGCCACCAGTTCCTCTTCCTTGGCCTGAGCTTCGGTCCGCACCGCTCGAAGGCGGCCGCGATCGAAAATGGTTTGCGTGATCGATGCGCCCAGATTCAAGGTTGGCCCCGCGCCGCTCAAGCTGATGATGGCTGCGTTCAGTGCAGGATTTTGCACGCCACCGGCGGCCGTGAGGCTCACAGACGGAAACAACGCGGCTCGGGCAGCAAGCAGGTCCGCATTCGCAGCCAGCATGTTGGCCTCTGCCATGAATAAATCGGGTCGACGCCGGAGCAGTTCCGAGGGCAACCCGGCACCGACCATTGGTTCAACAAGCGAATCGAGCGACTGGCTTTCAATCGAGAACTGCTCCGGAACGCGGCCCAGCAGAAGTGCCAGGGCCGCCAGCGCTTCGGCTTCCTGTTGATGAAGTTCCGGTATGACAAGACCGGCTGTGGCAAGCAGCGCTTTCTGGGTCGAGAGTTCCACCGGATTCGCCATGCCGACGTGGAACCGCGCTTGGATGACCTCGAGCAACTTCTGCGCGGCATCCAAATTCGCACTGGCTATCCCCAAGCGACTGCGCAACGCCAGCACTTGAAAATACCCGTCTGCCACGCCGGCGAGCGTGGTGAGCGCGACGGTATCTCGATCGGCTCTCGAAGCATCCGCCAACAAGTTCGCCGAACGTGCGGTCGCACGATTTTTTCCCCAAAAATCAATTTCATAGCTGGCCGACAAGAGCGCCGCCCAATCGGTCTCGTGCGCGCTGCCGTTCGCGGAATGGCCCGCCAGATAGTTGCCATTTCCGCCGGCATCGATACTCGGAAGAATCGCAGCGCCGGCCTGCCGCGCTCGCGCGTCTGCCTGAGTGACCCGGGCCCGCGCCATGGTCAAGTCAAGATTGCTGCTTGCGGCTTGCTCGATGAGAGCCTGCAACTCGGGACTGCCGAACCCCTTGTACCAATCCTGACTCGGCCACGCTCCGTCACTTTCGCCGGAGTGCGCGTCGAAAGCGGCGGGCATCACGGGGGCTTTCGGCTGTGCTTCATGCAGCGCGCAGCCCGTCGCGAAAATGACCACGGCAATACTGCTGAGGCGAAGGCTAAGCTGGCTCATTCTCGAGACCCTAACATGGCAGCCATTAAAGCGCCGTGAGGATGACGCCGCCTGCAATGAGTAGGGAACCCAAACCGATTTTCCAAGTCAGCTTTTCTCCGAGCAGAAGTACGGCGAATAAAACGACCAAAACGACGCTGAATTTATCGATAGGCGCCACCCGCGAGGCCGGCGCCATTTGCAGAGCACGAAAGTAACAGAGCCACGAGAAACCTGTCGCAATGCCTGACAAGACAAGAAACACCAATCCCTTCGCGGACACCGTGCCCGGCGCCTGCCACTCTTGACGCGCCGAGACCAGCAGCGCACTCACTGCCAGGATAACCACTGTTCTGTAGAAGGTGGCCAGATCGGAATTGATCTCAGACACGCCAACTTTGCCAAAAATGGCCGTCAGCGCAGCGAAGAATGCCGAACCGAGTGCGAAGACTCGCCAATCAAAGCTCATCTGCCGACTATGCACGCACAACATCCAGGGTAGCAACCTCGGAGAAACGAGCATCGATCAGATTAGCTCGGCAATGTGACAATTCTAAGGATCGCCGGCCGGCTCGTTGCCGCAGATCATTGCGGCGGATCATTGCCGCGGAATCGGCGAAATATTGTAAGAGATTTTTCTTCGGCCCTGAGGCATAGTACTGCGCTTTGCTGGACAAAGCCTGAACTGGGAGTTTCTCATGCTATCGACACGCGCTGCCTTGGGCCTCTGCATCAAATTGAGTCTGTGTGCGGGACTGATCGTCGCGCCGCTCGCCGAAGGAGCGACGGACAATGGGAAAATCGAGGTTCTGCAGCGCTGGAAATTGGGCGGAGAAGGCGGCTGGGACTATATAACCGCCGACCCGGCCAAAGAGCGTCTGTTCATCAGCCGCGCCACACGCGTCGATGTGATCAGCACCGAATCGGGCAAGCTCATCGGATCCATTCCGGACACCCAGGGCGTGCACGGCATTGCGCTGGCCAAAGCCTTGAACCGAGGCTACACCAGCAACGGGCGTGGGAATTCGGTGACGGTCTTTGATCTTGACACCTTGAAGGTCATACAAGAAGTAAAAATTCCCGGCGTCAATCCGGATGCGATCTTGTATGAGCCCACCGGGAAGCATGTGTTTACATTCAACGGCGGCAGCAAGAACGTGACCGTACTTGACGGATCGAGCTTAGGCGTTGTCGCCACCATCCCGGTGCCGGACAAACCGGAATTCGCGGCTGACGACGGGCATGGCCAGATTTTCGTGAATATCGAGAGCGACCCGGGCAAATTGGTAGTGATCGACACCGCAAAGCTGGCGGTCAAAAGCACCTGGCCTCTGCCCGGCTGCAACAGTCCGAGCGGCCTGGCCCTCGATGGCACCCATCACCGCTTGTTCTCGGTTTGCGATGGAAAGGTCATGGCCGTGACCGATGCGGTGAGCGGCAAGCAGGTGGCGCTCGTACCGATCGGCGAGCATCCCGATGCGGCGGCCTATGATGAGAAGCGCGCCATCGCGTACAGTTCAAATGGCGAGGGTACGTTGTCCGTGATCCATCAGGACACTGCGGATCGCTATTCGGTCATCGACACCGTGCCCACGCAACGCGGCGCGCGCACCATGGCCCTCGATGACAAAACGGGGAAAGTTTACCTCGTCACGGCGGATTTCGGACCCGCTCCCGCGGCCACCGCCGCACAACCCCATCCACGACCCACGCTGATTCCGGATTCATTCGTGGTGTTGGTAGTCGGAAAACGTTGAGGGGAGCGCACGACGCTCGAGCGTACGGCGATGCAGCGCTGCCAAAGCACGAATGGTCAGGAGCGCAAGCATTCCGTACGCCAGATAATCGCGTAGATTCTCCGGGGGCTGCGCAATCGCGGGGTGCGATGCCCCGAACGCGCCCCCGTTCCACCTAGGCACGCCGGCGCGGATGATCTGGTCCGCGCCGAACAAGACATACAGCAACAAATACACTGCTCGGGATAGCTGCCGACAAGAAGAGTCGACGTTCGCTGCATGCATGAGACTCGGGGCGCGGGCGCGTTGCTGAAATTGCGCAACCACCATGATCCAGAGCAGCAAGCCGAAAACGGCGTGCAGATTGATCCAGTTCGTGCGGCTCGCAACCATCGCAGCGCAACACGCCATCTCGCACACCGCTCCATCCGCTGCGCGCTGCATTGATTCTTGACAGCCCCGCGCATTTACCTTGGAATGGCCATGGCCTACACCAAGGCGGGGGCCAAAATCATGACGGAACTACGCCAGGCGCTTGACGACATCAACGCGATTCGCACCCAGGTCGCTCGCGGGACGCAGTTTCGCGGCTACGGGCCGTTATCGATCGCCTCGAGCGGCATCCTGGCGCTACTCGTCGCCGCGGCGCAGAGCCATTGGCTGGCCGGCTCGGCTCACGACTTAAAGTTATTCCTCGGCGTCTGGATATCAACCGCCGCGATTGCGCTGTTCCTGTCGACGATTGAAACCATCGCCCGAGTCAGGCGGGTGCATTCAGGACTCGCGATGGAAATGATTCAAGCGGCGGCCGAGCAGTTCCTGCCCTGTATCGTGGTAGGAATGCTGCTGACGGTGGTGTTGACGCGCATTGCGCCGCAGGACTCATGGATGCTCCCTGGACTGTGGGAAGTCATATTCAGCCTCGGAGTATTCGCCTCATGCCGTTTCTTGCCCCGCCAAATGTTCGGCGTTGGCGCTTGGTATCTTGCGGCTGGCCTCGTATGCCTGCTCGTTGCCTCCGGCCGTCATGCGCTGTCGCCCTGGGCGATGGGCATACCCTTCGGCGTCGGTCAGTTACTGATTGCCGCCGTTCTTCGTTATGGATTCGAGGATGCAATTGAAGAAAGCTAGCTCCAAATCGCAAAGCCATTCGCCATTTGCTTACGACGGGCTTAGCCGCATCATCCATGAGCGCGCCCGCCTGGGCGTCCTGACTTGTTTGGTCACTCACCCGAAGGGACTGCCCTTTCCGCAGATGAAAAAGCTGTGTGCGCTGACCGATGGCAACTTGAATCGTCACTTGCAGGTGCTTCAAGAGGCGCAATTGGTGAGCCTTGCGAAAGGACCGGACCGGGAACGGCCGCAGACGATTTATCGAATAACCGCCCTGGGACGAAAGCGTTACCTGGAATACCTTTCTGTACTGGAACAGGTCATTCTCGACGGCGCCCCCGCCGCGAAAACATTGCTCGAGAAGAGTTCCTAGCGCGCAGCGGCTCGACGGCGGCATCCAAACCACGCGCCGTACAATGAACTCATGATTCCGGCTATTCGCCTGCCCTCTACCCTGCAGCGGCGCCTCAACGCGACCGTCCACTCTCTCTTATACGGCGAGGCGGGCGGTGAGAGCGACTTCAACCGGCCATTCAGAGAGGAAGCGCTGGTATCCCCGCGATCCGTGTCATGGCGGATATTCAAGAATCCCATCGCACTTTTCGTGGGCGGAACGGCCGCGGTCATCCTTGAATTGGCGGAGCCTTCCGTGTGCGCCGGCATTTGGGAATATTCTTCATTTCGCAAAAACCCCCTGGGCCGTTTGCAGCGCACGGGATTGGCCGCAATGATTACCGTATACGGGGCGCGCAGCATCGCCGAACCCATGATTGCGCGAATCGTGCGGATGCATGCCGCGATCCAAGGCAAGACGCCCTCGGGAGCCAGTTACTCCGCAAGCGATCCGCGACTGCTCACTTGGGTGCACGCCACCGCTGCTTTTGGCTTTGGAGAGGCATACAACCGGTATGTGAGCCCGCTGAGCGAGGGTGAGGTCAATAGCCTGTACCTCGAGGGAACTCCCGTTTCGCGGCTGTACGGCGCAATTGACCCTCCGGGCTCAGTGGATGAGATGCGCGCCCTTTTTGAGTCCGCGGGAGCGCAATTTGCTCATTCGCCCGTCATTTTTGAGTTCCTGCAGATCATGCGCGACACGATTGCGTTGCCTCGCCCACTTCATTGGATGCAGCCGATGTTGGTGCGCGCCGCGGTGGAACTCATTCCCGATTGGATTCGCGTTCGGCTCGGCCTGTCGGAAAGTTATGGGTTGCATCCACGCGAACGATGGCTGACGAAATTGATCGGCGCGTCCTCCGATCGCATCGTTCTATCCGCAAGCCCGGCAGTTCAATCCTGTCTTCGCCTTGGGCTGCCAATGACCTACCTATACGGGTGAGCAACGGATTTGGGGCCTTATGCGCGGTAGCGTACAGATTTTCCCGCGCCGACCGTATACGTTTGTCGCTACCGCCAAAAACCAAGCGCAAGGGTCATGGCCACGGATCACAATCGCGGGTGGCATCGGTCAAGCGCATTGAGGTTTTCAGAGTACGACAGCTCTCTTCCGCATAACAGCCGCCGATCCAATCCCTTCAGATCGGTTCCGGTTGGGAAGCATCTGTCGTACTCTTTTCTCGTCTTACCCACCGCATAACGCCTGCAGTGTGGGTTAGCGAACAGTCCGCTGATTTACCACGGCGCATACTCCCGTGCCCTCATAGAAGAGACGACATGGACCATCTCGGCAATGGAATGGAACATCGTTGGGGAGAGCGGGTCCGCGTCAATATACCAGTCCAAATGTCAGCGGCCGCCTGGGCCAGAGTTGACGGCTGCATGAAGGACCTCAGTTTGAGCGGAGCGCTCATGAGGGCCGATTGCGATCTGCGTCTTCGCTCTATCATCGAGATCCGCATTGAACTGCCGCCGCCATCGCCGCGCATTGGGGTAGTCAAGGCGCATGTCTCGCGGACGCTCAAAGAGGGTGTCGGGATCGAGTGGTGCGATTTTGCCCCAGCTGTCGTCAAAGACTTGTTGCGATCTGCGTCGATTCGCTTTCCTCGTTGACACGTGCGCAGGCCGTCGCAGCGGACAGCGCAAGACGCCGCAGCTCACGACTTACATTGCGATTTTCTGCGGAAGCAGCCGGTCGTATTCCTTCTTGACGACGGCGTGAGTGATGAGGGCCTGTATAGCGGAGCAGCAGATGCAGCACGGGACCGGCACGGTTGAATTCGTCGTACAGAAACTCCGCATTGAGTCGCAGACTATGACCCGCACTTTGAATGACTGCGCGGCTGGGAGTGGATTTCCCTCCCATAAACCGCGATACCCCCACGATACCCTCATTGCCGACGACGGCAATCTCCGCGGACGCGCCATTCTCCATGACATAGAGCAGCGAGACGATGGCGGTGGATTAGGCCCTGATCAGCACCGGGCCTCGCCTACTCCGTCAGCGGGTGACCTTTGGGCAATTGGTGCGCATACCAAGTGGCGAGCCGATGCCGAATCGTTTTCTCGCTCACCTGATCCTCCGGCATCGGCGCAATCACTTTGTCATGCACCAGCAGGCGATAAACATACAATGCCTTGTCGCTGGCGGAGTCGGTTGCCTCGAATTCCACCGCTTTACGGCCTTCGGCATATTTGACGCCGGCGAGCAATGCCGCTTTGAACAATTCCGATTCGTGCTTCAGCTTTTTCACAGGCCGGCCGGCATGAGACGAATATGGTCTTCTGCGTCGCGCTCGACGGCAGCGCGACTGAACCTCAAGGGTACGTAGGAGCCTTCCGCCCACATCGGAAACAAATCGCGATAGTGCGCGCTCATCGGATCAGCCGATTGACCGGGCGTGTTCATCACCACCGAATTGTCCCACGCACCCACATCCAACACCATGCGCACCGAAGCGCCGGAGATCACTGAGAAATCGGACGCACGGTAGGCCTGCGCGCGCGGCGTGGAAGACGAGCCGGGAATTTCCAGCGGCCCGACCGACATCTGCGCACGCAGCTGGGGGTCAGCCAAGACGGCGATGGCCGGCTCGAAAGTCGCGTGGTGCAGCCGGCCCCACGCCCAGGAAGTCATGGTCGGTCCCAAAAGCTGTTTCAGCTCCGCGAGTGCAGCCTTCAGGCTTTCCAGCAGGATGGTGTCGCGCACGGCGGCGGGAGCCGCGCCCAGCGCACTGTCGGGATGTTCAAGATAGCCGATCACCGCCTCAAGATGCGCATCACCCACGAGCTTACGCGCCGCTTCCGGGGTGGCTCTCGCCACCGTCGCCCTGCCGAGGTGTTTCGTCGCCCAAACCTCGTAGATTGCCGCAGCCGTGCTGGACGTGCTCTCCTCATGGTTCCACGCCGTGAGCAACGCGAGCGCCTGCGAGACCTCGACGTCCTGCGAATTCAAAGATGCGAGCAATGCGACCGCACGCCGCGACTGCGTGCTCACCGCATCGGTCTGGATCGCCATCGAATCGGCCAGGCTCATTTTCGTTTTGGTCCGCAGGAGTTCATTGATGCGATCGATGCGCGATCGATCGGTCCATTCGAATGCGATGCGGTTCTGCTCATTTGGGTAGCCCACGGGCAGGTTCATTTCGTTGGCGGTCCCCAAAAAGCCCTCAACCGGATTGAGCCGCGAGGGCAGTACGTCCTTGCCATGGAAACCGGCCCATTCGTAACGGCCGTCCCCCGGCACCGGCATGAGGCCGTCCCAATTCCTGCGAACCGGGACGCGGCCCGCCGCCGCCCAACCGATATTCCCCATGACATCCGCATAGACGATGTTCAGCGGCGGTGCACCCCACGCATTGCCGGCCGCCTTGAAGTCATCCCAAGTTTTCGCCGTGAGCAGGCGCGCGGAACCGAAATAGCCCGACAGGCCGGGCTCGTTCCACACGGTGCGCATGGCGAACGCGCGATGGTTTGCGGCATCCACGGCCATCACCGGCCCATGGCGGGTGAAGCGCAGCTCGACTTCGCGCGCAGCGCCGCCCTTCACGTCGATCATTTCCCGGACCACGTGCATTTTTTCCCAACCGGATTTGTAGCGATAGCTGTCGGGGTCACCCTTCTTCAGCTCATAGACATACAGGTCCTCCTGGTCGATCGCGAATATCGTGATCCCGAAGGCGATGTCATGATTGTGTCCGATGGAAATGCCGGGCAGCGCCGGTTCGCCCGCGCCGATGATGTCGAGGCCCGGCGCGTTCAATCCCACCACGTAGCGCAGCGAAGGTGCGCCGAGCTGGCGGTGCGGATCGTTGGCAAGAATGGGCCGACCGGTTGCGGTGTGCGATGGGGCAATCACCCAATTGTTGGAGCCTTCCAGGGACTGCGCGTCGATCGCCGACGCCAATTGCCTCTCGGGCGAAAGATCCGCGTGCTGCGCTGTTCCGGCAAGCGCGTTGAAATCCACCTGCTTGGTGGCCAACAAATAATCCTTCAGCACATTGGCGGGCACGTCGCAGGGATTGAGACCGGCAGGGATCACCATGGTGTGACCTTCGGGTTCGATCTTTCGACGCAGCTGGTCCGCCTTCAGGCCGGCGGCGCAGACGACGCGGGCTCGCGCCACCTCCGAAGTGATGTTCGATACCAGCGCATGACTGCGAATGCGCACGACGTCCTCTGTCTTCCAGGTATCAGGCTGACTGTCGGTCAGCTTGAATTCGAGCGGCAGCGGCTTATCTGCGCTGCGCACCTCGGCGACGTAGGCGTTCACGCCATCGACAAACGCGGCGACCCATTCCTTCGAGTTGGGCGCATACGCGCTCCACTCCTTGTCCATATCGCCACGATAGAGAAACAATCGCGTTGCGCGATCTTGATCGATGTAGGTAGGACCCAGGGATTTCGACAACAACCCCAAGCCGCGCTTTCGCCACAGATCGATCTGCCACAGCCGGTCGCGCGCGGCGTTGTATCCCTGCAGGAAAAAGGCGTCGCGCATGCTGGCAGCGAAGATATGCGCGATGCCCCAGTGGTCGATCACGATGTCGGCCGGAGCGCCAAGACCCGCGACCTTCCAGCTTTGTTCGCGCACAGCCGTCGAGGCTTCTGCAGCGGCCGTCTGGGCTCGCACCGGCGACGCAAGATCAAGTGCCAACACCATCAGCATGAATCCTGTCCAACCCAGGTACTTCATCCCATCTCCCGCATCGTTATTTCATGGCCGACCAGCCGCGCGACCTTATGGCAGAAATTCCTTCGGCAGCGGCGTCGCGGCCGACTCGGCCTGCCACATGATTCCCAGCACCCGCCAGCCGCCGATGACTTTCACTGCTTGGATGCTATTGATGCCGCGCGCGAGCTGCTTACCGTCACTGCGCAGCGCATACGTGCTCCACAGATGGGCGATGGCACCGTAGCTTTCGATGCTGAACTTGAGCTGTTTCTCTTCCAGCATCGCATGGCCGCGCGCTTTGACCCGTGCGATCCAGTCGTCGAGTGTCAGTATCGTATAGGTCGGCGCACCGTCCGCGGCGTTGGCAACGACTCCCAGGCGCGCATCAGGGAGGAACAGCTCTTTCATGCAGGAGCGGTCTTTGTCGGCAGGTCCCGTGATTGCTGCATCGATCGCCGCGGGGATAGCTGCCGGATCTGCGGGCAGCAAACAGGATGCTGCCGGCGACTGTGCGCCAGCATTGCCGGCCAGCGCGCCGGCCATGATCCCAGATAACCATAAGATTCGATTCATCCGCCTCTCCCGCGCAACCGAACAAGTGATCATAGCGCACACCGAAGAAATGCTGTATGCAGCGGACACTTAGGCATATTCAGGACTGCAGATGCGCAAGCGGAATGCGCGCCGTGCGCTTGATGGTCGCGAGCACCACGCTCGATTGCATGTCGCGAACGTTGGGCACCCGGATGAGTTTTTTGAGAACCACGTTGCTGAGCGCATCCAGGTCCTTGCCATAGACCTCGAGAATGAAGTCGTAGCTTCCGGTCATCGCAAAGCACTTCGTGACCTCATCCATGAGTTGAATCTCGCGCTCGAATCGCGCCACCGTTTCGTCGGTGTGCTCGGTCAATTTGACTTGCACAATGGCAAGCACCGCCAGGCCCACGCGGGCCGGATTGAGCACGGCCGTGTAGCCTTCGATGGCTCCTTCTGATTCCAGCGCCTTGATGCGGCGCGCGCAGGGCGTGGCTGATAATCCGATGGACTCGGCAAGGTCTACCACAGACAACCTTCCGTCGCGTTGCAGCGCGTCAAGTATTTTGGCATCGTAGCGGTCAAACTTCATATTTCACGCAATCTATCGGCACTTCTTAGCGATTATCGCTAATTATATCCAATTCCATAGTTCTTTTTGGCGATTTCAATCGGCTCGGCTAGATTAGTCTTTGGTGCTCCAACGCCAATGAGGGATCGCAATGGTTGCAAGCCTCCTCCAAATGCAGCACGCAGCCAAACCTGAGGCCATTGATTGGTGCGCCGTGCTGCGCCACGTGGCGATTTCACGCGCCCTCGATGATTTGGAAGAATTTACGCTGTTGCGCGACCGCAAGGTCCTCTATCAATTCTCCGCGCGCGGGCACGATCTCACCCAAGTTCTGCTGAGCACCCAGCTCACCGGTCCCCAGGATGGCGTCGGCGCTTATTATCGATCGCGGCCGTTGTTGCTGGGCTTGGGACTTCCGCTGGAAGAGGCGCTTGCGTCGACCATGATGCGGGCCGGCGGTATGAGCGACGGGCGAGACATCGGCGTCGTGTTTAACATGCCGCGCAAAGTGGGTGCGTGCGTGCTACCGGTATGCGGCGGCGTCGGCGCGCAATACACGCCGGCGGTCGGGTGGGCGCAAGCCCTTCGCTATCGCCTCGCGCAGCTTGGCGATCAGACATGCAATAACAGTATTGCTGTGGCGCATGGCGGCGAAGCATCGACGGCGACCAATGGATTCTGGGCCGCATTGAATATCGTCACCACCGAACGGCTGCCGTTCTTATTCTTCATCGAAGACAATGGCTACGGCATTTCGGTCAGCTCTCGCCAGCAAACCCCCGGGGGTAATATCGCACGCAATCTCGAGAGCTTTCGCGGGCTGCGGGTGCTCGATGGCGATGGATCGGACCCTCAAGCCGCTGCCGCCCTCATTCAGAACGCCGTCGCGGGCGTCAGATCGGGCGATGGTCCGGCTCTGATCAGGCTCACCGTGCCGCGCCTTTCCGGCCATTCCGGACAGGACACTCAAACCTATAAGAGCGAGAGCGAAATTGCGGCGGAAAAGGCTCGGGATCCGCTGGCGAAGTTGCGCGAGCAGCTGGTGCCGCACACGATCTCCGCCGCCGATTGGGACCAAGAAATGGCCGAAGGCCGCGCCGCCGTTGCGCAGACGCTGGCCATCGTCGAGCAGCGCGCCAGGCCCGATGTTAAGCGTATTCAGCGCTACGTGTTTTCCGAGGTCGCTGTCGACGGCTCGATCGATCTGCAGCAGCAAGGTGGGATCCGCTGCGCGGGGGTGGTGCCATCGCCGGGCAGTGAGCAGCCTCACTCCGAGGGTCCTCGCATCAACTTGGTGACAGCGGTGCGCCGCACACTGGAACATGAGCTGGCGACGAATCCTCGGATGCTGGTCTTCGGCGAGGACGTCGGCCGCAAGGGGGGCGTGCATGCAGCAACGCTTGGATTACAAGAAAAGTTCGGGGCGGACAGAGTGTTCGACACCAGTCTTTCCGAAGAGGGCATCATCGGTCGCGCGGTCGGCATGGCGGCGTCCGGCCTGATGCCCGTGCCGGAGATTCAATTCCGCAAGTATGCCGATCCCGCCGCTGAGCAGCTCAACGACTGCGGCACGATGCGCTGGCGCACGGTCAATCGATTCGCGGCCCCGATGGTGGTGCGCATCCCTGGCGGATTCTTCAAGTGCGGCGACCCCTGGCACAGTCAGTCCAACGAAGTACAGTGGCTGCATGGCGTCGGCTGGCGCTTGGCCATGCCGTCCAATGCGCAGGATGCGGTGGGCTTGCTCAGAAGCGCCTTGCGCGGCAATGACCCGACGATATTCTTCGAACATCGATCACTGCTCGACGGCGGGTGGGCACGACGTCCGTATCCCGGCGACGACTTTGTCGTGCCCTTCGGCCAAGCCAGCCTACTGCGTGAGGGCACGATGCTGACGGTCGTCACCTGGGGGGCCATGGTGGAGCGCTGCGAACAAGCCATCGACGCCAGCGGCAAATCAGCCGACCTGCTGGATTTGCGCACCCTATCTCCCTGGGACCGCGAGGCCACGCTGGCGTCGGTGCGCAAGACTCGGCGCTGCCTGATCGTTCACGAAGATACGATGACCGCCGGCTTCGGCGCGGAAATCGCGGCGGTGCTCGCCAAGGAGACTTTCTTCGATCTGGACGCCCCCATCGAACGGCTCGCGATGCCGGATGTCCCCAGTCCGCACAATCCCGAACTGCTCGACGCCGTGCTCCCCAGCGTCGAGACGATTACGCGCTCGATTGTCGCCTTGTCTGAAATTTAACCATGAGCAGCATTGAGGACGTGCTGGCCCCGCCGAACGAGGAAGGCACCCGCGCCACGATCTTGCGCTGGTGCAAGGCCGTCGGCGATACCGTCGTCAAGGATGAGCCCTTGGTGGAACTCGAAACCGACAAGGTGACGGTGGAAATTCCCGCGCCGGTCAGCGGCACCTTGATCGAAGTTCTCAAGCCCGTGGACGCCGAGGTCAGCCCCGATGAGGTGCTCGGACGATTGAGACTGCCGGGCGAAGCGATTTCCTCCCCGGCAGTTGCTGCGTCTGCGGTGAAGTCCAACATCGAAAGCCCCCTGCCGGCCTCAACCGCAGGGGGCACCCAAGAGCTTTTGAGCCCCTCAGTGCGGCGTTTGCTGCGCGAATATTCGATTGCGGCCGGCGACATCAACGGTACGGGCCGCAACGGCCGCGTGACTGCCCAGGACGTGACACGGCATGTGTCGCAAGTGCGGAAGGTGCCGGACGTGCCGGAAATGGCGCACGGGCCGCAACCGGCGACCGAACGCGCGTCCGCGGCGACCATGCGGGTCCCGCACACGGCCATTCGACGGCGCGTGGCCGAGCACATGGTCCGCAGTCTCGCCGAAGCACCGCACGTCACCACGCTCTTCGAAGCGGACTTGACGCGCGTGCTCAAACATCGCTCTTTGCATGCGGCAAGTTATGAGTCGCGAGGCACGCGATTGACGCTGACGGTGTACTTCATCAGCGCTTGCGTTCGTGCATTGCGCGCCCACAGGGAAGTCAACGCAACCTTCAATCAAGACGCGATGGAACTGCACGCGGATGTGAACATCGGCGTGGGCACAGCTCTTGGCAATAGGGGCTTGATCGTGCCGGTCATTCACCGCGCCCAAACATTGAGCTTGTTCGACATCGCCCAGCGCCTCAACAAGCTCGTGGAACTCGCGCGTGCGGGCGAGCTCGCGCCTCAGGATGTGCGCGGCGGCACATTCACGATCTCGAATCACGGCGTCGGCGGGAGCCTGCTCGCGGCGCCGATCGTCATCAATCAGCCACAGGTGGCGATTCTCGGTGTCGGCAAAGTTGAACGCCGGGTCTGCGTGATCGAAGCAGGCGGCAGCGAATCCATCGCGGTGCGTTCCATGTGCTATCTGACCTTGACCATCGATCATCGCGCGCTCGATGCATTCCAGGCCAACGCCTTCCTAAAGATGGTGGTCGAGACGCTGGAGCAGTGGCCCGATGCCGCCGAACCGCTGCATGACTGACGGGTCGGCCGGCGGCAGCGGTCCCGTGAGCTTTGCCGCCACGCGCGACAGATGGACTTCCGAGGCCGCGAATACCCGTGCATAAATGTCGCGGCATAGCGCGGCGGCCTTGACGCCCGGCCAATCGGCCCGCAAAAGCTGCGCCGGCAGAAGCGGGTCGCGTAGATGCAACCGCCGATATTCATGGATCAACAGCGTGCGCACCAGAAAGCAGTCTCGGGGCCCGGGGTCTCGGCGCTCAACATCGGCGTGCACGCGCCGGAAGCGTTCGACGAAACGCTGATACCGCAGCCCAAGATCGTCCAGATCCCATCCCAGTTGAACGAGGCGCTGCGGTGCGTCGGCGGCGGCGAGCGTCGCATCGAACGCGATCACCTTGGACAGCAATCCAGCGGAGCGACGCTGCGAGCGCAACGCTCGCGAATCAAATTCCGGGTGCGCAAAGACCTTGGCCGAGATCTCGCCAAATCCGCGCCAGACCAGTTCTCCGCGAATCGCACGCCGCTGCGCGGCGCGCATCGGCGGTACCACGATCAATGTCCATCGGCCCGACCACTGCGTGTCAGGTTCGCTGTAAATACGCTTCGTTGCCTCGGCAAAACGTTGGCGTCCGTTCTTCGACAGGCGATACTCGCTGTGCTTGCCCGCCCGGCGTCCCTCGAGCCAGCCGTCCTGTGCGAGCCGGGCGGTTGCTGTCCGCACCAAGCGCTCATTCAACCCAAAGGGCGCCGCCAATTCGATCAGGCTACCCAGGGCGACCGCCCCGCCCCGCGGCATGATGGAGTCCCCAAAGAGGGTCACGATCAGCGATCCGCCGCGCAATGGGCGCTGCCGGCGAAAGCGGGCAACGAGTCCGGCTGCTGTGATGGAGGCGTTTTCGGCCATGGTGCACCGCTGAAAGGGTTCGGCTGTTATGACACAAAAAATATTGCAGTTCCACCCTTTTTGTATCAGTATGATGGTGCTGGCTAACCAGAGGCTGAAGTATGTACACGCAAGGCTTGGATGCGAAAACAGCGGATGCCGCGGCACCGGCACCGATCGAGGAGAGCGCACTCGAAGAGCGCTTCCTCGCCCGCGTCGACGCCGAGGAAAAGATCGAACCCAAGGACTGGATGCCTGCGCGCTATCGCAACACCTTGATTCGGCAGATTTCCCAGCACGCCCATTCCGAAATCGTCGGCATGCTGCCGGAAGGGAACTGGATCACGCGCGCACCCACCTTGAAGCGCAAAGCGATTTTGATCGCCAAGGTACAGGATGAGGGTGGGCACGGGGCGTACCTATACAGTGCCGCGGAGACGCTCGGGGTGAGCCGCGACCAACTCGTCGATCAGCTGCTCTCAGGCAAGGCCAAGTATTCGAGCATCTTCAATTATCCCACCCCGACCTGGGCTGACGTGGGCGCCATCGGGTGGTTGGTGGATGGCGCCGCCATCATGAATCAGATCCCGCTGTGCCGTTGTTCGTACGGTCCCTACGCGCGCGCCATGGTGCGGGTGTGCCGCGAAGAAAGTTTCCATCAACGGCAAGGCTATGACCTGATGCTTCACTTGGCGCATGGAACGCCCGATCAGAAGCGCATGGCGCAGGAGGCGCTGAATCGCTGGTGGTGGCCGGCACTCATGATGTTCGGCCCTTCGGATGCCAACTCGACGCATACGGGCGACTCGCAGCGTTGGAAAATCAAGCGATTCTCGAACGACGAACTGCGGCAGAAGTTCGTCGATTTTACCGTGCCGCAGGCGAAGTTTCTGGATCTCACGGTTCCCGATCCGTTGCTTCGCTGGGATGAATCCAAACAGCAATACGAATTTGGACCGATCGATTGGACCGAGTTCGATCAAGTTTTGAAGGGTAATGGTCCGTGCAATGCGGAACGCCTTGCCGCGCGGCGCAACGCGCACGCCGCAGGGGCTTGGGTTCGCGAAGCGGCGAGCGCCTATGCCGCGAAGCGGCGGCAAGCTGCCGCGAGGGTTGCGGCTTAAAGCCGCATTGGAGCAGCCGATGGAAGATAAGCGTCAGTGGCCTCTGTACGAAGTATTCATCCGTGCCCGCGGCGGTCTCGACCACAAACATGTGGGCAGTTTGCACGCGGCCGATGCGCGCATGGCCATCGATCATGCCCGCGATTTGTACACGCGTCGGCAGGAAGGCGTCAGCATCTGGGTGGTGCCCTCCGCGACCATCGTCGCTTCCGATCCCACCGAAACCGATTCCTTGTTCGAACCGGCCCGGGACAAGATCTACCGTCATCCTACCTTTTATGAGATTCCGGATGAGGTCAAGACGCTGTGAGCGCTACCCTGCCTGAAGCCGACGCGCAGGCGCTGTTTCGCTATGTACTGCGCCTGGGCGACTTGAGTCTGGTGCTGGGGCAGCGGCTCGGGGAATGGGTGGGCCATTCGCCCGCTCTGGAAGAGGATTTGGGCGTGGCCAATATTGCTCTGGATTTGATCGGCCAGGCGCGCTTGTTGCTGACCTATGCCGGTGAGGTCGAAGGCCGCGGCCGCGATGAAGACAAGCTTGCCTACCTTCGTGAACAGGGCGCCTATTTCAACGCGATATTGGCGGAGCAACCGAACGGCGATTTTGGTCAGACCATCGTTAGACAGGTGTTGATCGACGCTTTTCAGCTCGAACTCTACGAGCGCATGACGGACTCCCGCGACGCACGCTTGGCGGCGATAGCCGCGAAGTCGGTCAAGGAGGTGCGTTACCACCTGCGCTACAGCAGCGGTTGGCTGGTAAGGCTCGGCGACGGAACCGAGGAGAGCCATGCCAAAGTTCAGTCTGCCCTGGAGCTGCTTTGGCCTTACACCGTCGAATTGTTTGCCGAGGACGATCTGGATCGCATGATGGCCGACCGCGGCATCGCACCGCGGCTGTCCGAAGCCCATGCCGCATGGGTTCTGCGCATCGAGGCGATACTCACCGAAGCGACGCTGAAGCGCCCGGCGGATCGTCCGCATGCGTGGCATGGCAAGCGCGGCCAGCACAGCGAACATCTCGGCTACATCCTCGCCGAGATGCAGTACCTGCAGCGCGCCTACCCGGATGCCCGCTGGTGAGCAGCGGGGTCGCCGACGTGGAGGAGCGGGTTGCGCTGGCGTGGAGCGCTCTTGCCGGCGTCGAAGATCCTGAAATTCCCGCCCTGAGCATCGTGGATCTGGGCCTCATTCGTTTTGTCAAAGCGCAGCCGAACGGAAATCTTGAAGTGGCTCTTTCCCCGACTTATGTCGGTTGTCCGGCAACCGAGGTCATTCGGCGCTCCGTGAAGGCCGCGCTGGCGGCAGCCGCGATCGGCGGCTTTGAGGTGACCAATGTGCTGTCGCCCGCATGGACCAGCGATTGGATCACCGCCGCGGGCCGGCGCAAGCTGCATGCCTACGGTATCGTACCTCCCGAGCACACAGTCTCCAACATGCGCGACATCTTGCGCATCGATCGGCCGGTGGCCTGCCCCCGCTGCCATTCTGTCGACACTGAAACGGTGAGCGAATTTGGCTCAACACCATGCAAGGCGCTGCATCGCTGCCGAGCCTGTCTCGAACCCTTCGAATACTTCAAATGCATATGACATGGCCTCGTTAAGCTTTCATCCGCTGAAAGTCACTTCCGTCGAGCGCGTGGCACAAGACGCAGCCTGCGTGACAGTGGAAATTCCGTTGCAGCTGCGCGACGCATTCGCGCATCACGCAGGCCAGTACGTCACCGTGCGGCGCGTGATCAACGAGCGCGATGAACTACGCACGTATTCCATCGTTACCGCGCCGGGCGGCAGCGCCCTCAAGTTGGGAATCCGCATACAGACCGGCGGGCGAGTGTCCGGCGACATTGCCGCCAACCTGCACGCCGGCGACATGCTCGATGTGGGCACGCCGATGGGGCGCTTTCGCACCGCCATCAATCCTGAGCGCCGGTTCAGCTACGTGGCCTTTGCGGCCGGCAGCGGCATCACGCCCGTTCTCTCGCTCGCGACGGACATCCTGGCAAGAGAGCCGCACAGCCGATTCACGCTGATCTACGGCAACCGCAGCATTTCCCGGACCATGTTCCTCGAGGAGACGCTGGCGCTCAAGAATCGCTACCTGGACCGTGTGTCTCTGCATTTCGTCATGAGCCGCGAGCCTCAACAGACAGAATTGCTCAACGGACGCATCGACGGCGGTAAGGTCGCCGAACTCGCCCGGCAGATCGTCGAGATCTCAACCGCCGATGAGTACCTGATCTGCGGTCCGGGCGATATGGTGGATGAGGTCCGCAACGCCATCAAGACGTTGAACGCCGGCGCCGCCATCCGCTTCGAGCGCTTCGCGACGGCAAACTCCCGTCCCTTAGGAATCTTGAGCAAACAAAGCGATGCCACGCTTGCACCGCAGGAAGTATTGGCCACGATTTCAGTCGTGATGGACGGTCGGCGCCGCAGTTTTCCGATGACGCCGAGCGATCCATCGGTGCTGGATGCCGCGGAACGCGCGGGGTTGGAGCTGCCGTTCTCATGCCGTTCGGGCATCTGCGCAACTTGTCGGGCGCGTATCACCGAGGGGAGCGCCGTGATGACGCATAACATTGCATTGGAGCCCTGGGAAACCGATTCAGGGTTCGTGCTGTGCTGCCAGGCCAGGCCCACAACGCCCACGCTCGAAATCAGTTACGACCAAAAATAGCGGCGATCTACACGTCCGGGGAACGACATGTCATACGAGACCATTCTGTTGGAGGTGGACGGCGGCATCGCGCGTCTGACGCTCAATCGGCCTGACAAGCTCAATAGCTTCAACACGCAAATGCACCGCGAGATTCGGCACGCGCTATCATCCGAGTCCATAACGTCCGCGCGCGTCTTGGTGTTGACAGGCGCCGGACGCGGCTTCTGCGCCGGCCAGGACTTGAGCGATCGTGCCGTCGCCCCGGGCTCGGCCGCTGTCGACCTCGGCGAGTCGCTGGAGAACCGCTACAATCCATTGGTGCTGACGCTGCACAATCTGCCGATGCCCGTCATTGCCGCGGTCAACGGCGTGGCGGCCGGCGCCGGCGCCAACATCGCGCTGGCTTGCGACCTGGTGATCGCCGCGCGCTCCGCGAGCTTCGTGCAGGCATTCTCCAAGCTTGGCTTGATTCCTGATTCGGGGGGAACGTGGGTCTTGCCGCGCCTGGTCGGCACCGCGCGCGCGATGGGCCTCGCCTTGCTCGGCAATAAGTTGCCGGCGGAACAAGCGGCCGCTTGGGGGATGATCTGGCAGTGCGTCGAGGACACCGAGTTGGCCGGCGCGGTCGATGCGCTGGCGCGCCAGTTCGCCGTTGCCCCGACGCGTGGCCTGGCGGCAACCAAGGACGCATTGCGCCGCAGTTGGCAGCGCTCATTCGCCGAGCAGCTCGACATCGAACGCGATATGCAGCGCGAACTCGGGCGCTCGAGCGACTACGCCGAAGGCGTCGCGGCCTTCACCGAGAAGCGCACACCTCGATTCACCGGCCGCTGACAGAGTGGAAGACGTCACGCAAAGCGCGGATGACGCGTTGCGCCTCGCGCAGACCGCTTTCGCATTCGCCTACGACGTGTGCGTGATCACGTCATCCGGTGAGCCGGTTGCTCACTTTCGCGGGTGTTGTTCGCGCCCGCGTATTTCCACGCCCAAGGGGGATACCCGTTGAATTTACAGAGTTATGTTGGCGGCCATTGGCACAGCGGCGGCGGCCGAGGCGTCGCGATGCGCGACGCCTCCACGGGGGAAGAGTTCGCGACCGCTTCATCGGCCGGGATCGATTTCGCTGCGGTTCTCGCTCACGCCCGTGAGGTGGGCGGCCCGGCACTGCGGGAATTGACCTTTCACCAGCGCGCGACGCTGCTGAGGACGCTCGCCAAGCGGCTTGCAGAAATCAAAGAAGAGTTCTACGCGCTCTCGTATTGCACCGGCGCAACCAAGAGCGATGCCATGATCGATATCGACGGCGGCATCGGTACGGTATTCGGCTTCGCCGGCAAGGGTTCGCGTGAATTGCCGAACGCTCATGTCTACATCGATGGTGACGTCGAAGGCCTGTCCAAGGGCGGCAGCTTTGTCGGCCAACACCTGTACGTGTCGCGCGAAGGGGCGGCGGTCCACATCAATGCCTTTAACTTTCCGGTATGGGGAATGCTGGAGAAGCTTGCGCCGACGATACTGGCGGGCGTCCCGGCCATCGTCAAACCGGCCACGGCCACGGCCTACCTGACTGAGCTCGTCGTCCGGCGCATCATCGAATCGAAGATCTTGCCGGAAGGTGCGCTGCAATTGGTGTGCGGTAGCTTGGGAGACCTATTCGATCACTTGAATTGCCAGGATACCGTGTCATTTACGGGCTCCGCGCATACCGCCGCCAGGCTGCGTGTTCATCCCACCATCATTGGCCACGCGGTTCCGTTCATCGCAGAAACCGATTCGTTGAACTCCAGCATACTGGCGCTTGACGCGGTGCCGGGCACCCCGGAGTTTGACCTGTTCGTCAAGGAGGTCGTCCGCGAAATGACCGTCAAGGCGGGACAGAAGTGCACGGCCATCCGCAAGGCGCTGGTGCCGGCGGCCGTGGCGGGCGATGTCGTCGCCGCCCTGCAAGCGGCGCTGTCGAAGGTCGTGGTGGGCGACCCGCGCGCCGAGGGCGTGCGGATGGGACCGCTGGTCAGCCAGGAACAACGAACCGACGTTCTGGCGCGCCTCGCCGAGCTGCGTCGCGAGGCCGAACTCGTTGCGGGAAACCCCAGTGAGTTCGATCTCAAGGATGCCGACCGCGAGCGCGGCGCCTTCGTGCCACCGCTTCTCTTGCTCTGCAACGACTCGAAGGCGGCGCGCGCCATTCATGAGGTGGAAGCTTTCGGCCCTGTGGCTACGGTGATGCCGTATGCGGACACGGCGGAGGCGATTGCCCTCGCGCGGCGCGGCGGAGGAAGTTTGGTCGCGTCGGTGTTTTCCGCCGATGATTCCCTGGCGGGCCGAATCGTCTTAGGTTTGGCGCCCTATCACGGCCGCATTCTCGTGGTGAACCGCGCCTGCGCGATGGAGTCCACGGGCCATGGTTCGCCCCTCGCGCCGCTGATTCACGGCGGCCCCGGGCGGGCCGGCGGCGGCGAAGAAATGGGCGGTATTCGCGGCGTGCTCCACTATATGCAGCGCATCGCGATACAGGGCTCGCCCGACACCATGACGGCGATCAGCGGCCGTTGGGTACGGGGCAGCCGGCTGCTCGATCCCGGCTGCCACCCGTTCCGCATTCCTTTCAATGATCTTAAGTTGGGCGATACCCTGAAATCCGCGGATCGCGAAGTGACCGTTGCCGACATCGAGCAATTCGCCGCGCTGACGGGTGATAATTTCTACGCGCATATGAGCGAGATGGAAGCTAAGCGCAATCCATTGTTTGGCGGCCGGGTCGCGCATGGATATTTCTTGATCTCGGCGGCGGCCGGCCTGTTCGTCGATCCGGATTATGGCCCGGTACTCGGCAACTACGGCCTCGATGAACTGCGCTTCGTCAAACCGGTGAAACCCGGCGACAGGATCAAGGTACGGCTCACGTGTGCCGCCAAGAGCCTGCGTGCCGACAAAGGATGGGGGGAAGTTGCGTGGGATACGGAAATCACCAATCAGAACGAAGAGACCGTCGCGTCTTATAACGTGCTCACCATGGTCAGCGTCCATGCCGTTCCCGACTCGATAGGAAAAAATTGATGCCCATCGATACCGCGCGCTACTGCCAAGAGTTTTCCAGCCTGCAATTCTTCGCCCCTGAAGAAGGGATTCTCGAACTCGTCATTTCCAACCAGGGCCGTGTGAACGCCGCCACGGAGGCCATGCATCGCGATCTGGCGCAAGTTTGGCGCAGCATCGACTTGGATGATGCGGTACGCGTGGTCGTCGTCCGCGGTGAGGGCGCGAATTTCTCCTCGGGCGGCGACTTCCGAATGATCGATCGCATGATCGAAGATGAGGCGACGTTGATCCGCGTCTGGAAGGAAGCCGGTGATCTGGTCTACAACCTCATCAATTGTTCCAAGCCCGTGGTATCCGCCATCCGCGGCAGCTCGGTGGGCGCGGGGCTCGCCATCGCGTTGCTCGCCGATGTGTCGGTTGCCGCGCAGAACGCAAAGATCCTCGACGGACACACCCGGCTCGGCGTCGCCGCCGGCGATCACGCCGTCATCATATGGCCGCTGCTGTGCGGTCTTGCCAAGGCGCGATACCATTTGCTGACCAACAAACCCCTGTCGGGCGCTGAAGCGGAGCGTATCGGACTCGTCGCGGTCGCCGTGCCGGATGGGGAGGTTTTCGACCGGGCTCTCGACATCGCGCGCACGCTTAGGGAAGGCAGCGCCACCGCCATGCGCTTTACCAAGCACGCCTTGAATAACTGGTTGCGCCTGGCCGGTCCCAGCTTCGATACCTCGCTCGCGCTGGAATTCCTGGGCTTCAGACTGGCGGACGTTCGGGAGGGATTGGCGGCTGCTCGAGAGAAGCGGCGCCCGAATTTCGAATGACCGAAATGCAGGAATTGGCGGCCGCGGATCCGATCTTCGGTGCGACGCGGGCACAACTCGAGTCCTTGCAGCTCGAGCGGCTGCGCTCGACGCTGCATCACGCCTACGCCAACAACGCCGTCTACAGGCGGAAATTCGATGCCGCCGGCGTCCATCCCGATGACCTGCGCTCACTGGGTGATTTAGCCCGATTCCCATTCACCACCAAGGCCGATCTTAGAGAGTCCTATCCGTTTGGCTTTTTTTGCGTGCCCATGGACCAAGTGGCGCGCGTTCACGCCTCCTCCGGCACGACCGGCAAGCCGACGGTGGTTGGCTACACCAAGAATGACCTCGCCGCATGGAGCGGCCTGGTGGCGCGTTCGATCAGAGCGGCCGGCGGCCGCGCGGGAATGAAGGTACACATCGCCTACGGGTACGGCCTTTTCACCGGCGGTTTGGGAGCGCACTACGGCGCTGAAGCGGCCGGTTGCACGGTGATCCCGATGTCGGGGGGGCAGACTGAAAAGCAGGTTCAGTTGATTTGCGATTTCGCACCCGAGGTCATCATGGTGACGCCCAGCTATATGCTCGCCATTCTCGATGAGTTCAGACGCCAGAGGCTCGACCCGCGCTCCACCTCGTTGCGCGTCGGCATCTTCGGCGCCGAACCATGGAGCGAAGGGATGCGCGCGGAAATCGAAAGCGCCTTCGGTATTGACGCCTGCGACATTTACGGATTGTCGGAGGTAATGGGTCCGGGCGTCGCGCAGGAATTTGTGCATACCAAGGATGGGCCGACCATTTGGGAAGATCATTTCATTCCCGAGATCGTGGACCCGCTCACCGGCAAGCCTATACCTGACGGCGAAGAAGGCGAACTGGTGCTCACCTCGCTGGCCAAGGAAGCGATGCCCATGATTCGCTATCGAACGCGAGATTTGACGCGGCTGCTTCCGGGCAGCGTGACGGCAATGCGGCGGATGGCCAAGATCAGCGGCCGGTCCGACGACATGCTCATCGTGCGCGGCGTCAATGTCTTTCCATCGCAGATCGAAGAGCTGATCCTGCGCTGCACAGGCCTCGCGCCGCATTACGAGATCGAATTGACCCGGCCGAATCGTCTCGATGAAATTCATATTCTCGTCGAGGCGCGCGCCGATCTCGCCATCGAGGCGCAACCGGCCGAGGCGCTGCTTCTCGCGACGAAACTCAAGGATCATGTCGGGATATCGGCCCAGATCCGTATCGTTCCGAGCGGCTCCCTGGCACGCTCGGCCGGCAAGGCACAGCGCGTCCGAGATCGCCGCTGAGTCAGATCAACGCCCGAGACCGAAAAGGATCGCGGTCAGCCCGACAGCAGTGCGACGCGCAGCGGCTCCTAGCGTTTCGGCGGTATCGAATACGTACCCACCGCGTGCGCAACCATCTCTTCGTTTCGATCCGAGTAAAGAGCGACTTCGCCCACGACCAAGACTCGGCCGACCTTCATCAGCGTGCAAACGCCGACGATGGAATTGCGTGACGATGGTTTGCGCAGAAAATTGATGGTCAAGCTGGTGGTCACAGCCAGAGGCACGAGGCCGATGGTGCCAAGAATGGCGACGTAAAGTGCAACATCCGCGACGGCCATGAGCAGCGGCCCGGACACGGTATCGCCGGGGCGCAGCTGAGCGGGACCTATGGGATGCGATACGGTGGCCGACCGGTCACCGACCTCCTCCACGACGCACTTGCTTTGCGGAAATTCACGAGCCAAAAAATCAACAATTTCCGCTTTGGTCGGCATGCGAGTCCTGATACGAGATGTTGACCTGCGATAAATTAACTTATCTGGGCAGCGCCGTGTAGCCTCGGGGCCTCTTCGGGGGAAATGCCTTCAGTGCGCAGCGCTTCTTGCCGCATTTGGAACAACGCATTCGCTTGGCGACATCCTCGAGCCGGGCATCCCAACCGCAGAGGCGACCGAGAGTTCGCGGTTCCGCTTTGCGCTCGTGTCCGCACTCGGAGCACTTCAGCACCAAGGTGTATTGACCAAACTCATCGCTTAATTTGTCGATATGAAATCCGGCGGACATGGCACGGATTGTCGCGACCCAATGCGTTCGCGTCCATCCAGTTCCACCGTGTCGATGACACTGTATGGAGCACTCACGATTGAGCACTCACCTCTGCTTTTGCGCCGCACCCACCTGCAGATTGAGCTTCGCGGCATGCAGCAGTACCTCCGGCCTCACTGCACCCCGATATGTTTTGAGGAGCGCATCGTCCGGCAAGGTTTCTCACATGACAGAAAACATGTCACCTCCTCTTTCCGACACACGCGTAACATAGCGCAGTCCGGCTTGCGCATTTTCTAAAAAATGCTTGCGGGAAGACCCAAAAGACGCGTACTTTGCATTGCAAAGTTCCGCGAGCCGGGCCCCATTACGCCATAGGATCAAGTAAACGATGTATTCTTTTGATTTTGAACTCGGTAATAAAACATTCCGCAGCCCAAGCAGCGGTGCTCCGCGCTTGCGCACGTCGGGATTAGTGCTTGCCTGTCTGCTGCTGACGACATCGCTTGGCGCGCACGCCTCCGATGGCTTTCTCGGCATCGATCACGAAATAGCGCTCGATCAGCGGGGAATTTGGGCCCGAAAGTACCAGACTGCGCTGGAGTTCGGTGTGATCGCAACCGAAATAGGCGGGAGCCTATGGTTGGGAAACGACGATGAGCTGGGTCATACCCTGTGGCAGACACTGGATTCAACCGCGGTTTCATCGGTGGCCGCGGAGGCCCTCAAATTGACCTTCAGCCGCGCGCGGCCGAATCAGGGGAACAATCCCAACCAATGGTTCAAGGGGCGGTGTTGCGACAGTTTTCCAAGCGGCGAAGTGACCCTACAGGCCAGCTTCGTCACACCGTTCATCAAAAACTATGCGCGCGACTATCCGTGGATATGGACGCTGGAACTGCTCCCCGCCTACGATGCGATCGCGAGACTGAAGACCCAGGAACATTGGCAAACGGACGTGATTGCCGGGTGGCTTCTGGGTTCGGCGGTGGGTTACTGGGCGACGACGCGCACCACGCCGCTATCGGTGCAGTTTCTGCCGCGCGGACTGTCCGTGGGTTATTACAAGCGCTTCTGAATCCCAAATTGCGGATGCTGCAGCACCGCCTCGTGCCACGTGACATCCTCAACGGAAGTGCCGAAAGGAGCCTGTGCGTCGCGGTTGCAATGCAATTCCAGCCGCCCGGTATTAGGTAACCATAATCATACTGGTGATGCAGGCGATTGCGTTCACCGTTCCGTGCATTATCAGAGAGGGACGGAGCGAGCGGTAATGGATTGCTAACGCGGATGCGGCGAGTCCCAGTAGCAGGCGGTGGGTAAACGCGAGCCATCCGACCGCGCCCAGTGAGAAGGGGTTAGCGTGAAGGAGTGAAAACATGACGCTTAAGATCACGGCTGTCGCCCAGACGTTCAATTTTTGTTTGAGCCAATCGAGGAGAAGGCCGCGAAACAGTAGTTCTTCTGTCATCGGTCCGACAATGACGATCACTAGTATCGCCACTGGCAATTCTATCCAGTCGTGCGGCAAGATGTCCGGGGTCGGGATAGGGTCCATCCTGATGCCAGCCCATTCCAGCAACGCGACTGCCGATGTGATGAACCCGACGAGCCCGGCGCCGACTAGCGCGCTGATTACCATTGCTTTCTTGCCGACCGTTGCAAAGCGCGTGCGTAAGTCGGTCCATGGAAGCCTCTGTGAGAGCCGGTGATACCCAATGATCCAGGCTCCGTAAACGCAGACACCTAACACGGTGGAAGTGGCGAAGTTCGAGTGAGTAATTCGCCACGTCGGTACACCGACTACAAGAGCGACGAGCCCTCCGACGAGAATGCCTCCAAAAACGAGGAGCGCGACGTCGCGAAAGCGAATCTTGGAAACCAATGTTATAGCGTTGCTTCTTTGAAGGCTCGGAGCACGGCATTGATACGAGTCTGATACCCACTTCCACGCGACTTAAACCAATCGAGCACATCGACGTCGATTCGCAGCGACACGGAGGCTTTAGGAGGAACGGGCTTTAGTCCTTTTCGGACGATTGCTCGGGTGATCTTCTTTACGTCCAGCTCCGGATGTTCGGGCGTGACCTTTACGTCGGCGGCTTTCAATTGACGTAGGTGGCGGAAGTTGGTTTTCGATGCTTGCGAATACAATTTCTTCTTCATGGGTTGTCGCTCGTCTGAATGAGATTAATCGAATTTCCTCGTCTGATTCCGTGTGTACGATTGAAACCGGCACCCCGTCCAGTAAATCCAGGGTCACGAAGCGTCGTTCATCGTAGGAGAAGCGGTCGTCTTCGAACGTCGCAGTCAGTCCGGCAAATACTCGCTCTGCATCTACAAAATCAATCTCGTGGTCCCGCAGATTCGATCGTCGCTTCGCTTCGCCCCAGATAAATCGCATATACGAATTGTATATACAGACCGGCGTCGCGTCAAAAATCGACTGGCGCCGCGTCGATTCCGTCCGTGGGTTAGTACAAGCGCTTCTGAATCTCGAACTGCGGATGCGTCAGCACCGCGCCGTGCCATGTCACATCCTCAACGGAAGCGCCGAAAGGAGCCTGTGCGTCGCTGCGCCGCCATTTGGCCAACCACTCTTGCCCCAGCAACGCATGACCGTGAGGCGCAGCCGCTGCCGGCGGCGACAGACCTATGGTCGTCTCCGCTTTCGGGCCGGTGCCGCGGCCCTTGGCGACGTAGAAGCCGGCGGCCAGCATGGCGGCTCGGACGCTCGTGGAATACGTATAGGTAAAGATCTCCACCGCCTTTGGCGCACAGGCCTGGGCAAGTTCGCGAAACGCCGCCAGCGTCCATAGCGCGCCATCGGTCCTGAACGAAAATGGATCAAAGAAGATGATGTCGGGCGACGGCGCTTCGAATTTTCTGGCGGCGAAGTCGCCGCGCAGGAGGCGCCAGTCGATCGCAGCGCGGCTGCTCATCCAGCGATTCTCGGACAACAGCGCCCGCGGCGCGGCGTGACGGAGATGTTTGAACCAGCGGGGATGTTCCAGCGCCAGCTTGAGTGAATCCAGGTCATTCTCGAAGCTGACCAGCAGGAGGGAACGCGCTTCGAATGCGGAACTCAAGCCTTCGGGCGCGGAACGCAAGGCTTCGGCCGCCAGCACAGCGGCCATTGCATTGGCCGCTGCGCCCAATCCCACATCCCACACGACCAGCGGTTCATCCGCAGGAACTTGCAGGTGCTCAATGAGGCGAGATTGCTCCAAGTAGAGCGAGCGCGCTTCTTCGGCTGGATCGCTGCCGGGATGCATGACCTCGCCCGAGGTCATGTCTCGAATGTATCCCGCGTCGTCCCTGATGATGACCTCGTATCGGCCCCGCTTGCGCCTGGCCGCGCGCGCTGCGGCTTTTGTCACATGGGTGGCCGCCTTGCCGTAGCTATCGCGCGCGTCGAGCACATCGCGCTGCGCACGATAAAACGGCAGCCATGTGCCGGCGAGAATATGCTCACGCATGGTGCGCATCAATTTCATGTAGAAATGAATATTGTGAAGACCAAGCAGCTGCCACCCCGTGATCTCGTGCACGCGCTGCAGATGAAAGAGATACGC
>JALYIH010000030.1 GCA_030775865.1 Pseudomonadota bacterium | reverse complement strand
TTACCCCCACGGCTCGGCTCAGCCGCAAAAGGTGCGCGACGGCTCGGTGATCCTCATGGACTGCGGTTGCGCAGTGCACGGCTATGAATCCGACATCTCTCGCAGCTGGGTGTTCGGCGAGCCGAGTCCAAAACAACGCAAAGTATGGAATACCGTAAAGCGCGGGCAAGAAATCGCCTTGGAAACGGCGAAGATCGATGTTCCGGTCGGCAGCATCGATGATGCGGTCCGCAAATACTACGAAAAAGAAGGCTGGGGTCCGGGTTATCGACTGCCTGGACTATCGCACCGCACAGGTCACGGCATTGGTTTGGACGGGCACGAACCTCCTTACCTCGTACATGGGGATGCAACGCCGCTGCAAGCAGGGATGTGTTTTTCCGACGAACCGGGACTCTATATCCCCGGCGAATTCGGCATTCGCTTGGAGGACTGTTGGTTCATGACCGCCTCCGGTCCGAAGCTGTTCACTCCACTCGCAAAATCGCTGGAAAATCCGATTTAAGGCTCGGGGCCGCCTGCGTGATCGCGTTATTGTCAGTGTGCGTTTGGGTTTATTTGTTTGTCGGTCACGGCAGATTCTGGCTATCCCGTCCGCAACTATTGCCCGCCGTCCCGCCGGAGTTTCCGGATATCGACATCATCGTTCCCGCCCGCGACGAGTCGGAAACGATCGGCGCAGCCATACGCTCGTTGCTGGCCCAGGACTACGCCGGCAATTTCCGCGTCATTCTGGTCGACGACAACTCAACGGACGATACTGCCGCACTGGCCGGCGCTGCAGAGAATCTGCAGGTGATCCGCCTGCAAGCAAAGCCCGCCGGCTGGTCCGGAAAACTGTGGGCGCTGAGCCAGGGAGTGGCAGCGAGCCGCGCACCGGTGCTGTTATTCACGGATGCCGATATCGTGCACGACCCACGGCATCTATCCTCTTTGTCGGCGCAGTTGCTGGGCGCGCGGCTTGACCTCGTCAGCGAGATGGTGCGTCTGAATTGCACCAGCCTTGCGGAACGCGTATTGGTGCCGGCGTTCGTATACTTCTTCCAGATGCTGTATCCCTTTGCCAAGGTGAACAACCCGCAATCGGCGGTGGCCGCGGCCGCCGGCGGTACGGCATTGATGCGCCGCGAAGCGCTGGAGCGGATCGGCGGCGTGGCGGCAATCAAGAATTCGCTGATCGATGATGTGGCGCTGGCAAAGGCTGTGAAGCGAGGAGGTCCTATTTTCCTTGCCCACTCCAGTCTCGCTGCGTCCGTTCGGCGCTATCCGACCTTCGTCGATATCTGGCGCATGATTTCGCGCACCGCGTTCACCCAACTGCGCTATTCGGCGTGGCTCTTGGGGCTGACGGTGGCCGGCTTGACGGTGGTCTGGCTGGTGCCGCCCTGGGAACTCGCTTTCGGCAGTGGTTGGGTTCGCATCTTTGGACTGGCCGCGTGCGCCCTCGCCGCCTCAAGCTACGTCCCTACGCTGGCGCGATATGAACGCAGTAAAGCATGGGCGCTCGCTTTGCCATTGATTGCGCTGTTTTACATGGCAGCGACGGTGGGCTCCGCGATCAATTTTTGGCGAGGCAAAGGCGCGAACTGGAAGAACCGCGCCTATCAGAGTTAGCCCAGACGCTTAGATTGGCACCCGGGCCGCGGACAAGAAGGCTCGTTTGCTGCGTTGCATGCTGAAGACCTCGCACGGTGGCCGCCCGGCATTCAATCGTACCTCTGACTGTTAGTAGGTGCCAGCCGACAGCCGTTGGCGCCTTCTCGAGTTTGCCCGCCCACTTATAGCTGCCAGACTCGTGGCCCAACCACTGCGTGGAGAATCCGATGACACGGCTTTTTTGTTGCTCGCTTTTTGCCGCAGCCGCACTCCTCGGCGCGCAGGCCTTCGCGGACGATTCCGTGAGCCGCGCCACCCCGACCCCCCATCAATCAATGAAGGAATGTATCGAGAAGCAAAAGACGGCCGATGTGACCATGTCCAAATCGCAGATGGCACGGATCTGCAGGGACGAACTGAGACGCCGCAAGGAACTCGGCGAAAGCACGCCACCGCCTACCGATACCCCCCACGACCACTAGGTACCTCGGCACTTTGATGATGACCGATTGGTTTTCGAATGAGGGCCGCCACACGATCGAGGATGGCCATTCGAAACTCGTCCTCTGCACGTGATTTTGAGCGGTCCAACTGAGAGGCCCAGTCCATTCCGAACCGGTCAAATTCACGACAGTTGCACTCAGTGCTTTCTGGTGACGCTGAGGGCCTTGTTCGCTTCAACGACGGTGATGGCAGTCATGTTGACCAAGCGGCGCACCGTGGCAGCCGGTGTCAGGATGTGAGCTGCAGCGGCACAGCCGAGGAGAATCGGGCCGACAGAGACGTTGTGGCCGGCAGCGGATTTCAGCAGGTTGTAAGCAATGCTGGCGCTGTCGAGGGTGGGACAAACCAATAGATTGGCGGTGCCATGCAGTGTGCTGTTGGCCAGGATGGCGCGCCGCGCTCCTTCGTCGAGGGCGCAGTCGCCATGCATCTCCCCATCCACCTCCAGCTCGGGCATTCGCGCCCGCAAGAGCGCCAAGGTGGCGCGCATCTTCTGCGCCGACGCGGCGTCGCTGGAGCCGAAATTGGAGTGCGAAAGCAACGCGACTTTGGGCACCAATCCGAATGCGGATAACTGATCTGCCGCCAGCTGCGTCAGTTCCGCAAGTTGTTCGGCAGTGGGGTCAAGATTGACGTGGGTGTCGACGATGAAGACCTGGCGGCCAGGCAGGATCAGTCCCGTCATCGCCCCGTACACAGTTGCCCCAGGGCGGTGCCCGAGCACCTGATCAATGTAATGCAAGTGCCTGGCGGTGGTGCTGATGGTTCCGCAAATCAGTCCATCGGCCTCACCCTTCCTCAACAGCATGGCCGCGATCAATGTCGTGCGCCGGCGCAACTCCAATCGCGCATATTGCGCGGTGACACCGCTGCGCTCCGTGAGGGCGTGATATGCCTGCCAATACTCCCTGAATCGCTCATCCTGCTCCGGGTTGACGATCGTAAAATGCTCGCCGATGCGCAGCCGTAGACCATGGCGCTTCAGGCCGCGCTCAATCACAGCCGGGCGTCCCACCAATATCGGCGTTGCCAGTTTTTCGTCCGCCACGATCTGAATGGCGCGAAGCACGCGCTCATCCTCACCTTCCGCATATACAATGCGGCTGCGTTCCGGCGCCACCTTGCGAGCGGCGGCGAAAATGGGCTGCATCAGCGTGCCGCTGTGGTAGACAAATTGCAGTAGACGCTGTCCATAGGCTTCGAAATCCAGGATGGGACGCGTCGCCACCCCGGATTCCATGGCGGCCTTCGCCACCGCCGGCGCAATCTTCACGATCAACCGGGGATCAAAGGGCTTGGGAATCAGGTATTCCGGACCAAAGGCCAAATCCTGAATGCCGCCGTAGGCCGCTGCCACCACATCGCTTTGCTCCTGGCGCGCCAGCTCCGCGATGGCGTGGACAGTGGCAATTTCCATTTGCCGTGTAATGGTTGTCGCACCCACGTCGAGCGCACCGCGAAATATGAAAGGAAAACACAAGACGTTGTTGACTTGGTTGGGGTAATCGCTGCGGCCGGTGGCAATCACGGCGTCGCTGCGCGCGGCCCTCGCTTCTTCCGGCAGGATCTCCGGCGTCGGATTGGCCAGTGCCAAAATCAAGGGTCTGGCCGCCATCATGCGCACCATTTCCGGCGTCAGAACGCCGCCCGCGCTTAGCCCCAAGAAAATATCGGCCCCGCCGATGATGTCCGTCAAGGTGCGGGCGTCAGTGGGCTGCGCAAAGCGCGCTTTTTCCGGATCCATCAGCTCGAGCCGGCCCTCGTAGACCACTCCTGCGAGGTCGGTCAACCAGACGTTTTCGCGCTCGAGGCCCAGATCCAGCAACAGATCCACGCAAGCGAGGGCCGCCGCACCGGCGCCGCTGACAACCATTTTTACTTGCGCAATATTCTTCGCAACCACCTGCAAACCATTCAGGCACGCCGCGCCCACGATAATGGCGGTTCCGTGTTGATCATCATGGAACACCGGTATTTTCATGCGCCGGCGCAGTTCACGCTCCACGATAAAGCATTCGGGCGCCTTGATATCCTCCAGGTTGATTGCGCCGAAGGTGGGTTCCAACGCGGCAATCACCTCGATCAGTTTCAGCGGATCTCGCTGTTCGATTTCGATGTCGAAAACATCGATGCCCGCAAATTTCTTGAATAAGACTGCCTTGCCTTCCATCACGGGCTTGGCTGCCAAGGGACCAATGGCGCCCAAGCCCAGCACCGCCGTGCCATTGCTGATGACGCCCACCAAATTACCTCGGGCGGTGAAGCGAAAAACATTCAAGGGATCTTCAACGATGGCCTCGCAAGCGGCGGCAACTCCCGGCGAATACGCGAGGGCCAGATCGCTTTGATTCAGCAATTGCTTGGTGGCGGTAATCGATAATTTCCCCGGCGTGGGGAATTCGTGATAATCGAGCGCTTGCTTCTTGAGCGCTTCCTTGATTTCGTCTCTCTTCATAAATCGCGTTGCACGACCGCCTGGCACGGCAAGCAGTATAGCCGACGCGCCGCTTGTCCGCGTGGCCTAAGCGACTTTGCGCTTACGGCGGACCAGGCCCCGCGTCGCTCCAGAGCGCGAACCCCGGGTATACGTAAAGACGTGAGTGAACTCGGCGCCGAGCAGAAATATCTGCGCCGAATAGTAGATCCACAACAGCAGCACCATGACGGAGCCTGCCGCGCCGTACGCCGAACTCAGCGAGCTGCGGCCCAAATAGAGGCCAATCAACAGCTTTCCCACCGAAAAGAGGCACGCGGTGACCAGTCCGCCGATCCACACGTCTCCCCATGCAATGGTTTCGCGCGGCACATACTTGTAAATCATGGCGAACAGTACCGTGGTCAACCCCAGGCTCAGCACCAGATCCACCGCAGGCAGTACCACGCTCCACTGCACCAAATAGGTTCCAAACCACGCGCCCAACGCCGCAAGTGCCGCGCTGATGAGGAGGGATACCATCAGCAGGAACCCGACACCGAGTATTAATCCCACCGACAAAATTCGTGAGCGCACGATGCGCCACCAGGCCACCGAATCCTTCTGCGGCGATTTCCAAATATAGTCCAGCGTATTCTGCAGTTCGCCAAATACGCTGGTGGCGCCGACAAGCAGCGTGACGACGCTAATGGCCGCGGCGAATCCTTTCTGACCGCTTTGATGCGCACTGGCCAAGAGCCCTTGCACCGCCTTGGCTCCGGCGTCGCCGAGCAACCCACGCATTTCCCCCAACACACGCCTCTCGGCGGCATTGGGACCGAAAACGGAACCGGCGATCGCCATGGCAATCACCAAAATCGGCGCGAGGGAGAACAAGGTATAAAACGACAAGGCCGCACCGAGGCTCGACGCATTGTGCGTGATCCACGCGGACACGGTATCGCGGGTGATATCCCACATGACCAGTAAGGGGCGCGGGTGGCGTTGCGGAGCCGTCGCGAGAGGTTTACTGACCAACGTACCGGCCGACGCGCTCTGCCACCCGGCTCTGAGTGTGCGTCATGTTGCGACGCGCCGCAGCGCCGTGATCCCATCTAAGTGCAGTTGCATCCCATCTAAGTGCAGTTGCATCGGGCCCTTCTCTTTCGTTTTCGGGGAGCCTACGTCAAGCATAGGGCCGTAAAAGCCCGGACACCCTGATTTGGGTGTAGGAATTGTCCTAGGAAAGAGGTCTAACCGCGGCGGTGGCGCTTGACGAGCAGCATTCCTGCAACGAAACCCATGGCAGTCGCCGCGCCCGCAACACCGTACGGCGATCGACGCACCAAATGGCGAGTCCGGCCCGGCAAAGTCCGCACATCGCGGCCCACCTCCGCGGCAAGGTCGCCGGCCACCAACTTAACCAAGCTCGCGGCCATGGCGAAGTTCGCCGAATATCTGAGGCACTTTGCCATGCTGAGCATGTGCTGTCCTACTGATGATGCTGGGCCTGAACGCGCGCAACCGGATGGATCTCGATCACGTTGGCGCCCTGGGGAAACCCGAAAGAGGGGGAAATGCCGTTCTGATTGGCCGCGCAGCGAACATCGCCGAGATTTAAATAGTATTCAAGATGATGATGCGTGCGGACGAATAAAAACAGACAACCTCGGGCGGACAAGTGTTTGCGCATGAACGAGATATAGCGTTGTGTCGTCACTCTGGTCTGTCATCCATGAGTGTAATCTTTTGTAGGACAGCTGATCGGCGCCGCGCCGGGGATCCGCTGCCCTCGTGGCGCAGAAATGCGAGAACCAGGGTTTCGGTCTTGCGAGCGGATGCCGCCGTGAGCTTGCCATCGATGTTTTGGTGAATGCTGCCCGAGCGCCAACTGTCGAAGACGGCCGGATTTATATAGGACTTGCGGCACACGGCTGGGGTGTTGCGCAGCTCCGCCGCGACCTGCTTTACCACCTCCGCGATTTTCATCTTGAGGGCACGTTCGCTGCGGACTTCCGGCAGGGGCGTCCGTGCCAACAGCGTGATGGCGTGCAAAGTCGCACCCCAAGTTCGAAAATCCTTGGCGGTAAAGTCATTGCCCATCGCTTCGCGCAGGTAGTCATTCACCTGGCCCGAATCGATCGGACAGCGCTGCCCATCGTCATTGATGTATTGAAATAAGTGCTGGCCGGGTATTTCTTGACAGCGGCGCACGATCTTCGCGATGCGCCTGTCATCGATGAGAATTTCGTGCTGCACACCGCCCTTGCCGCGGAAATTCAGCACCGCGCGGCCGTCACGTACGAAGGTCACATGGCGGTTGCGAAGCGTCGTGAGACCAAAACTTTTATTGTCGCGGGCGTACTCGGTGTTGCCGACGCGAATGCGGGTGGCGTCCAGCAAACTGACGACGACTGCCAGCACCTTCTCACGCGGCAGGCCTGGCAGGCCCAAGTCGCGTTTGAGAATACGCCGCAGCTTGGACAGTTGCTCCCCAAAGGACACCATTCTCTCGAACTTTGCGCTGTCACGAAGCTCTCGCCATTCGGAGTGATAGCGGTATTGCTTGCGCCCGCGCGCGTCGCGGCCGGTTGCTTGCAAATGCCCGCGCGGTTTCATGCTGATCCACACGTCGCGGTATGCCGGGGGAATCGCGAGACTGGCGATGCGCTTCAAATCTTTTTCCGCCGCGAGGCGGCGATTCTCAGGTGTGATGTAGCGAAAGCCCCTACCGGCGCGCAAGCGGCGGATGCCCGGTTCCGTATCGGACACGTAGACCAGTCCGGCTTCAATGGCCATCTGCGCCGCTTCGGCTGCGCTGCCGATCGGCCTGTCACTGTCCTGTGCCGTTTTGAGGGTCATAGCGATGGCTTGTAGCAGGTCACCTGCGCTGAAACCATGGATGAAAGCCGACGATGTGTAGGACAACCCACTTCGCTATGCGAATTGCGACGCAGTTCATACTGGCGGCCGCCGGCAGGCGTAATTTCTTGATTTACATAATGTTATGGAGTCCCAGACGCTGGGACCGCCCATCGCGGGCCGGTATCCATTTGTCTTACGGCACTTAGCGGCAATGACGACCCGCGCGGGTTGGCGCACAATTTATCCAAATGACCGTGTCGCCACTCCTTACATCGCGCTCGTAAGTTAACTGTGCTGATCAACAGGGCTCGCGCATTTTACGAACGTACCGCGGCACTGCGCGCAAATCGCACCACCAGCTACTTGGTCGGATTGACCGCCATCGCGCTGACCATGCTTGCGCGATTTCTCTTCGCCAACCAACTCATGGGCTTTCCCTTCCTCACCTTCTTTCCCGCCATCATCGTCACCAGTTTCATCTGCGGATGGCGGGCGGGCGCCGTGGCGGCGGTTTTTGGTGGCTTCGCCGCTCGCTACTTTTTCATGGATGGCTCCTTCGATCCGATTCGCATCGTCGTGACATCGAGTTGGGTCGGCTATGCGCTGTACGCCTTTGCGGTCGCCATCGTTCTCTCCCTGGTCGCCTCCATGCACGCCGCATTTCACGATTTCGCCGAAAGCGAAAACAGGCGGGCACGATTGAACACGGAACTGGAATCGCGGGTTCGCGAGCGCACGGTTGCGCTCGAAGAGGCCAATCAGCGCCTGCGCGACGATGCCGCGTCGCTCGCCGCCGCGGAAGCGCGCATTCGACAAATGCAAAAAATGGAAGCGGTTGGCCAATTGACCGGCGGAATCGCGCACGATTTCAACAATATGCTCGCCGTCATCGTCGGCTCCTTGGACATCGCCAGGCGTCACCTGCACGAGGATTTGAAAAAATCCGAGCGCTTCATCGCAAATGCCTTGGAGGGTGCGCAGCGCGGGGCCCAATTGACGGCGCGGCTCCTGGCGTTTTCGCGCCAGCAGCCCCTCGATCCGAGATCGCTCGATACCAATAAACTGATGCGTGAGACTTCGGAGCTGCTGCGCCGTTCACTGGGCGAGAACATTCGCTTACAGACCGAGTTGCTCGACGGGCCCTGGAGAATATTCGCGGACGCGTCGCAATTGGAAAGCGCGCTGGTCAATCTGTGCATCAATAGCCGCGACTCGATGCCCGATGGCGGCACTCTCACGCTGCGAACGACGAATGTGGATCTTAGCGCCGCGGATGCCGCGGCCCGCATCGATGTGCGGCCCGGTGAGTACATGGCGCTTGCTGTTTGCGACACGGGCTTTGGAATGTCGCCGGAAGTTCTGGCGCGCGCCTTTGATCCCTTCTATACGACCAAAGCGCCCGGTCAGGGAACCGGACTTGGACTGTCGCAGGTCTATGGATTCGTCAAACAGTCGGGCGGCCATATCCATATCGATTCGACGCCTGGAATCGGCACGACCGTCACGATGTATTTACCTCGGCACCACGGGATCGATCAAGAGGAAGCGGCGGCGCCGCAGGATACTCCCGAGGCGCCTGGCAATAGAGAAGTCATTCTCGTGGTCGAGGACGAAGACCGCGTCCGCACCATGACGGCGGAAGCGCTGCGCGGTCTGGGCTACGAGGTGATTGCGGTCTCCGGCCCGCGAGAGGCGCTCGATGAACTCAGCACCATCCCGCAGCTGCATCTGGTCCTCACCGATGTCGTGATGCCGGACATGAACGGTCCAGCGTTGGCCGATTGCATCAAGGCGGTGCGGCCGTCCGTCAAAGTGCTGTACACGACCGGCTATAGTCGAAACGCGGTGCTGAGCCCTGCGCTGGACCGTGAAGCCGGCGTGTTGCCCAAGCCATTCACGATCGATCAATTGATGAGCAAGGTAAGACAGGCCCTCGATCAGCGAACCCGCAAGCCGTAGGCGCAATCCCACGGTAGCCAAGGGGAAGCGACTCTACACTTCGAGCATATGGGCTCGTATCGTTCAGACGTTGAAACAGGCTTAAGGAATTCCCATGCTACATTACGCCGTCGTTTTCCTGGTCATCGCTTTGATCGCGGCTGTCTTCGGGTTCGGCGGCATTGCTGCCGGCGCCGCAGGCATCGCCAAGATCCTGTTTGTCGTGTTTCTGATCGGTGCGATCGTCACGTTCCTCATGAACGGCAGATCGCGCATTTAGGTTAGTCAGGATTGCGTTTAGGTCACAGGATTGCGTTTAGATCAAAAGAGTCGGCGACGTGCGCTCCAGCCGCCGCCGCCTCTTTCTGCAGGGTGGTGCACTACGCCCGCGGCCCGGCGGGGCGGGCAAAGCTCATCACCTCTTCGGCCATCATATCGAGAATTTGACCCACTCTCGGCACCAGGCATAGCCCTTCCCCATCGAACACACTTTCTGCGGAGTTGATGGCGGCCCCCAACGGGGTCGGCCACCCGCGCAGCGCGTGCACGATATCGCGCAGTGCCCCCAACGTGTTGACAGCGCCCGGCCACCCACCTGCCGTGGCGATGCAACCGACCGCGCGTCCACTGAAGTAGGGCCGTGCATCGGTGCGCAAATCCTCGGCATAATCCAGCGCATTCTTAACCAGCCCTGAGATGCTGCCGTGATATCCCGGCGAGCCGACAATAATGCCGTCGGCCCGCGCCAACTCAGCCACCAAAAAGCGCGCGCCCTCGCCTCTCTCGAGATTCTCCGGTTGGTATAGCGGCAGCTGCAACAGCGGTCCGCTGATCAAGTTGGTGCGTGCGCCCGCGCGCTGCGCCGCGGCCAGCACATGGCGCATGGCCCATTCAGTGGAAGAATTCGGACGCAACGTTCCGCCGACGGCAACAATGTACGGTGATGTCACGGCAACAATCCTACACGGTATCGGTCATTGAATCAGCGCGACGCGGGTGCCGCCCGCGCGCCGAAAGGGGGTTTCGCGAACCAAACGAAGGGTATCAATAGTAGGTATATCAGCCCCAACATATTGAAGACGTCATTCACGCCCAGTGTCGAGGCCTGTTGGGATATGACTTGATTGACATACCCGGAGGCACCGATGCCCTGTATTCCATGAGCGGCGAGCTGCGCTTGGTAGTGCAGCCACGAGTTCGAGGCATTGTTGATATGTTCGGTAAGCACGGCGTGATGGTGATCGCTGCGTCGATTCCATATCCATACCGTGATCGCGGTCGCAAAGCTACCGGACATGGTGCGCACGAAATTGCTCACCCCCGAAGCTGACGCCAATTCATTCGAAGGGACGCCGGACATGAGGATTTGATTCAACGGCAAAAAGAAAAATGCCATACCCAAGCCCTGCAGGAACCGCGGCGTTGCGAATTGAATGAAACTGGCGCTTTCATTGAGCGTCGCGGTCCAAAAGACGGAGAATCCGAATACGCAGAACGCGAAACTGGCTGCGAGGCGCAGATTCAAGCGCATCATGTTGCGGCCGACGATGGGAGCCACGATGAGCCCCAACAATCCAACCGGAGCAACCGCAAATCCCGCCCAGGTGGCCGTGTAGCCCACCGTGGTTTGCAGCCACAGCGGGAAAATAATATTGACGCCCGAGAATGCGAAGAAAGCCATCCCGACTGTCAAAGTGCCGACGCGAAAATTACGCCGGCTGAACAAGCGCAAATCCACGACTGGATGCTTGTCGGTGAGTTCCCAAGAAATGAAGAATGCGATGGCGATGATCGAGGTGACCGCGGCCGCCAGAATGACAGGCGAATTGAACCAATCCTTCTCATTGCCGTTGTCCAGCATGAATTGCAGGCTGCCGACGCCGATGAGGAGGAGCGCCAACCCCACGACGTCGATCGGCAATTTAATGGTCTTCGACTCGCGGTCGCGCAGTATCGACCAGCTCGCCACGGCCGAAAACGCGCCGACCGGCAAGTTGATATAGAACAGCCACGGCCAGGAAAAATTGTCGGTAATCCATCCGCCGATGATGGGACCAAAAATCGGGGCGATCATGATCACCATGGACCACAGACCCAGCGCCATGCCGCGCCGCTCAATGGGATAGTTGCGCAACAATATCGCCTGCGCAACGGACATCATGGGACCCGAAACGAATCCTTGGATGAGGCGCGCAGCTACCAGCATGGGAAGACTGTTCGCGAGGCCGCAGATGGCCGAGAAAATCATGAACAGCAGAATGGAGGTGACGAAGGTGCGCACTTCGCCGAAGCGCCGCGCGATCCATCCCGAGAGCGGCTGCATGACTGCAGCTGCGAGCATGTAGGAACTGACGGCCCAGGTGCCTTCCGATGTGGTGACGCCCAGGCTGCCGGAAATCGAGGGCACGGAGACATTGACGATGGTCATGTCAAGAATCTCCATGAACGAGGCGGTCGCGATGGCGACGGTCAGGAAAAACAGCTTGCCGCCGTGCAAAGGCGGGTATTCGCCGGGGATGGCCGGCTGCGCGGAATCAGCCATTGTAGGATCCTACTGCTGGTGATCCATGCCGAGATTTCGGCGCACGACCGCATCGGCTTCGGCATTGGCTTGGTCCAAATCCTGCGTATACACCTGTGTATCGCCCACCGGCGCCTCGCTTGCTTCGCGCGCCAGTACCGGTCCGTCGCGATTTGTCGTGTCCACGGTGACGGTTGCCGATAGACCCACGCGCAACGGCGATTTCACCAGATCGCCATCATCGATCTGAATTCGCACCGGCACGCGCTGCACGACCTTGATCCAGTTGCCCGATGCGTTCTGCGCGGGCAGCAGTGAAAACGCAGCGCCGGTTCCGGCGGCCATCCCCTGGACGTGGCCGTGAAAAATAAAGGAACCCCCGTATAAATCGCTGCGCACCTCGGCCTTCTGGCCGATCCGCAGGTTGCGCAGCTGTACTTCCTTGAAATTCGCGTCCACCCAGAGTGCGTGAAGCGGAATGACCGTCATGAGCGCCTCGCCCGCCTGGATATGCTGTCCCAACTGCACGCTTCGCTCAGCGACGTACCCGGACACAGGCGCCAGAACGGCGTTGCGGTGGGCCGCGATCCACGCATCGCGATAGGCATCCCTTGCCTGCAGCACAACGGGATTGCTCTCCACCGGCGTGCCATCGACCGGCGCATGTGCAGACAGTGATTGACGCTCGGCTTGCGTCAACGCAGCGCGTGCCAATTGCACGCTCTCCTGCGCGTGGCGAACTTCCTCCCCGGCGATGGCGTGATCGGCGATCAGCGGTTCGCGCTTTGTCAGGTCGGCTTGAGCGCGGGCCAACTCCAACTTGCGAGTATCAATTTCCGAATCGTATTGGCTTGCGGTCGCCTTCTGCTGGCGCACTTGCCGCACGGATTGCGCCAGGGCGCTGGCCGCACGGCTCAAGGCAGTCTGAGCGTCGATCGGATCAAGCTTGACCAGAACCTGGCCGGCGTTGACGAGCTGAGTATCGTCCGCGAGCACCGCAACGACCGTGCCGGAAACTTGCGCGGAAATGACCACCCTGTTGCCGTTCACATAGGCATCATCGGTTTTCTCACGCTTCGCGAGCACGAGCACCCAGTAAGCGGCCCATAGCCCGCCTATGACGATGAAAATGACGGCGATGAGCAGCAGAATCCTGCGCCGCTTGCCGTTCGATGGGTTCGTGGCCGGACCTATGTTTGCATTCATGGTTTCGCTGTCGTTGAAGAGGAATTGGCGAGCTTTTGCGGGCTCTCGTAGCCGCCGCCGAGCGCGCGCTGCAGTCCGACGTCTGCGGACAAAGCCGCCGCATCCAGCTGCATCAGGGCGTCGCGTTGCTCTATCCAGGACGCGCTCGCCATCAATTCGCTGCGCGAATCGTTGATTCCCTGCCGCACGCGCGCCGCAGCGGTGTTCTTCAGGCGCAGCGCCGCCGCCACTTCCTTTGCACGCTGCATGCGCTGAGCGTCGATCTGTGCCAGGGTGGTCGCCTGCGCCGCCACCTCACGCGCGGCGCTGATTACCGTGTCCTGATAGCTCGAGACGGCGGAATCGATCGCCGCCTGTGCTCCGCCGTAACGCGCCTTGAGCCGGCCGGCGTCGAAGATCGGCAGATGAATGGCCGCGCTGACCTGGGGCACGCGGCTGCCATACTCGAGCAGCTTGCCCACATCCAGACTCGACAGACCGAGAAGCGCGTTCACCGTGACGTCGGGAAAGAAATCGGCGCGTGCGGACGCCAAACTCCTTTCGGCCGATTCGACGCGCCAGCGGCTGGCGGTGATGTCGGCCCGTCGCGCCATCAGGTCGATTTTGACATTGTCCGGCAAAACGCCGCGGAACGAGGGCAACGGCTTCACGACCAAGGGCGGCAGGTCGCCGATCGAACGGCCCACCAGGGCGGCCAATGCAACCACGCGCAGTTTCGCAGAGCCTTCCAATGCGGCAATCTGCTCACGCGCCGCGGCCAGTGCGAGATCGGAGTTGCTCAAATCGTCGGCCGAATCCAACTCTGCGCCCACGCGGGCAACGGCGATTTTGCCCTGCGCTTCGACGGCGGCTTCTTTTTCTCTTGCCAGCACGAGACGGTTTTGATCGGCTTGCCAGCCGAAGTAGGTGTCGACGATGGAACTGGCCAGCATCAATGCGGCGGCGCTGCGATCCGCTTGGGCGGCATGGGCTTGGTCCATGGCCGCTTCCACGGCGTTGCGTTGCTTGCCCCACCAATCAAAGGTATAGCTGGCTTGCAGGCCTAAGTCGAACTGGTTGTACCAGGAGAATCCGAGCAGCCGCGGTGGGAACAGCCCGTTGTCACTCAACCGCTGCCGATCGGCGTCAGTGCTCGCCTCCAGATGCGCGCCGGATTCGGCGGCAGCGAGACGAACGGATTGTCGAGCCGAATCATATCGTGCATGCGCTGTCGCCAAGCTCGGCGAGTTGGCGCCGCCAAGCGCAATCAAATCATCCAAGGTGGGATCCTGGTATCGCTTCCACCATTCCTGCGCCGGCCAATCGCCGTCCGTCGCGGCCTCCAAGCCCTCGAGCGGCGCAGAATTCGTCAATTGCACCGGCTTATGTTTCGGCGGCAGTCCGGCACAACCCATCGTCAAGGTGAGGAGCACGGCCGCCGCGACTCGCGGCACGCTCACAGCGCCGGCTCCCCAGTCACCGGCGCCATGACATTATCCAATTCAACGCCGAGCCGCTTGAGCTGCGCAGTCATCTGGCGCTGCTCCGCTTCCGGAAATTCCTTCAACATCTCACGCAATGGGGCAAGCAATTTCGGCAGCAATTGCCGCACGAAAACCTCACCCTCTTCCGTGATCCGCAAAACCATCCTGCGCCTATCGTGAACGCTCGAGACCCGTGTGATGAGACCGCGGCTCACCAAGGCATCGCTGATGCGCGACATGTTGGCGGGACTTTGCGAGGCGCGGACGCACAAGTCGCTGGGATGCGCGGCTCCGTTGGGCTGAGAAAATAGCGTGGTCAGCACCCGAAACTCCGCCTCGGTAAGGCCGAAGGGCCTGATTTGCTGCTCGAACATCACCGCCATCTCTCGCCCGATGTGCATCAACAGGCGGCATAACAAGATGCCCGACACGGGCAACTCGGGCGCGCGCTTGTTGAGGTTGTCGAGATTTGCCTCGACCAGCTCGAATTGAGATGCCGTATTATTCATTTGTATACTAACTATTCACTAATATATATTTTAGCAAGTGAATATCTACTTGGTAAATAGTTGTTGCGCGGAAAAACGACACATGTCATTTTCTAACCATGGCTGACCCCCAAATCCTCCAACCAGCGGCTCCTGTGCGTGGGAGGCCCCGTCGAGGCACTGAACTCGCACGGACCACGGCCTTGATTAATGCTGCAACGCGGGTTTTTCTTCGGGAGGGATACGGTCTGGCGAGCATCGACAAGGTGGCGGCCGAAGCCGGCGTGTCGACCCGCACGATATACGAACGGTTCAAGAACAAGGCAGACCTGTTGGGCGCCGTGATCTCAAGATTGGTGGATCGCATGTCCACAGGGCTGGCGACCGTGGATTTGAACCGTCTCGAACTTAAGGCAGCGCTCATGGCGATTGGCCAAACCATCACCGGACGCGTGCGCGACCCCGACGCCGCGGCGCTGTTTCGCATCGTAGCCACCGAAGCGCATCGCTTTCCGGAGCTTGCTGCGAAAATGCGCGAGACCAACAAGCGCTGCGTGAACAACGCGGTCGCCCAGTATTTTCGCGATCAAGTTGGCCGCGGCGCACTAACGCTCGCGGATCCGGAGCGGGCAGCGACGCTTTTCCTGCAGATGATTTGCTCCGAACTGCACGAAAGCCTACTGTTTGGCGATGAGGCAGCGATGGCCAAGCTGGATTGCGATTCGCACTTGGAGCACGTGATCAATATTTTTCTGCGGGGCGCGGCACCGCGCGCGCACGGCCAAGCTGGGACGCATGCCTCGACATAGCGACATCGGATGCATCGCGGCGCGGATGGCATGCTTTCTCACTTCATGCCTTCTCGCTGCCTGTGCGGTTGGCCCGAATTTCAAAGCGCCGCAGCCTCCGCAAACGCCCGGGTTCGTGCGCCCCGGTGAGTTGCCCGCGCAAACCATCGCCCCGCCCGCGCCTGACGATCAAGCCCAGCGCTTTGTCGCAGGTCTCGATATCCAAGGGCAATGGTGGACCCTCTTTCAGTCGCCGCAGCTCAACGCGCTGATCGAGCGCGGACTCGCCAATAGTCCAACTCTCGAGGCCGCGACGGCGGCTTTGCGTCAGGCCAATGAAACACTGGCCGCCCAGCGCGGCAGCTTCTTTCCCAGCGTCTCCGGCGCGCTCGGCGCGCAGCGGCAGAAGGTTCCCGGCGTGGCTTTCGGCGCGCCGCAGGCCGGCTCGATCATCTATACGTTGAACAGCGCCGAGGTGAACGTCTCGTACACCCTGGACGCCTTTGGCGGCATCCGACGCCAAGTCGAGGCATTGGGGGCGCAGGCCGAGTACGAAAAATTCTTGCTCGAGGCCGCTTACTTAAGTCTTACCGCCAACATCGTGACCGCGGCAATCACCGAGGCCTCGCTGCGTGCTCAAATCGCGGCCACGGAAGACATCGCGAAGTCCCAGCAAACGCAGGTCGACATCACTCACCGTCGGCTTGAAGCAGGCGGCGCCTCGCGCGTGGATCTTCTACAACAACAGGCCATTGTGCAGAACACCCTCGCCACCCTGCCGGCGCTGCGCACACAGCTCGCTCAGGCGCGAAATCTGATGGCGGCCTATGTGGGGTCGCTGCCCGCGGACTACGCCGGCCCGGAATTCAAGCTCGAGTCATTGGTACTGCCGGTTGCATTGCCCGTGAGTCTGCCTTCGAAGTTTGTCGAGCAGCGGCCCGACGTGCGCGAATTTTCCGCGTTGCTTCATGCAGCCACCGCCCAGATCGGCGTGGCGACCGCAAACATGCTGCCGCAGATTACCCTCACCGGCAGCTACGGGGGCGAGGCGGTGAGTTTTTCGGATGTCTTTTCTCCCGCCTCCCTCATATGGAGCTTGGCGGCATCCGTGACCCAACCCATTTTCAAAGGCGGTCAATTGACGCATCAGCGCCGCGCCGCCGTGGCCGCCGCCGAGGAGGCAGCCGCCAATTATCGGGCGACGGTCATCACCGCCTTTCAAAATGTGTCCGACACCCTGCACGCGCTGCAAGGCGACGCCGACGCTGTGGCAGCCGAGACTGCGGCGCAGAACACCGCGGCGGAAAGTCTCAAATTGGTACAGGTGCAGTACAAAACCGGCGCCGCGAGCTATCTGCAAGTCTTGAGTTCGGAGCAAACCTATCAATCCGCCACTGTCGCACTCATCAGGGCACGCGCGCAACGCTACGTCGATACCGCGGCACTTTTTCAAGCATTGGGCGGCGGCTGGTGGAATCGCTCGGACGTCGCAGCCAATTCAACCCAACCCCCAAAGAGTCCACTGTGAGCACCATCGATACTGCAAAGCCGCGAGCAATGATCAGGCCGCTCGTCATCATGGCCATCATCGTCGCAGTGGTTCTGGGCATCGTTTTCGGTGTGCAATACTTCTTTGGCAAAATGGGGAAAAAATTCATGGCAGCCTCTGCCTCCGCGCCACAAACGGTATCCACCACCGTGGCGGCCACCGCTGAGTGGCAGCCCTACTACCAGTCCACGGGAACCTTGCGAGCGGTACGGGGCGCGGATTTGTCGGCGCAAGCAGCGGGCGTCGTCGATCAGATCGCGTTTGATTCCGGAAACGAGGTTCCCGCCGGCAAGGTGCTGCTGCGGCTGAAGCCGAACGATGACTATGCGAAACTTCAGCAGCTGCAAGCAGCGGCGGAGCTGGCGGATCAAACCTACAAGCGCGATCAGGAACAGTTTGCTGCGCAAGCCATCAGCCAGGCCAATCTAGACACCGACCTGTCGACGCAAAAATCGGCGCATGCTCAAGTTGCGGCTCAAGCGGCGTTGATCGAGGAAAAAATCGTCAAGGCACCGTTCGCTGGGCGCCTGGGTATTCGCCAGGTCGACATCGGCCAGTACCTCACGGCGGGCACTGCCATCGTGACGCTGCAGGCGCTCGATCCCATTCTCATCGATTTCTACCTGCCGCAGCAGGCGCTCGCACAAATGAAAACCGGGCAGCCGGTGACGGCGACGGTCGATACCTATCCCGGTGGATCGTTCCAAGGAACGGTCGAGTCGATCAATTCCAAAGTGGACTCGGCGAGCCGCAACGTGCAGGTGCGCGCATCCTTGCGCAATGCCGATCTGCGATTGGTCCCGGGCATGTTCGCCAGTGTGCGCATCGAGTATGGCGATAAGCGCAATCCCGTGACGCTGCCGCAGACCGCGGTGACCTATAACCCTTATGGAGATACGGTGTATGTCGTGGAGCAGCACGGCGTCGACGACAAGGGGCATCCGCGATTGGAGGTTCAACAGCGCTTCGTCAAATTGGGCCCCACGCGCGGCGATCAAATCGCCGTGGAGAGCGGCATCAAGCCGGGTGAAACAATCGTGGTCGCCGGTCAAATGAAACTCCGCAACGGCGTTCCGGTGACCGTTAACAATGACGTGCTGCCCGCCAATGACGTCGATCCGCATCCGCCCAACCAATAGCATCTAAGGCCGCATCGTGAATTTCACCGACATTTTCGTGCGTCGTCCCGTGCTGGCTTCCGTGGTCAGCTTGGGCATTTTGGTGGTGGGCTTGAGGTCGTTCACCTCGCTGCAAGTACTGGCGTACCCGAAAACCGAAAACGGCGTCGTGACCATTTCCACCGCCTATCCCGGCGCCGATCCGGAGTCCATCGCTGGATTCATCACGACACCGATTGAGACTGCCGTCGCGCAGGCAAACGGCATCGACTACATGACGTCGGTCAGCCAAAACAGCGTCAGCATTGTTACCGTCAATCTTCGCCAGAACTACGACACATCCAAGGCGGCCAGCGAAATCAACATCAAGGTCAACTCGGTGCTGAACCAGCTGCCCACCGGCGCGTTGCAGCCGACGATCACGGTGCAGGCCGGCCAGACCCTCGATGCCATGTACATCGCGTTTCGCAGCGACACCTTGGCACCGAATCAAATCACCGATTATCTGACTCGGGTGGTGATACCGAAATTCCAGGCAGTCTCGGGCGTGCAGCAGGCAGAATTGCTCGGCTCGCAGACATTTTCGCTGCGTGCCTGGTTGGATCCGAAAAAACTGGCTTCCTACGGACTCACCGCAACCGACGTTTACGCCGCGCTCGCGAACAACGACTTTATTTCTGCCGTCGGCAACACCAAGGGGCAGATGGTCCAAGTCACCCTGACTTCCACCAGCAACCTGCATTCCCTGACTGAATTTCGTAACTTGGTCATCAAGCAGATCGACGGCGGCATCATTCGTCTGAGCGATGTGGCGGAAGTGACGTTGGGCGCGGACAGCTATGAAGCCGCGGTGCGCTTCGACGGCAAGAACGGCGTGTTCGTCGGCATTCAAATTGCGCCCAGTGCAAATCTGCTGAACGTCGTCGGCGGCGTCAGAGCCACCATTCCGGAGATTCGATCGCAGCTGCCGCAGGGCATGGCCGTTCTGGTGGCTTACGATTCGACCGACTTCGTCAATGGCTCCATCAAAGAAGTCGTGGTGACGCTGATCGAAGCGCTTGTCATCGTCATGTTCGTCATTTTTGCCTTCTTGGGATCGCCGCGCTCGGTATTGATTCCGGTCGTGGCCATCCCGCTGTCCCTGGTGGGTACGCTGGCCATCATGCTGGCGCTGGGATTCTCCATCAACCTCTTGACCCTGCTGGCCTTGGTGCTGTCGATCGGCTTGGTGGTCGACGATGCCATCATCGTCGTGGAGAATGTCAATCGGCACTTGGAGGCCGGGATGCCGCCGGTTGCCGCAGCCATGCAGGCGGCGCGCGAATTGGCCAACCCCATCATCGCCATGACGGTGGTATTGCTCGCCGTATATATACCGATCGGGTTTCAGGGCGGCCTCACCGGCGCTCTGTTCACTGAATTCGCGTTCAGCGTTGCCGGCGCCGTGACGGTGTCCGCCGTCATCGCCCTGACGCTCTCGCCCATGATGTGCTCTCGGCTTTTGCGCCCGCACCGCACCGACAAGGTGAACTGGGAAACACGGGTCATAAAATTCATCGACACCCGCTTTGATCGGTTGCGCACCGGTTACCAACGGCGGCTCGAGACCAGCCTTAGATACACGCCGGTGACCGCCGTGTTCGTGATCGTCATCATGGGCAGCATTTTCCTTCTGTATCGCAGCTCGAAAAGCGAGCTGGCTCCGCAGGAGGACCAGAGTTTCGTGCTCGCGCAGGCCACTTATGCACCCGATGCCACGTTGCAGCAAAAAGTCCTGTACGGCACTCAGGCGTACTCGATTCTAAAAGCCCAGGAGGGAGAGACGGCGATATTTCAAATCGACGCGCCTGGCCAGTCCATCGCCGGCGTGCCCCTGGTGCCCCGCGACAAACGCAAGCTCAGCGCCACGGAGATCCAATATGCCTTGCAGGCAAAACTAAATACGCTGCCCGCGCAAAGATTTGTCGTATTCCAGCAGCCCTCACTGCCGGGAGCACGCGGATTGCCGGTGCAATTCGCGCTCAAGACCACCGAACCGGCCGCGCGCTTGAATGAGGTCTCGCAGGCATTCCTCAAGACGCTGAACCAAAGCGGCATGTTCATCTTCATCGACAGCGATCTTAAGATCGACTCACCGCAGTCCGTGATCGAGATCGATCGCGACAAGGCCGCACAAATCGGCCTGACGATGAATCAGGTGGGCCAGGCACTCGGCGCCCTGTTGGGCGGCGGGTATGTGAATTATTTCAGCATGCAAACGCGTTCGTACAAGGTGATCCCCCAGGTGGAACGCGCCTCGCGCCTGAATGCAGATCAATTGCTGAATTATCCCATCGCCACGATCGGGGGCGTGCCGGTGCCCCTGTCGACCATCGCGACCATCAAGTCCGAAACCGTGCCGGAAACGCTGAATCATTTTCAGCAGCTGAACGCCGCAACCTTGTCGGGCGTGGCGTCCCAGGGCGTGGCGCAGGCGGATGTCGTGAAGTATCTGCAGGACCTTGCCGCGCGGACCCTGCCGCAGGGATACACCGTCGACACCGGCGGCCTGATGCGCCAGTACCTTCAGGAATCCACGGGCGTCTTGGGCACATTTGGCTTTGCCATCGTCATCGTCTTTCTGGCGCTGGCCGCGCTATTCGAAAGTTTTCGCGATCCGTTGGTCATTCTGATCTCCGTGCCCCTGTCGATCGCGGGTGCGCTGATATTCATCGCGCTCGGTATTCATGGCGCAAGTTTGAACATCTACACCCAGGTCGGACTGGTGACGCTGATCGGGCTGATCAGCAAACACGGCATTTTGATCGTCGAGGTGGCCAATGAAAAACAGCGCAGCGGGAAATCCAAGGCAGCGGCAATCGTGGCGGCGGCTGCGTTAAGGTTGCGGCCTATCTTGATGACGACGGCTGCGATGGTGCTCGGTGTGTTGCCGCTGGTGTTTGCGAGCGGTGCCGGCGCCGCATCGCGCTTTTCGATCGGGCTGGTGATTTCCACTGGCCTGGCCATTGGAACGCTGTTCACACTTTTCGTCGTCCCGGGCGTGTACATGCTGATTGGCGCCGATCACTCTGCCAACGCTGATGAGCCCGTGGGCGATTCCGCGGGCCAATCTGCATAGACGCATCGCACTCAGATGCCAGGTGTTTATTGTTTCTTTTCAAGAAGATATAGACACTATATAAGCTAACTACTAAAACTGCCGTGATATCGCCCCACAATCGAGGCGCGGACGTGGTTCAAATGTTTGAGAAAATCCGCGTTGCGTTTCTGCGATTGTCTTGTATATTCCAGTCGCAGAGTCTTGATTTAACAAGACTCCCCGGGAGTTAGCAGCCTCGAAACCACTTTAGGTTTGCCTCTTTGTTCACCGTGGGGCTTTATGGTCAGTGCTTGGGAATGTTTTCACTTTGCCACTCTCGAATTGGTGCGTTCGAGCCCCATCAAGCAGCGCCTCATCTGTGCTTATCGCCGACATCTCGCCTCTTTGCAGGAAAGTGACATTCCCAGCGAGGCTCGCGAGTGTTATGGGCACGTGGTGCGCAGTTTGTGCGGTGTTGCGCCCCTGCGCGGCGAAGATGCCGTGGCGGCATCGGTGCGCAAGATGTCGAACCAGGAAGCCGATGACTGCGCCGCGCAAATCGTGGAGATCTTCGGACTGATGTGCAAGACGCACCTCAATGTTGCGCGCCCGACCGGCGTGGTTCAATTGCATTCCGTAGAACGCACCCCTGAAGAATTCGCGGTGCCGGTATTTGTCGCCAGCAACTAGACTCGGACAGCTGCCTAGGGAAGCAGTCCGTTTCAGTCGAGCTTGAATTCGATCGTGTCCCAGCGCGTTGACTCCTGATGCCGCGCCTGTCGCCGCAGCGCGTCGATCAAGCTGCGCTCGTTCCACGCACTGACCTCATCCGCAAGATCTTGGATGGGTTTCGGCAAGGGCGCCGTTGAGCCAAAATTCTCCATCGCAACGATGGGCCGGTCGGCGGCCTTGGCAAAATTCATCTGAAACAACACCAGCTCGGGGGCGAGCTGGTAAACCGCGGGCAACACCACCACGACCTCACAGGGAGCAATCTGGCGGCGCAGATCCTCGCGTTGCGATTCCTTGTCGATCGGTGCCTTCCCTTGCGGCTGGCTGGTGTTGACATAGTAAAACTTACCAGACGCCTCGAGGTACTCGAAGACTCGAACGTAGTCGTCGTTCTCCGCCCAAGCGTGGCTGACGAATAGACGTATGGGATCGGCCGTCATGCGGTTAGTGTAGCTTGCCGAACTGCAAGCGCGAAGAGCCGCCCGCCGATACAATGCCTGGTGCGATTGCTGATTTACAATATACGGTATGCCACCGGAACGGGGCCTGCTTTTCACCTTCCGGTGCCGGGCGCCGGTTACCTTCGCTCCAGCCGGAACGTTCTGTCGCGCATTACCGACTTCATCAAGGAGCAGGACCCTGATGTGGTGGGTCTCATCGAGGTCGACACCGGCTCGATCCGCACCGGCATGGTCAATCAGGCCGACTTCATTGCGCGCTCCCTGGGGCATTATTCGACTTACGAGTGCAAGTACGGCGTCTCATCGGTCAATCACTTGGTGCCGATCGTGCGCAAGCAAGCCAACGCCTTTCTGGCCGCGCCCAGAGTTCGCGGCGAACGTTTCCACTACTTCGACACAGGGATAAAGCGGCTCATCATCGAATTGGAACTCGACGATATCGCCATCTTCCTGGTGCACTTGTCATTGAAATTCAGGCACCGGCAATACCAGCTTCGCTATCTGTATGATCTGGTGCGCAAGACCGCCAAGCCGGTGATCGTTGCCGGCGATTTCAATACGTACTGGGGCGATCACGAACTCTATCTGTTTACACAGGCCGCGGGATTGACCAGCGCCAATACGAAGGGCCTGTTTTCCTACCCGAGCCGCAGTCCGCGCAAAGAGCTCGATTTCATTTTGCACAGTGAGCAAATTCAAGTGAACCGATTTGAAGTGCCGGATGTGCAGTTCTCGGATCATCTTCCGCTGGTCTGCGATTTCACGATCCTCACGTCCGCCCAACAAGCCGCATGAACAACAGCTGGACGCTGGACCTCGACGCCGACCGCATCGCGTGGCTTACCTGCGACATGGCCGGCGCATCGACCAATGTGTTATCAGGCGATATGGTGCGCGAGCTGGCGGCCAAGCTTGAGGAAGTCGCCGCGTTGCGCCCGGTCGGGATGGTGGTGAAATCGGGCAAGCGCAATGGCTTCATCGCCGGGGCCGACATCAAGGAGTTCTTGAGAATTCGCACCCCTGCAGAGGGCTGCGCACTGGTGCGCGCCGGGCAATCGGTCTTGCAGCAACTCGAGGATCTGCCCTTTCCGAGCGTCGCAGCCCTGCACGGTTTTGCCCTGGGAGGCGGCCTTGAATTGGCGCTCGCTTGTACCTACCGGGTCGGTGCCGACGACGCTGCGTTGTCGCTGGGCCTGCCCGAAGTGCAGCTCGGCATCCACCCGGGATTTGGCGGCACGGTGCGCAGCGTGCAGCTCATCGGTGTGCGGCCCGCCCTCGAACTCATGCTCAAAGGCAGGCCGTTCAAAGGTGCACGCGCCCTGAGCGTCGGATTGTTGGATGAACTGGTGCCGCCGGCCGAACTCGCAACACGCGCCAAATCTTTGCTGCTGCGCCGGCCGCCGAAGAGGTCAGCGCCCTTCGTCGAGAGGCTCATGAACTTGAGCGCGGCGCGCCCTTTCGTTGCCAAGCAGAGCCTAGCGGTGTTGAAGCGCAGCGTTCGACGTGAGCATTACCCGGCTCCCTATGCCATCGTGGATCTGTGGCAGCGGTACGGCGCATCCGGTACTGCCGCCTTTGAGGCGGAGGCCCGTTCGATCAGCGAGCTGATGTGCACGCCGGCGTCGCGCAACTTGGTGCGCGTTTTTTTGCTGCAAGACCGCCTCAAGAGCCTGGGGGGAGGCTCGAGCGCCGAATGCAAGCATCTGCATGTCATCGGCGCCGGCGTCATGGGCGGCGACATTGCCGCTTGGTCGGCGTTTCGGGGCATGACAGTAACCTTGCAGGATCGCAGCGAGGAATTGATCCGGCCCGCATTGAGCCGAGCCAAGGCTTTTTTCGAGAAGCGACTCAAGGAGCCGGCCGCAGCGGCTGAAGCGATGTCGCGCCTCAAGATGGATGTCAAAGGCGATGGCGCCGCCCATGCCGACGTCGTCATCGAAGCGATTTTCGAGAACATCGAGGCGAAACAAGCGCTGTACGCGGAACTCGAACCGAAGCTCAAACCGGCCGCCGTGCTCGCGACCAATACATCGAGCATCATGATTGAAACTCTGTGCCAGAAGCTTAGTGATCCCAGCCGGCTCGTCGGCATTCATTTCTTCAATCCCGTGGCCCAGCTGCAACTGGTGGAAGTTGTCCAGGGAGCGAGTACGGGCCTTGAGGTCGTACAAGACGCGCTCAAGTTCACCCGCAAGCTCGACAAGCTTCCGTTGCCGTGCAAAAGCGCGCCGGGCTTCGTCGTGAACCGCATCTTGACGCCATACGTCAATGAGGCCTTCTTTGCGCTCGAAGCGGGCATACCCGCGGTGGTGATTGATCGCGCGGCGGAGCAATTCGGTATGCCTTTGGGCCCGATCGAACTGTCGGATGTGGTGGGCCTGGACGTTTCTCTGCACGTTGGCCGAGTCTTGGGTGAGGCCTTGCACCGAGAAGTGCCGCAGATCTTGGTGAAGTTGGTTGAGCAAAAGAAACTCGGCCGCAAAAGCGGCGAAGGCTTCTATCGCTGGCAGGATGGAAAAGCACAAAAGGAGGCGCCGCAGTCGACGGCGGTGCCGCCGGATTTGGAAGACCGACTGATACTGCCCATGCTCAACGAAGCTGTTGCCATCTTGCGCGAGGGAACGGTGCAAGATGCCGATTTACTGGATGCAGGTGCGATATTTGCGACCGGATTCGCGCCTTTTCGCGGCGGCCCGCTGCAATATGCGAAGGACCGCGGCATCACGAACGTCACCGACCGCCTGAACGAGCTCGCAGATCGCTACGGGGAGCGTTTCCGTCCAGACGCCGGATGGAGCGTGATTTCTCCTTAGCGGCCACCCGGATGTGAACCACTGCTGGCCTGTGCCGCCGCCACGTATGGTAGCATTCGCAGGCAAAATCATAGGGTTGAAAGCCTAGAGGCAGAAGAATTTTTCGATGGACGAGCGACCAGTCGACCTTGCTATTTTGAAGACTTTCTCGCCCCTTGACGGCCTGAAGGCGGAAAATCTGCACGCGCTCGCCCGGAAAACGGTCGTTCGTGAGTTGGGCGCCGGCCGTGTGCTGTTCAAGGAGGGTGACGCCGACAAACGCACCTTCTACCTGGTGGCCGGGCAAGTCGAGCTGCGGGCCGATGACCGTGTCATGGGCGTGATCAAGGCCGGTACGGCCGAAGCACGTGCCGCGCTGGCACCGGGCCTACCGCGAAGGTTTACCGCGCGCGCTGCGATGGACCTTGAATACATCATGATCGACAGCGACCTGCTCGATGTGCTGCTGACCTGGGATCAAACGGGCCAGTACGAAGTCGCGGAGCTGCGCGGCGATGGCTTGGATGTCACCGGCGATTGGATGACCACGCTGTTGCAGACCAAGGCGTTCCATCGCATCCCGCCGGCCAATATTCAAGCCATCTTCATGCGCATGCAGCGTATCAACTATCGCACCGGCGATATCGTCATCAAGCAGGGCACCGAGGGCGATTATTTCTACGTCGTGGTTGCCGGCAAATGCATCGTCACGCGTGAGACGCCTCTGAACAAGGAAGGCATCAAGCTCGCCGAATTGGGCCCCGGCGACAGCTTCGGGGAAGAAGCCTTGATTGCCGAAGCCAAACGTAACGCAACCGTGACCATGTCCACCGATGGCACGTTGATGCGCCTCGGCAAGAATGATTTCCAGACCCTGCTCAATGAGCCGCTGTTGCAGTGGGTCGACCAGCAGAAGGCCAGAGAAATCGTCGCCAGCGGCGGCAAATGGCTGGATGTGCGGCTGCCAAGTGAGTTTCAGAATTACCGCATCGACGACGCGGTGAACATCCCGCTGTACTTCATTCGATTGAAGCTCAACGCCTTGGACAAGAATACCCAATACGTCGTGTGCTGCGATACCGGTCGGCGCAGCTCCGCGGCAGCGTATATCTTGAGCGAGCGCGGTTTTGAAGCTTATGTACTAAAAGGCGGCCTCGCAGCGAGCGAAGCCGCCCGCTCCCGCAGTGCTTGACCCTCCTCCGAACCTAAGCGGAGGCAAGGGACCTAGCAGCCACGTTCCAAGGCCCCGCTTCGACTACGAAGCCCCGTCGATGCTGGCGCAGTACAAGTATCTCGCCCTCGTTTTTCTTCTCGTGATCATCGCCGCGTCGGTATATCTGGCCAGAGCGCCGCACAAGCCTGTGATAGAGCCCCCGCCACCGCCGCCGGTGTACATTGAAGCGCTACCGGAGCGGCCTGCACCGAATACTCGCTGACCGGCACATCGTCTTGCAACGGTCGCGCCGTGTCGCCGAGGATCACATCGTGTGGGTTGGCTTGTCTCCGCCGAGTGCGCCGGCGAGATAGTTTTCGATTTTCTTTTGGGTATTGCCGCGATCCTGATCGCTGAACTGAACGCCGATGCCGGCGGTCCTTTTGCCCTGCGCTCCTTTCGGCGTCATCCAGATCACGCGTCCGGCGACGGGCAGCTTCTCTTCCTCACCCATGAGATTGAGCAGCATGAATACCTCGTCGCCCAAACGATAGTTGCTGTTCGTTGGAATGAACAAGCCTCCATTTTTCACGAAGGGCATGTAGGCGAGATACAGCGCGCTCTTATCCTTGATGGTAAGCGTCAGCAGACCCGGTTTATTACTTGGACTTCTCAATTCCTATGTTTCCCACAATAAGCATCACTTCCCCAGCGCGGTTCGACCACCGACCAGCAAGGCCTCGAGCGCCAATTGTTGATTCATACCGGTCGATGCAAAACGCCTGACGTCATGCGCGGCGTCCAGCAGCTCGAATAGGGCTCTTATCTTGGGCTTAAGTAAAGCGGCAGGCAAGCGGACCGGTTCCGCAGTTTGATGCGAAGTCGCATCTCCCAGCGATGCATATACTCGCTGTGTGATCCAGTTCTCAAGCCAGGCGATGCGTATTCCCGGATTGGAGCGCACCCAGCGCTCCGCGAGCAACGTCACATCCACGGACCCTTCAGCCAGTTCGGCCATGCATTGGCGCATGTCGGCATCGATCGCGGCCAATCCCTCGGCGTCCAATTGCAGCGCCAGGAGCGGCGCACCCCCGGCAAGCGCAAGCGCCGCATGCCAGGGATTTGCTGCGGACGAGTTCGCTTTGAGCCACGCGATGGCGTCCTGCGTCGACGGCGGCCTCAATTTCAGGCGCAGGCAACGGCTCGCGATGGTGGCAGGCAGCCGGTGATTGGGCCTGGCAATCATGATGAGCACGGTATCGGCGGAAGGCTCTTCCAGGGTCTTCAAGAACGCGTTGGCGCCGTTCGTGTTCAGCGCCTCCGCGCCTTCGATGACCCCTACTTTGTAGCCGCCGCGATAGCTCTTCAATGTCAGGGCATCAATGAGCTCGCGTATCTGATCAATCTTGATCTGCTGCGCATCCTCTTCCAGGCGCACGACATGCGCATCGGGGTGGCTGTCCGAGCGCAGCAATCGGCACGAGGGACAGGCATCGCAAGGGCGGGTGCCCGGCGACTCGCACAACACCAAGGCGGTGATCCAATGCGCCAGTTGCTCGGCACCCAAGCCGGGCACACTTAAGACCAGCAGCGAATGCGGCAGATGGCCTGACTTGAGCGCGGTGTGCAGGCGCTGCTGCGAGTCCTGCAGCCACGGCAGAGAATTGGCGCTCAAGAAATCCATGATCGCACTTTGAGCTGCTCGAGGATGTGCGCGCCCACCTCATCGACGGATCGCGTGGCATCGATGATTGCGATGCGGCCGGGCTCCGCCGCCGCCCGCTCGCGGTAGACTTTTCTGACGCGCTCGAAGAATTCACTCCGCTCGCGTTCAAAGCGATCCTCAGGCGCTCCGGCGTTTCGCCGGCGCGCGCGCGCCAGCGCATTCTCCACCGGCGCATCCAGCAGGACCGTGAAATCCGGACGCAGTGCCCCTTGGACCATGGACTCCAATGCCGCGATCTTCTCGATGCTCAAGCGGCGGCCGCCTCCTTGGTATGCATAGGTTGCGTCTGTGAATCGATCGCAGATGACCCAACGACCCGCTTGAAGATTGGGCTCCACGTGGTTCTCAAGATGCACTGCGCGCGCCGCAAACATGAGCAGCAACTCCGCCGTCGGCGGCAATGTCTCCTCGCGCGCACTCAACACCACTTCGCGTATGCTCTCCGCGAGCGGTGTGCCGCCGGGTTCACGGGTCACGACATGCGCGATACGCAGCTTATCCAGCGCTGCGGACAAGCGCGTCACCTGAGTGGTTTTGCCCACCCCCTCGATCCCCTCCATCGTGATGAAGCGCCCTACCGCATTCATCGCGCGGTTTCCTGCGCTGCCTTGCGCTGATGTGCCACGTAGGCTGCCACCGCGGCATTGTGCTTCTCGAGGGTGGCGGAAAAGACGTGGCTGCCGTCTCCCTTGGTTGAGGCGACAAAATAGATGGCGTCGGTTTTCTCCGGCCGGGCCGTGGCGCGAATCACCGCGGCGCCGGCCATTGAGATGGGCGTCGGCGGCAGGCCGGCGCGCGTATACGTGTTGTAAGGCCCGTCGGTGCGCAGGTCGACAGTGTGAATGTCACCATCGTAGCTTTCACCCAAACCATAAATGACGGTCGGGTCCGCCTGCAGACGCATGCCCAGCTCCACGCGATGGAGGTACAAGCCGGCAATCTTGGCAAGTTCCTGCGGCAATCCGCTCTCCTTCTGAATGATCGAGGCCATGATCAGAAGCTCATAGGAGCTGTGCAGCGGCAGGTCCGGATCCCGATCCATCCAGGCAGCATCCAACTCCCGAACCAGCGCAGTATGTGCCTGACGCAGCAATTCGATATCCGTCGTGCCGCTGATGAATCGATACGTCTCGGGCAGGAATTGCCCCTCCGCATCGGTGCCTGGCGCCCCGAGTTTGGCCATCATATTCGCGGCCCGCACCGACCAGGTCACTTGTTCCGGCGACGTGGACACGATGTCGGGATTGCGCCCCAGCGCATCGAGCAGGTCGTGTACGCGCCAACCATCCACGATGGTGAACGAATGCAGCAGCACCTGGCCGTTCACCATTTTAGTCAACAGCTCGCGCGCCGTCGTGCCCGGTTGTATTTCGTACTCGCCGGCCTTGACGGCGGGCGCCAGCCGCTTCCACCTGGCGTAAAGAATCCAAACTCTCGGCTGAGCGACGATTCCCTGTGTTGCCAGTTCCGTCGCAACATGCGCAAAACTCGCCCCGGGCGCCACCTTGAATCGCGTCGGCGCCGTCACTCGCAGCGGGGCGTCGAGACTGCGCATGCCGGACCACCACACCGCGGCCGCCGCCGCGCCCAGCAGCAACACCGCGAGTGCAATACCAACGCGCAGGATCCGGCTCACTGCCCATCCAAAAGCGCGCGCAGCTGCAGGGCCGTGTCCGAACAAATAAATTGCAGCTTTCCTAAGCGTGCGCCTTCGATCACGCGCACCGAACGTATCCCAACGACGGCGTTGCTCATAAATACTTCCTCCGCCGACTTCAAGTCAGCCCAGCGAATGCGGCGTTCCACGGCGCGCAGATGCAGGGTTGCGGCACTGTCCAAGATCCAGCGGCGCATGACGCCGGCGACACCGCATCGATCCAGCAGCGGCGTCATCAAGACAGTGCCGCGCCGCAGAAACAGGTTCGACATCGTACCGCAGACGTAGTTGCCGTCCACATCCCTCATCAATCCTTCCCAGATACGGGCGTCCGACCACTCGGCGCGAGCCAACACGGCATCGAGGCGGTTCAATGTTTTGAGGCCCGCCAGGCTGGGATTCGTGCTCAAGTGTGTCGCGCACAGGCGCAACCGCACCGCTTGAGCCGCATCGGCGCCAGCCACGCGAGACAGTGGCTGCAAGATGGCGATTCGTGTGGCGCGTTCGAGCCCCGTGGGCCGATAGCCGCGGGGACTTGAACCTCGAGTGACGATCAGCTTGAGAACTCCTTCCTCGCGGCGGGCCGCGATGCGCTCCAATTCGCGTTGCATCTCGAGCGGTTCCGGCGCCTTGATCTTCAACCGTCGACAGCTCCGGTAGAGCCGCTCGAGGTGCAGCTCCAGCAGTCGGATGCGGTGCCGCTGCACTCTCATGGTTTCAAAAACGCCGTCGCCGTACTGCAAGCCCCGATCGCGATAGTCGATCGTCGCGCGGCTTCGGCCGTTGATCCAAACCTTCAAAGCCGGCCATCCAGGGCGCGCAGCAGGCCCTCGGCCTTCGCCCTTGTCTCAGCCAGTTCTTGCCCCGGCACGGAGTCCGCGACCACACCGGCGCCGGCGCGGAACTTGAACGTCGTACCTTGTGCGGTGATGGTGCGAATCAGAATATTGAAGTCGCAACTGCCGTCACGATTCAGGTAGCCAATTGATCCGGTATAGGCACCGCGGCCGTACTCCTCCAGCTCGGCGATGATTTGCATGCAGCGAATCTTCGGGCAACCGGTGATCGTACCGCCTGGAAACAGCGCACGGATGACATCGGTTGGCGATACCCCGCTTCGCAAGCGGCCGCTGACATTCGAAACGATGTGGTGAACATGTGCGTATGTCTCGATGCTCATGTATTCGTCGACTTGCACGGAACCGCCGATGCACACGCGGCCCAGGTCGTTACGCTCCAAATCTATCAGCATCACATGTTCTGCACGCTCCTTCTCGTTGTCCAGAAGTGACCGAATCAGCGCCTCATCATCCGTAGGGGTAGGGCCGCGCGGCCGAGTGCCGGCGATCGGACGCGTCGAAACGACGCCTTCCCTGACCGCCAGCAGGCGCTCCGGCGAGGAGCTCAGCAGGGCAAAATCCTCGTAGCGCAAGATGGCCGCAAAGGGACTGGGGTTGGTGCTGCGCAATCGCCGGTAGATTGCGACCGGGCTGACCGGGCGCGATGCGGTCGCCTGCCATTGCCGTGAAAGATTCGTCTGGTATACATCGCCCGCGGCCGTGTACTCAAGAGCACGCCGCGCGGCCGCGAGAAACTTCGCCGGATCTTCTTCGGTTATCTGAAATACCGCGCCGCGCGGCGGTGCCGCGGCGCGCAGATGTCGGACGCGCTGTTCGAAATCATCCAGCATGGCCTCGCAGCCAGGCTCCGCGACGAGCCAACCCGCGCCCGTCGAGCGATCGCGCAACCAAGCCGCAGGTGCGCGCAGCGCCAGCGCGACCACGGGATCCGAACTTGGCGGCAACGCCAGACAGGGCTCGATTTCCGACGCGAGCTCGTAGCCAAGATACAAAAGCCAGCCGCCCGTGAATGGCAACCCAGGGGCCTCGGCCGACGCACCGGACGAAACGCCGCCCGGTTCGCCCGGCTGCAACGATTTCCACCAGTCTTCGAGGGCGCGTAAAAATCCTTCAGCACCCGCATGAGGACCCAGCAATCGGTGGTTGGCATCCAGCACCAAACGCTCGCCCGATGCAAAGGGCAGAATATCGAAGCGGGCGCTTAGGCTAACCGATATTGAACCACTCTCGAGAAGTCCCGGATAGAGTTCCGGAAACTGTGCGACGAGTTCTAGCGGCTCAAATTCGGCGGAAAATGAGCGAGCCGTTCGTGCCACCGAAGCCAAATGAATTGGAAAGGGTGTATGTGAGCGGCATCTGACGCGCCGTGTTCGGCACGTAGTCCAGATCGCAGCCCTCGCCGGGCTGGTGGAGGTTGATGGTGGGCGGCGCCACTTGATCGCGCAGCGCCAGCACAGAGAATATCGCCTCGACCGCTCCGGCAGCACCCAGCAGATGTCCGGTCATGGATTTCGTGGAGCTGACCGCCAACTTGTCCGCAGCCGCGCCGAACGCGCGCCGTATGGCGAGTGTCTCGGCGCGATCGCCGAGCTCGGTCGAGGTGGCATGAGCATTCACGTATTGCACTTGATCGGGATTCAGCTGCGCATCGCCGAGAGCCTTGGACATGGCTTTGCGCGCGCCCTCGCCGTCTTCGGGCGGCGCCGTGACATGGAAGGCATCGCCGCTCATCCCAAAGCCGACGATTTCCGCGTAGATTTTCGCGCCCCTGGCCTTGGCGTGCTCGAACTCCTCGAGCAGCATGGCCCCCGCACCGTCTCCCATGACGAAACCATCGCGATCCTTATCCCAGGGACGACTCGCTCCTTGTGGATCGTCATTGCGCTGCGACAACGCCTTGGCTTGCGCGAAACCGCTCATGCCGGTGACGCAGGTCGCCATCTCGGAACCGCCGGCCAGCATCGCATCGGTCTCGCCGTACTGAATCAGGCGCATCGCCAATCCCAGTGCGTGAGTGGACGTCGTGCATGCGGTCGCCACCGCCAGATTCGGTCCGGTGATCTTGAAAGTGATCGACAAGTGCCCGCTGACCAAATTGATGATGCTGGCGGGGATAAAAAACGGCGAGACTTTCTTGGGGGAGTGCGTCTCCAGATATTTATCGTAAGTCTCTTCGATCGACTCCAGGCCGCCCATTCCCGACCCCATCATGATGCCGATGCGATCCGAATTGGCCGCCGTCACTTCGAATCCGGAATCGCGCATCGCCTGAATGCCGGCAACGACGCCGTACTGCATGAACGCATCCATGCGGCGTGCGTCCTTGGGGCTCATGTACGGTTCCAGATCCAGCTTTCTGATTTCGCCGCCGAAGTGCGTTGAAAAGCTGCTGGTATCGAACCGCTCGATGGCTGCTATGCCGCTGCGCCCGGCCAAGATAGCAGCCCACGCGCTCGCCACATCGTTGCCGACCGGCGACACGATTCCAAGACCCGTAATGACGACGCGTCGTTTGCTCAACCTCGACCCCTAGCTAGCCTTGAACAAAGGACGATATGCGCGAGATCAACTTAGCTCAGGCCTTGCCCTTGTGCGAGTTGATATAGTCGATTGCCTGCTGCACCGTGGTGATCTTTTCGGCGTCCTCATCGGGAATTTCCGTCTCGAATTCTTCCTCGAGCGCCATCACCAGTTCCACCGTGTCCAGCGAGTCTGCCCCCAAGTCGTCGACGAACGAAGCATCGTTGGTGACTTCTTCTTCTTTCACGCCCAACTGCTCGGCCACGATCTTTTTAACCTGCTGCTCAACAGTACTCATCTTTTTGGTGTCCTCTCGGAATTGCTATTCATGCGGTTTTCTGAACCCTTGCGACCAGCGGCATCGACCGGGCGCGTATTTTATGTGAACGCGGCGACGGCGGCTACCTTGACCGCACATTTGGTGTTCGCCGTATCCCCTGTTGCTTGACAAAACAGTGCGGCTGAGGGTGCCCAGCTGGGCCCCAAAACCCTCATGGCATGTACATCCCGCCGTTGACATGCAGCGTTTCGCCCGTGATATACGCCCCGTCGGCGGAGCATAAAAATGCCACCGCAGCGGCGATATCCGCCGGCTGGCCCAGCCTTCCCAAGGGGATTTGAGCATTCAGCGCCGCATGCTGCGCCTCATTCAACGCGCGCGTCATGTCCGTATCAATGAACCCGGGGGCAATCGCGTTGGCCGTGATGCCGCGCGAGCCCACCTCGCGGGCCAGGGACTTGGTGAAGCCAATGATGCCGGCCTTGGCGGCGGCATAATTCGCCTGGCCGGGATTGCCTGTCAGCCCGACCACCGAGGTGATGCTGACGATGCGCCCCTTGCGGGCCTTCATCATGCCGCGCAATACGGCCTTCGACAGTCGGAACACGGAGGCCAGATTGGTTTGGATGACGGCATCCCAGTCATCTTGCTTCATGCGCAGCAACAGGGTGTCGCGGGTGATGCCGGCATTGTTGCATAGAATACCGACGGGCCCTTCCTTCGCCTCGATATCGTCAATCAGCGCATCGATCGACTCCTGGCTGACCACGTCGAGCACGGCACCGCGTCCGCCGCGCGCCGCGAGATTGTTCGTGATGCGGGCCGCCCCGTCCGGCGTCGTCGCTGTGCCGATGACCCTCGCCCCATCGCTGCAGAGTCGTTCCGCAATGGCCGCGCCTATGCCGCGCGAGGCGCCGGTCACCAATGCAATCTCTCCGTTCAACATTTATCCCACCGCCGCCAGCGCATCATCGAAGGCCTGCGGATCTTCCAGCGCCAGCATCTTAAGATCCCGATTCTTGTCCACGCGCCGATTCAACGCCGTCAATACTTTCCCCGGACCGCACTCGATGATTTGCGTTGCGCCTGCGGAAATCATGGTGCGCACGGTCGCCGCCCAGTACACGGGCGTCGCCAGCTGCTTGACCAGGCCGGAGCGTATGTCTTTCGCGCCGGAGTGTATCTTGCAATCAACGCCGTACACTTTCACAGCCGTGTGCTCCGCCACTGCCGTACTCTCCAGGCGAATTCGTAATTTTTCGGCCGCCGGTTGCATGAGAGAGCTGTGCGCGGGAACACTCATGGGCAGCGCCATGGCGCGCCGCGCACCTTTTGCTGTGGCGATCTCGATGGCTCGCGCCACGGCGGTTGCAAGCCCGGCAATGACCACCTGTCCGGGCGCGTTGAAATTGACCGCCTCGACGATCTCACCCTGTGAGGCCTCCTGACATGCCGCTTCGACATCGGCATCCTCGAGGCCCAGTATGGCGGCTATTCCGCCTTGGCCGCTCGGCACCGCCGCCTGCATCAGTTCACCGCGGTATTTCACCAGGGCCACGGCGGTCTTGAAGTCCAGATAGTCTGCCGCCACCAGAGCGCTGAACTCCCCGAGGCTGTGGCCGGCCATCATCGTCGGCGTGGCTCCGCCCCGTTCGAGCCACAACCGATAGGTTGCGACACCGGCGGTCAGCATCGCGGGCTGGGTGCACTCCGTTGAATTGAGCAGCTCCGCCGGACCTTCCTGGCAGCGCTGCCACAGATCGTATCCCAGCACGCCGCTCGCCTCGGCAAAGGTTGCTGTAATGACCGGTGCGGCTTTCGCCAACGCACTCATCATGCCGATGGATTGGGAAGCCTGGCCGGGGAATGCAAAGGCAAGCGACATGAATTTTAAGATCCTTGAGCGCGTGAGCGGTGGCGAATTATAGCGATCCGCAACGACAGTGCAGCACCTACCGCAAAACCGCAGGCCGCCCCGTACAGATGGGCATCGACAACGACCAAGGGCGCGGGATGTCCGGCCCACTGCTCCCATGCCAATTTCACGCACAATCCGGAAAACAATATCCAGCGGTCCCACTCGCGCGTCGCAAGATGCTTCGCCGCGCCGGCAGCCATGATGGTATGCAGAACTCCCGAAGCGCCGACATACCAGCTCACGTGGGGACTCAGCCACCACAGCCCCGAACTGATCGCCAATGCCCCGCTCAATACGATGGCACACCAATCGACCGCGTCGTAGTCCTGCGCGAACAAGGACCACACCAGCACCAAGCCCAGTTCGTTGAGAATCAAGTGGTGAACGTCGAGGTGTACGATGTGGGCCGTAAGCAACCGCCACCACCCCCCCGCCGCGATAGCAGTGCGATCATAGCGCAACAATGCGCCGACATTGTCGCCAAGACCCAACACGGCGCCCAACAGCAGCAAAATCAGAAGCAACCAAACCCATCGGCCGCGATCCCACTGTAGTGCCGCAGCGATCCGCGCGAAGCCAATGGCGCCGTCACGGGGCATGGGTCTGCGCTAATTTGCTATCATTCGAGGAATTTTCGAGGTCACTATGCGCAATCGCCACAGCGGTTTTACCCTTATTGAGATCATGGTCGTCGTCGTCATTCTGGCAGTGCTCGGCGCGCTCGTGGTGCCTAATATTTTGGGCAAAGTCGATAAGGCGCGCGTAACCGCTGCGCAGACCGATATCAAGTCGATTGGAACTGCCCTGGACCTGTACCGCCTGGACAATTTCAAATATCCGACCACGGAGCAAGGATTGCAGGCGCTGGTCAAGCAGCCGGCCGACCCGACGATCACCAATTATCCCCCTCACGGCTATTTGACAGCGGTCCCCAAGGACCCCTGGGGCAACCCTTATCTCTATACGAGTCCCGGCGCGGACGGACGTGAATACGACATCACTTCCTTCGGTCGTGACGGCAAACCTGGCGGCGAAGGTCCCGACGCGGACATCAACAGCTTTACGATCGAACAGAAATAGGCCTCGCACGGGCGATGGCGCAACATGCGCAGCAAGGGCTTTACTCTCGTCGAAATTTTGGTCGTGATCGTGATCATGTTGGTGGTCATTTCACTCACCGTACTGTCCGTCAGCGCCACGGGACGCGACAGCCAACTCGATGAGGAAAGCCGGCGCATCGAGGGGCTGGTCGGCCTGCTGCACGAGCGTGCGCTGTTGGAAGGCCGGGACTTCGGCCTGCGAATAGAGCCCACGGCCTATGAGTTCGTGGTCTACGATACGCGCCGTGATCGCTGGCTGATGCTCGACCAGGAGCGAGAATTTCGTCACCGCGAATTGCCCAAGGGCATCACTTTTCAATTACAGCTCGACTCACAGACCGTCGTGATAAAACCCATCGACAGGAATCTGACCAGCGGCGATCCGCCCAATCCCCAGGTAGCGATCGCCGCCAGCGGCGAAGGAACGCCGTTCCGCCTGACTTTGCAGCGCGATGCCACGCAAGCCAAGGCGTCCGTGGAAGGGGACGCGCTCGGGAAAATTTCACGCGAGAATTCCAACAAAGTGGAAAAGCGCAGTTGAAACCTCCACACCGTGCGGGCGGCTTTACCTTGGTCGAAGTATTGGTTGCGCTGGTGATCGTCGCGCTGGGGCTCACTGCGCTCATGGTCGCCGTGGACGGCACGGCGCGGACCAGCGGCTTTTTACGGGACAAAACACTTGCCCAATGGATTGCTCTCAACCGCCTCGCCGAAGTACGCCTCAACGTGGTCAAGTTTGGACAAAACACCGACACCGGGGAACTGGATTTCGGTAGCCGCAAATGGCATTACGATACGCGTTACTTCGACACCAGCGTCGCCAGCATGAAACGCGTCGTGGTGCGGGTCTACCTCGGCGATGCCAAGACCAAGGGCAATCCGGTGGCGCAAGCGGTCGGTTTTCTGGGCACCTCGTTTACGGCGCCGGGCGCCTATGTCGCCGATTGGACCGCAGGCATCATGCCCACCGGCG
>JALYIH010000029.1 GCA_030775865.1 Pseudomonadota bacterium | reverse complement strand
GTCAAAGTGAGTTCGATCGACTTCGGCATGCCGAAATTGAACGAACACGCGAAATCGGCGGAAATGTTCGATGCGGCGAAGTTCCCCACTGCCAACTACACCGGCAAGTTCACCAAATTCAACGGCGCGTCGCCCACCGAAGCCCAGGGCACTCTGACCATGCACGGCGTGACCAAGCCCGTGACGCTGATGATCAATTCCTTCGTCTGCAAATTGAGCCCGCTGACGCACAAAGAAGTGTGCGGCGCCGATGCCTCGGCGACCTTCAATCGCAGCGATTTCGGCGTCAACTATGGCGACAAGTATGGATTCAACCAGGAAGTGAAGCTGCTGATTCAAGTAGAAGGCAGCCCCGCCGGCTAGTTTGCTGGCGGCAGCAATGACTTCCTTGCCGCAGCCATGACGATGCGGCCCGCGGCGCTTCAGAGCGCGGCGGGCCGCTATTCGGAATCAGAACTACGAGCCTTACTTGGGCTCGATCTGCTTGATCTTAGATCCTTTCAGCGAAATGTCGCCGATCAAGCCTTTCTCGTCGAATACGAAGCCGAGGATCGGCTTCTTCAGCGTTTCGGTGTCATATTCACTGCCGGCACCTTGAGAGATCAGCGCGACCTGGGCATCCACGCCGACATTGAACGTGCCGCTGGCCTCGAATTTCGCGAGCGCCTCGCGCGTCATGAACAATAGAACCTCGCTGCGCTGTCCGGCGCCGAGTGTCAGTCCCAGGGACGCTGAATTCACGCTGTAGTAATTGACCGTGGTCCCGCCCTTGAGCAAAGCGCCATTACCGTGTTCGCCGCCGATGCCGGCTCCAGCCTTCGTGATGCGCGGAAACACCAGAACGCCTGCGGACTTGCGGAGCAACTCGGCATGGGAGGGATGGGCATGAGTGAATCGCTGCAGCGTGTCGCTTACCGAAACATCGATTTCTTGCTTGGATTCGGCACGGGCCGCAACGCTTGCACCCAGCGTGAGCACGAATAAGCCTACCAGCGATACCAGGACATTCTTGCGCAGCATAGTTATTCCTTGAATTGTTGAGTGCGCCGATGCACAAGTCCCATCATTCGCGAGATCATGGGGGAAATCTGTCCTCGATCCGCCTGCCATGGCGTAAGACGATTCCCACCCACGTACGGCCCCCTCGAGGACATTCGCAGGTAATGCGCGTTCCGCGATGACTATTGCCGCGGCGGCCTTTCCAACCCAAGCGAGGCGCGATATCCCATAGCCATCCTCTATCAATCCCATTCAAAGATTCTATTGGGAACATTTTCGTAAACCGCGCAATCTCGAATCGCGCAGCCAACGCTGGAGGGGGAGTTATGAATAGATCAGGCTGGGTACGGCCGTCTTGTACGGCGGTACTAATCGGTCTCGCCATCACCGTCGGAGGCACACTCTGCGTGGCCGCCGACTCCGCAACTGCACCTCACGGCGCCATGTCGATGGGCGCGCAGCAACAGCGTCTGGATCAGCTGATCACCCAATCGGTCGCACCGCCGCTGGGAATCGATCCGATGGCTTGGACGTCCATTTACATCCCCGCAGGCAATGAACTGACCGCGGACCGAATCGCTCTCGGCCGTAAGCTGTACTTCGATACCCGGTTGTCGAAGGACGGTACGCTGGCTTGCGCCACCTGCCACGACGTCAGCCGCGGCTTCAGCGACCATCGCAGCGTATCGGAAGGCATCGGCGATCATTTGGGCAAGCGTAGTGCGCCGACAACGATGAACGCGGCACTGCTGCAGAGTCAGTTCTGGGACGGGCGTTCGCCCTCGCTCGAGGAACAGGCCAAATTGCCTATCCTCAATCCCATCGAGATGGGACATCCGGACGCCGCCGGCGCCATGGCAGGCATCAACGCCGATCCCGCTTACCAGGGCTTGTTCCAGAAGGCGTACGGCCGCGCGCCGAATTATGATGATCTCGGCCGTGCCCTCGCCAGCTTCGAGCGCACTTTGATCTTTTTGAACGCGCCGTTCGACCGCTTCGCCGCCGGCGACACCACCGCGATGTCGGCCGCCGCGCAGCGCGGTCTTGCGCTGTTCAACGGCAAGGCGCGCTGCGTCAGCTGCCACATGATCAATTCCTCCAATCCGCTCGGCAC
>JALYIH010000028.1 GCA_030775865.1 Pseudomonadota bacterium | reverse complement strand
GTGCCTGAGGCGCTCCAGTCGCCCGATCCCGGTCCTGAAGTCGACACGAAGACCCCGTGGGCCGATGTCGGCTACATCGGCTGGATGAACGGCACTTCACGCGGAAAGGCGCCGGTTTTCGACACGAAGTTTTTCACGCCCGAGATCCGTGTGGACGTGAACTACCTGCAAAGCCTCAACCATCCCATCGACCACACCATCGTGGGCTCGACCGAAGAGTTTCGGTCCGGCGAATTTCAGATCGAACAGGTGAGCCTCGGCGGCGACTTCCACTGGGACAATGTGCGCGCCCGGTTTCTGTCGATATTCGGCAATTTCGCCACCACGACCCCCCGCAACGACGCGAGCTCCGGCGTGGGGCAGTGGGATCTGCAAAATGCCTACCGCTACTTCTCCGAGGCGAACGCCGGATATCACTTCGACGTCAATCATGGGCTCAATGTCGATGCGGGCATCTTCGTGTCGTATATCGGTCTGTTCAGCTACTACAACTTTGACAACTGGACCTACCAGCCCTCGTTCGTATCATCCAATACGCCGTGGTTTTTCAATGGTCTTCGCGTGCAGTGGTGGCCGACGCAGAATTTGAAGATCGAACCCTGGCTCATCAACGGCTGGCAGTCCTATGCGAAGTTCAACCGCAAGCCGGGTTTCGGCGGGCAGATACTCTGGATACCCAACGACTCGTTGAAACTGGTCTTCAACAGCTACTCGGTCGGCCAGGATAACTTGCCCTGTCAAGCCAACGGTGCCCGCGGAACCGTGGACGTCAATTGCCAGCCGCAAAACGGTGGCTACCTGAATGCCTCGGCCGGGTCCAATGTGGGAGCCGGCCCGCCGGTCGACTACTCGAGGGTGACGCGCATCCACGAGGACGATAGTATCGAGGTGAAATACTACGACGCGCACGGCACGGGCGGCGCCGGCGTATCCAAATTGGCCTTCAGCTACACGGTTGATATCGGCTGCGAATACGGCGGCGGCGTCACGTGCACCAACGGTCGAAACAAGGAAAACTTCTTCGGCATGATGGCGTATAACCGCGCCTGGTTCCACGATGACCTGTATGCCATAACGTTCGGCGGTGGCTTTATCAACAACCCGGGTAGGTATCTGGCCCTGACCCCGCCGATCAATGGCGCCTCCGCCCAGAGCGGTTCACCTTATTTCACGCAGCAGCCGGGCCAGAAACTCTTTCAGTGGGATACGCAGCTCAATCTGCAATACATGCCCAAGGACTGGATTACCTGGTGGACCGAGGCGACGTTTCGGCATTCGAGCGTGCCGTACTGGTCAGGTACGGGCGGTGTGACGCCTCCGGGCGGCAACACCGGGTCGCCGGCGAGCTGCGTCGGTGGCGGTGCCGATCCGACCACGGGCAATTGCAGTGTGGGTGATTGGTTTCCGGACCTGCGCACGCGCGAAGTCATCGTGGGCGCAGGCGTCTTAGTCAAGTTCTAGCATCTCATAGCGCACGTGCGGCTCATCGCGGCTTGGAGCCGCGATGAGCTCGATCGAAGTCAGCGGAGGCAAGCGATGGATATCGTTTACGTGTCGATGATCGTCGGATTCTTGCTGCTGACGCTCGCGCTGGTCGCGGGCTGTGCGGCGCTCGAGCGTAAGAAATGACGTGGGGCTACGCGCTGAGCGGTGCCGTTGCGCTGGCACTGCTCGTCTACTTGGTCGTCGCACTGTTCCGCGCTGAGGATCTTTAAATGAGCGCGCAGGCATTGTTGACCATCGGCTTTTTTGTGGCGGTTCTCATTGCGGCCGCCTATCCGCTCGCCATCTATGTGGCGAGAATCGCTGAGGTAAGCGCGGTTCGCGGAGTGGTCGGAACGGTGGAGCGATTGTTGTACCGCCTGGCCGGCGTCGATCCGCAAAAGGACATGTCTTGGACGCAGTACGCAGTGGCGCTGCTGCTTTTCAATGCGCTGGGTGCAGTCGTGGTCTTCACAGTGCAGCGCCTGCAATTCTGGCTACCCTTAAACCCGCAGGCCTTCGTCAATGTCTCGCCGGATTCGTCCTTCAATACGGCCGTGAGCTTCGTGACCAACACGAACTGGCAGGGATACGCCGGCGAATCGACCATGAGTTATTTCACGCAAATGGTCGCCTTGGCGGTCCAAAATTTCTTCTCCGCCGCCACCGGCATCGCGGTCGCATTCGCGTTGATTCGCGGTTTCGTGCGCCGCTCAGCGCAGGGGATTGGGAATTTTTGGGTCGATATGACCCGCAGCACGATTTACATTCTATTGCCGCTCTCCACCATTTTAGCGGTCGTTTTCATGGGTCAAGGCGTCATCCAGAACTTCGATGCTTATAAGGATGCGAGCACGTTGGAGAGCCTCACGTACGCGAACCCGAAGCTCGACGCCGGCGGCGCGCCTCTGAAGGACGCTCAGGGAAATCCCGTGACCGAGCCTGCCACGACCCAAACGCAAGTCTTGGGCATGGGACCGGTGGCCTCACAAGAAGCCATCAAGATGGTGGGGACCAATGGAGGCGGATTCTTCAACGCGAATTCCGCACATCCGTTCGAGAACCCCACTCCGCTCAGCAACTTTATCCAGATGATCGCGATGTTTTTGATTCCGGCGGCGCTATGTTTCGTGTTTGGACGCATGGTGGGCGATTCGCGTCAGGGATGGGCCGTTCTCGGCGCCATGACGCTGATTTTCGTCGTCATGGCGGTGATTGCGACGTGGGCTGAACAGCAAGGCAATCCCGCCATTGCGGCACTGGGAGTGGACCAGACCCCCAGCGTGCTTCAGGCGGGCGGTAACATGGAAGGCAAGGAGACGCGCTTTGGGATCGTGTCCTCAGCGCTCTTCGCCACCATCACGACCGCGGCATCGTGCGGCGCCATCAATGCCGTGCACGACTCCTTCACGCCCCTGGGAGGCCTCGTGCCGATGTGGCTGATCGATCTTGGCGAAGTGGTCTTTGGCGGGGTGGGATCGGGCCTTTACGGCATGCTGATCTTCGCCATCATGGCGGTGTTCATCGCGGGACTCATGATCGGCCGCACACCCGAGTACATCGGCAAGAAGATCGAGTCCTTTCAGATGAAAATGACGGCCATCGTGATTCTGGTGACGCCGTTTCTGGTGCTGGTCGGTTCCGCGATCGCCGTCATGTCGGAGCAGGGGCGGCTCGGCATTTTCAATCCCGGAGCGCACGGATTCTCGGAGATTTTGTACGCGCTATCCTCCGCCGCCAATAACAATGGCAGCGCATTCGCAGGCTTGTCCGCGAACACGCCTTTCTACAATTCATTGCTGGCCGTGGTGATGTGGTTCGGGCGCTTTGCCTTCATCGTCCCCGTGCTGGCGATCGCGGGGTCGCTGGCGAAGAAAAAGCGCATCGAGCCGACGGCGGGCACGCTGCCGACCCATGGACCGCTATTCGTCGCCATGCTCGTCGGCACCGTGGTGCTGGTGGGCGCCCTGACCTATGTGCCGGCCCTCGCACTCGGTCCGGTCATCGAGCATCTGCAGCTGCACGCGATTCATTAGAGGACTGAAAAAAAGTGGTTCGTACATCCTTGCGTCTCTTTGATTCGAAGCTCGTTGGGCCTGCGATCACCGATTCGTTTCGCAAGCTCGCGCCGCAGACCCAGCTGCGAAACCCGGTGATGTTCGTGGTTTATGTCGGCAGCATCTTGACGACGATCCTATTTTTTCAAGCTTTGCGCGGGATGGGCGAAGCGCCCGCCGGCTTTATTTTCGCGATTACCGCGTGGCTGTGGTTTACGGTGCTGTTCGCGAATTTTGCAGAAGCCTTGGCGGAAGGCCGCAGCAGAGCGCAAGCGGCATCTCTTCGCGGCCTGAAGCAGACGACCAGCGCAAAAAAAATGCAGGTGCCGAAATTCGGATCGAATTGGGTGCCCATTCCGGCCACCGATCTGCGCAAAGGGGATTACTTTCTCGTTGAGATCGGCAATGTCATCCCGGCGGACGGCGAGGTGGTGGAGGGTGTGGCGTCGGTGGATGAAAGCGCCATCACCGGCGAATCGGCTCCCGTCGTTCGCGAGTCCGGCGGTGATTTCTCAGCGGTAACGGGAGGCACCAGGGTGCTCTCCGACTGGTTGATTGTGCGCGTTACCGTGAATCCCGGCGAAGCATTCATCGATCGCATGATCGCCATGGTCGAAGGAGCCAAGCGGCAAAAGACGCCGAATGAAATCGCCTTGACGATATTGCTCATCGCGCTGACGCTGGTGTTCCTGCTGGCTACCGCAACCCTGTTGCCGTTCTCGCTGTTCAGTGTCGAAGTGGCAAAATTGGGCGCGCCCGTCACGATCACGGTGTTGGTCGCGCTCTTGGTGTGTCTGATTCCCACCACCATCGGCGGCCTGTTGTCGGCGATCGGTGTGGCGGGCATGAGCCGAATGATGGCTTCCAATGTCATCGCGACCTCGGGCCGCGCGGTGGAAGCCGCGGGCGATGTCGACGTGCTGCTGCTGGATAAGACCGGAACGATTACATTGGGCAATCGACAGGCGGCAGCCTTCATTCCCGCCGAGGGCGTGACGGAGCAACAACTCGCCGACGCCGCTCAATTGAGTTCGCTGGCGGACGAGACGCCGGAAGGCCGCAGCATCGTGGTGTTGGCCAAGCAGCGCTTCAATTTGCGCGAAAGAAATTTAGGGCAGCTCGAGGCGACCTTCGTGGCGTTCTCGGCGCAGACGCGTATGAGCGGCGTGAATATCGGTACCCGCGAAGTCCGCAAGGGCGCGGCGCAAGCAGTCCGTTCGTACATCGAGGCGCAGGGATTTGTATTTCCTGGGAAAGTCGCGCAGTCGGTCGACGAAGTTGCCCGCAAGGGCAGTACACCGCTGGTGGTCAGCGACGGAGGACGTGTCCTAGGTGTGGTCGAGCTGAAAGACATCGTCAAAGGCGGCATCAAGGAACGATTCGGTGAATTGCGCCGCATGGGAATTCGCACCGTAATGATCACGGGGGATAACCGCTTGACGGCGGCCGCCATTGCGGCCGAAGCCGGAGTGGATGACTTTCTGGCGGAGGCAACCCCCGAAGCCAAACTCAAACTGATCCGTCAGTATCAGACCGAGGGTCGGCTCGTGGCCATGACGGGCGACGGGACGAACGATGCGCCCGCGTTGGCGCAGGCAGACGTCGCCGTGGCCATGAACTCAGGCACACAAGCGGCAAAGGAAGCCGGCAACATGGTGGATCTGGATTCCAATCCCACCAAACTGATCGAGATTGTCGAGGTGGGCAAACAATTGCTGATTACCCGCGGCTCGCTGACGACGTTTTCGATTGCCAATGATGTCGCGAAATACTTTGCCATCATCCCAGCCGCCTTTGCGACCACCTATCCGCAGCTGGCCGCACTCGATGTCATGCGGCTGACGAGCCCCAACTCGGCGATTCTGTCGGCCGTCATTTTCAACGCACTGATCATCGTCGCTCTCATCCCGCTTGCGCTCAAGGGCGTCAAGTATCGCGCGCTGGGCGCCGCCGCCTTGCTGCGGAGAAATTTGTTGATCTACGGCGTGGGCGGCATCGCGGTGCCGTTCGCGGGAATCAAACTCATTGACATGGCGCTGACGGTGTTGCGGCTGGTCTAGGGGAACGAGTATGAAATCGATGCTGCGTCCTTTGTTGGTGCTGTTCCTGCTGCTCACGGCGCTCACGGGCTTTGTCTATCCTTTGTTGGTGACTGGAATCGGCAAGATCGCGTTTCCCGATCAAGCGTCAGGAAGTTTGGTGATGCGGGATAACAAGGTGGTGGGCTCCTCGCTCATTTCCCAATCCTTCCAGGATCCAAAATACTTTTGGGGCAGACTGTCTGCCACCTCGCCCACGAATAACGCAAGCGCATCCAGTGGATCAAACTTCGGGCCGACGAACCCTGCGTTGCTGGAAGCGGTAAAGGCCCGGATCGGCGCGCTGAAGATGGCGGACCCGGACAATACTTTGCCCATCCCTGTCGACCTCGTCACGGCCTCCGCCAGCGGCCTTGATCCCGACATCACTCCGGCGGCTGCCCTGTATCAGGTGGCTCGGGTCGCGCGGGTGCGCCAATTGGATCCCCTCAAACTGCGCGAATTGGTACTCGCCCAGGTCAAGGGTCCGCAGTGGGGCATTTTCGGGGAATCGCGCGTCAATGTCTTGATGCTCAACTTGAGCCTGGATCGCGCGCACTAGACCCAGCGAGTCTGGAAGACCTGTTCGAGAGGGCTCGCGCGCTAAAAAATTTGATGTGGCGGCGGCGCCCCTTTGGGGCGGGGAACCTCTTTGTTTCCGATATGCCCGTAGCCGGCCTTGTCTTTATCCTGCGTATCGCGCCTGCCGCGGCTGCCTGGCGGTGTTGGAAGATCATTGGGCGGCTGGTCAGGGTCACCACCGGAAACCGGCGGCTGATCAGTATTCTTGTCTTGCGATCGAATTCCCATCCTTTCTCTCCTCAAGCGTCCCGGCGAGACGCCCCGCCCGTTAAGTTATCCCACGCAAGCCGCAGCGTCTGCTCTTCGGCAGAGCCATTGGGGCTAGGTCATGTCCTACATACGCGTTTTCCTACGGCATTTCAGGGGATTTTCGGAGAGCGCAGCGGTGCAAGCGCGGCCATTCTTTCACTTTAAGTCTTGCAGCTTGCCGACATTCGACCAAACATTAGGAGACTCCGATGAAGCGCCTCGCAGCATCTTTCGTTTTGATATTCCCTTTCATCGCGTATGGCGCGGATAACCCCGACGCAACCTTCTACAAGCACGCTGCGGAAGGCGGCCTCGCAGAAGTCGAACTCGGAAAACTCGCGCAGCAAAAATCCCAGAACCAGAGCGTCAAGGAATTTGGTGCCATGATGGTGAAGGATCATTCTGCGGCAAACGACAAGCTCAAATCGGTGGCCGTGTCGAAAAACATTACGCTGCCCACCAGCCCCAGCATCGGACAGATGGCAACCAAGGCCAAGCTCGAGGTGCTGTCGGGCCAGACGTTCGATAGGTCCTACATCAAGGGAATGATCAAGGACCATCAAGAGGATATTGCCGAGTTCAACAAGGAGGCATCGGCCGGCCGTGATCCGGACGCCAAAGCCTACGCGCGGGCAACATTGCCGACGCTTAAGGCACATCTGAAGCGGATTCAGTCGATTGCCGCCGATGCCGGTGTCAGTGCCGACTAGCGACGGCGGGGCGCTTTACAATTCTTTACGTGGCCCGCAAAAACCGCTAACAGTACGCGCGCAACCTGTTCATTGTGTCATTCACCGATAAGGTACCCACTATGAATACTCCCTCGGAACCCAACGCCGCAGGTCGCTCGCTGTTTAACCGCATGACGGTGTTCGCCATCGTTGCCGGCGCCACCCTGATCGGCGGCGTCGCCGCAGGCTCGCGGTGGAAATGTTAAAGAGTGTTGTTGATCCCAAGAGCAAGGCTGGCTTGGAGAAGGACATCGCGGAGTTGGACGAACTCGTGGACGAGATACTGCTGGCCAGCAGGCTAAACGCCATCGAGCAACCGCAGATCAGCGAGGAGGTAGATCTGTTGGCGTTGACGGCGGAGGAATGTTCACGCTATGACGAAGTTCAGCTCGAGGGCGCGCCGATCGTATTGCGTGGCGATGCGCGATTGCTGCGGCGCTTAGTGCGCAACCTGCTGGAAAATGCCAAGCGTCATGGTGCGCCGCCCACACAGGTGCGATTGCAGCGCGAAGGCCCGACTGTGGTTCTGAAAGTATGGGATAGCGGCTCCGGCCCGGCGCCGGCGGAATTTGAACAGATGTTCACTCCTTTCTATCGCCGTCGCGACGGCCGCGACAAACATCGGAAACGGACTGGGTCTGTCTCTGGTGCGGCAGATCGCGCGCCGCCATGGTGGGGACGCCGTTTGCAGGCGCATGGAGGACGGCCGGGCCGCTTTTGTCATTACCTTGGCCTTACGGGCGCACGCGCAGCGTCCTGGTAGGCGTAGGCAACCGACTACACGAACTCTTGTGCTTGATCGTCTGCCGGCGATAGATTGCGCATGCAACACTCGCGCTTCCAAATCAATTGCAAACCTAAACCGGCACGCGGCCCCTCGCCGCCGCCGGAGCTTTGGTCTTTTCATCTCACTGACTCGAGGAGACAACCAATGTCACTGATCGATAAAGTTGTGGCGGCAGTTACGCCGCCGGAGAGTGAAGCGGCGCGAGCACAAGCAAGGGCAAAAGCGCGCGCATCAGCTACCAGCGGTGATTGGCTCTCGATGGTGCTCGACCATCATCTGCAAATCGAATCTGCATTTGCGGCTGTTAAAGAAGCGGCCGATGCCGCAGGCCGGCTTTCGGCTCAGAAAAAACTTGCGGTCCTTCTCACCGGCCATTCGATCGCCGAGGAGGCTGTGATTTATCCCGCACTCGTGAAGGCGAATGAGGAAGGCCATTCCACCAAGGCATACACGGAACAGTCGGCCGCCAAAGTGCAGATGGGGCTGCTCGAGGACTTGCCGCCCATGAGTCAAGAGTATCTCGACAAACTCGAGCATCTGCGCGGCGCGGTAGCGCACCATGTCTATGAGGAGGAAGGCAATTGGTTTCTGGCTCTAAGGAAAAAGCTACCTACCGCGGATCAAACGAAACTGACGCAGCGGTACAAAGAGCAATTTTCTCGGTATGCGGGTGAGAGCGACGACAAAGCGGCGCGCCTGGAGGCATTGCGGGTACAGCCGGGCAGGGACATTTCCCTTGGAGCCGACGGCAACGCTTGATAGTCGATCGGCCGATCCTGATATACCAGGGGCCATGAAATGAACCGGCACGCCAGACAAACCGGGTGCCGCTCGGCGACGCACCCGCATGGCGCGCGGGCGGTGCGGCCGTGATTCAAAATGAGGCACTCCGCATCCTGCGTGATTTTTTCGCCCTCTATCCCGGCACCGTCAGGGCCTTGTCAAGGGCCTTGTCATTGAATTAACTGTTCTTGGCACCATCTGGCGGCTTGGCAACCACTTGGCGGCGTGTTGTAATCGATTCACAAATGGTACCGGCTGCGCGGGATGAATTGCGCAGGATGGTAGCCAAGCGCTTGGGATCGTTTTCAAACCAAGGGAGAAAATAATGGGGAATACCAAACTGCAGTACGCGGTGCGTGCTGTGCTTGCCGCGGCCGCCGCATCGGCCGTGACACCGGCGTACTCGCAAACTGCTCCAGCCGCAGTGAACGAGACTGCCCTTCAAGAAGTGGTCGTTACCGGATCGCGCCTCGCGCAATCTCCCAATGACGTGTCGATCAGCCCGGTGACCAGCCTGGACTCGCTCGATATTCAGAAAACCGGCTTGGTGCGAACCGAAGACTTGCTGAACAACCTTCCGCAGGTTGTCGCTGAGCAAAGCGGCGGAACCTCGATCAGTTCCAACGGCACCGCCACGGTCAGTTTGCGCGGATTGGGCTCGCAGCGAACCTTGGTATTGGTCAATGGCACCCGCCTGGCGCCCGGCGCAGGCTTGGGTCCCACCACCACCAGCAGCGCGGATATCAATCAGATTCCCGCCGACCTGATCCAGCGCGTCGACGTGCTGACCGGCGGCGCTTCAGCGGTGTACGGTGCGGACGCCGTCGCGGGCGTGGTCAACTTCGTGTTGAACACCCACTTCGAAGGCGTCCGGGTCGATGCGAATTACGGCTTCGGGCGTCATGACAACAATAATGCGGATTTGCTGGGTCTGCTCGCCAAGAAGGGGGACCCAGTTCCCGGCAGTGTGGTGGATGCGGGTTTCAACAAGGATGTTACCTTCCTCGCGGGTTCGAACTTCGCCGACGGCAAGGGCAATGCCACGGTTTACGCGACGTACTTGAAGACCTCGCCGGCGGTGGGCTATCAATACGATTACGCGGGTTGCACCTTGAATACACCAAGCACCCTGCCGGGACCCGGCGGCTTGAGCTGCGGCGGCTCCGGCACGCCGGCCACGGGACGCTTCGCCATCTACGGAAAGACCGCGTTGGGCGCGATTGCGCCCTTGACGCCGGCCAAGGCTTACGCCATCGATCCGACTACCGGCAACTTCCGGCCTTACAGCAATGCCACCGACAGCTATAACTTCGGCGGCTTGAGCTTCCTGCAGCGCGCAGCGGAACGCTATACCGCCGGGTCGTTCTTGAACTACGACATCACCGACAAAACCAATGTGTATTCGGATTTCATGTACGCGCGCAACAGCTCCACGGCGAACTATGGTCCCAGCGGTTTGTTCACCTACACGGCAGCCCAGATCAGCTGCGCCAATCCCCTGCTGACAGCGGCCGAAGTGGGAATCTTGTGCACGCCGGCGAATATCGCGGCGAACCACGCGGCTTTTCCGAATGTAAGCGGCAACAATATCAACTTGTACGTCGGCCGCCGCGCCGTGGAGAACGGTCCACGCGCGGATAACTATTTGTCGAATGCCTTCCGCGAGACTCTCGGCGTGAAGGGCAAATGGCTCGATGGCTTGTCTTACGACTTATACGGTCAGGTCGGTATCAACGCTCTGCACGACAGCGAAGGCGGGTTCGTCAATACCACCAGCGCGACGAATGCATTGAACGTCGTCACCGATCCGAAGACCGGACTGCCCACTTGCCAAGTCGTACTTAACGGCACCGATCCGAATTGCGTACCTTGGAATATCTTCAACAAGGGCGGCGTGACGCCGGCGGCGATCAGTTACATTTCCGTTCCGGCCACTTACACGATCACCACGCAGGAATTCATCGTCGATGGTTCGGTCACGGCAGATCTCGAAAAATTCGGTCTGAAGCTGCCCACCGCATCGAGTGGTCCCAGCGTGAACCTCGGCGCCGAATACCGCTCAGAAAGCTATGTATTCGACCCTGACTTTGTTTTCAAGAATGGTTTGAATTCCGGCGGCAACGGCGCCCAACATCCCATCGACGGCGGCTTCCATGTCTCGGAAATCTTCACAGAGGCGCGGCTGCCGGTCTTGAACGATATCCCGGCTGCTTATGATTTGTCTTTCGACGCCGGCTACCGCTACTCCAAGTACACCTCGGGCTTCACGACGAACACGTATAAATTCGGCGTCGAGTACGCGCCGATTCGCGACGTGCGTTTGCGGGCGGGATACAACCGAGCGGTGCGCGCGCCGGGCGTGGGTGACCTGTTCGCGCCCTCGGTCATCGGCGCAGGCGGCACGGCGGATCCTTGCTGGGGACCGGTGATCGGCGGCACCGGCGGTACCACCGGAACCATCCAAGGCCATGACTTTGCGTACTGCGCACGTACCGGTGTTACCGCGGCGGAGTGGGGCAATATTGCCACCAATCCCGCGGCGCAAATCAACACGTCTGTGGGCGGTAACATTGGATTGAAGCCGGAAATTGCCGATACGTTCACGTATGGCTTTGTCACCAAACCGACGTTCCTCCCGGGTTTGACCGCGTCCCTCGATTTCTACTACATACGCATTCAGGACACGATCGTGTCGCTGACGTCGAACACCATCGTCAATAACTGCGGGTCCACCGGCACTGCGGCAACCTGCGATTTGATCCATCGCGGTCCCGGCACCGGCTCGCTGTGGTTCAACAACGCCGACTTCGTGACGGCGACCGAACAGAACATCGGGACCATCAGCACCAAGGGTATCGATCTGGCGTCGAACTACTCGTTCGACACCGGTTTCGGCAAAGTGGGGGTGGCGCTGTTAGGCACTCGCGTGCTGAACTTCTTCACTCAGCCCTTGACCAACGGTCCGGCGTATAACTGCGCCGGATACTGGGGAACTACTTGCGGTGCGCCGACTCCCCATTGGCGGCATGTGCTCAATACCGATTGGCAGGCTCCCTGGGCAGGTATCGATCTGGCGCTGCGTTGGCGCTACATCGGCCCCACGCAGTCGGACCACGCAAGTCAGGACCAGCAACTCGCCGCGACCTACTTCCTTCCGACTTCACACATCGGCGGATACTCGTATCTGGATCTGTCGCTGTCCATGCCGATCGCGGCCACCGGAATCGACCTCCGAGTGGGTGTCAACAACCTGGCCGACAAGGCACCGCCGATCATCCCCAGCGGCAGCTACTCGGAGTGCCCCAACACCTCGTGCAACGACAACACCTGGGTCGGAACGTACGACACGTTGGGCCGCTACCTGTATGCGCATGTCAGCGTGAAGTTCTGATCCGAAGTTAGAAACTCTTTTGCAGAAAATTGCGGCGGGCTCATTGCCCGCCGCTTTCTTAAGTCTACAAGCGCCGTTTTCAGCGGATCCCGCCAGGGCTCAAAGCGGCGCCCCCGGGGACAGACGGGTGCTATACAATGGCGACGTGAGTTCTGCTGCTCCTATACCGCTCGACGAAGCGACGATCATTCGTGTTTTGCAAGCCTCGAAGGCGGAAGAGGCGGCGGGGCGTATGGCGCAATCCGACCAGTTGCTGGCCAATGTGGCGCAACGTGCCCCGAACCATCCCGCCGTGCTCAACGAACTCGGTGTGCGCATGCTGGCGCGCGGCGCTCCGGATCAAGCGCAACTGCTGTTCAGTCGTGCGGCCAGCGCAAATCCTAACCAGCCTGCCATCTGGGCCAATCTTGCCAGCAGCTTGAAAGCATTGGGCCGCCGCATCGAGGAACTCGATGCCATCGAAAAAGCCCTCGCATTGGAGCCGAGGCATTTGTCGGCGCTGCTCCAGAAGGCCGAATATTTTGAGCAGGCAGGCGATCCGCGCAACGCTGCTCAGACTTACCAAGCTGCCCTGGACTCGCTGCCTGCCGGCGCGGCAATCCCTTCGCACTTAAAGTCCGCTTTCGATACCGCGAGAATGAGGGTCGATGCGGACCGCGCAGCGCTGAGCGATGCGCTCGAAAAGCCGCTCGCCGAGATCCGCGAGCGGCACGGTGGCCAGCGGCAGCGGCGCGTCGAGCAGTGCTTGGACACCTTGATCCGCAAGCGCCGGACGTATCACTCGCAACCGACCTGGATGTACTTCCCCGAACTGCCGGCCATCGAATTCTTCGACCGCTCGCTATTCCCCTGGCTGGACGCTCTGGAGGCTGCGAGCAACCAGATCCGCTCCGAACTGATGCGCGTATTAATTGCAGACCGCGAGGGATTGCAACCTTACATTGATTTTCGCGCGGGTCTTCCCATCGATCAATTCGCCGAATTGAACCGCTCGCGCAAGTGGAGTGCGTACTTTCTCTGGAACCAAAGCCAGCCGATTCTGGGCCACATCGCCCGCTGTCCGGTGACCGCGCAAACGCTCGAAGAAGTTGTGCCACGCTGCCGGGTCGATGGCCGCGCGCCCACCGCGTTCTTTTCGATCCTTGAGCCCAATACGCGCATCCCGGCGCACACCGGCATCACCAACACCCGGTGTACGGTGCACCTGCCGCTGATCGTGCCGCCGAACTGTGGATTCCGGGTGGGGTCCACGACCCGTGAATGGGTTCCTGATCAGGCGTGGGTGTTCGACGATACCATCGAGCACGAAGCATGGAATCTGTCGGATACGCCGCGCGTCGTTTTGATCTTTGATATCTGGAATCCGCTGCTGACGCCGGCAGAGCGCGACATGATTCAAACTGCGACGGAAATCTACGGACAGCATTATTCACAGCGGCCGGGGAGCGACGCATGAACAGATTCCATTCGGCGTTGCTGATCTTGATTCCGGCAGCCGCTGTGGCCGCGCCAGGCGCCGATGAAATGGCGCGCTGTGCCAGCATCACAGCCCCTGAGGCGCGGCTTGCTTGTTACGACGCCGCGCAGCATCGTCCGGCGGATAAAGGGCCGCCGGAGAAGGCGCCGACAGCGCCGGTCCAATCACCCACCCGGGCTCCAGCGTCCGCGCCGGCCCCAGCG
>JALYIH010000027.1 GCA_030775865.1 Pseudomonadota bacterium | reverse complement strand
CAGCGCACCGCCGGGCACTCCCGGTGCGCCCGGTACTCCCGTTGCGCCGGGCACCACCATTGGGCCGCGGCCCGCTCCGCCGGCTGTACCGCCGACGACACCATGAACCAACCGCCCGCAGAATCGCGCATCCGCCACGCGGGTTTCACTTTGGTTGAAATCCTGGTCGCCTTGCTGATCCTGGCGATCATGTCGGCGCTGGGCTATTCGACTTATAGAACGGCGCGCATCTCGGCCGAGCGCACCGAGCTGTCGTTGCAGCGTTCGCGTGAAATAGAGTTCGGCATGCGCGTCATGGCATCGGACTTCGCGCAGCTCGTACCGCGGCCGGTGCGGGATATCTTGGGGAGCCAGAACAGACTTTCCCCTCTGCGCGGCACGCCGGGCGCCGGCAGCGTCACGGTGACCTCTGCCAGCTTGGGCGCAGCCACCGGTTCGGGTTCCACTTCCGGCCTGAGCTTCAATTCCGGGCCCAATCCGAGTCCCGGGTTGAGCTTCAACTCCGGCTCCGGCTTTGGAGCCACGACTGATCCGAGCGCGGTTTCCATGGTCGACTTGACGCGCGCCGGATGGTCCAACACCGCCGGCCAGCAGCGCAGTACCTTGCAGCGAGTCTCGTACGCCTTGGTCGGCGAGGTGCTCAGGCGCAGCTACCAGACCAACTTGGACACCGTGCAAGGCAATAAACCCGTCGTGCAAGACTTGCTCACCGGCGTCAAGGGTGTGCAGCTTCGCTACCTTGACGCCAATCAATCCTGGCAAAGCCAATGGCCGGAGAACAGCACCCTCCAAGGCGGCGCCAACGCCACACCAGATCAATCGCGGCCGGTGGCGGTCGAAATCATCATTCAGTTCAAGGATTGGGGACCCATCAGGCGCGTGATCGAGGTGGCCGGATGAAGCCCTTCAACGGAGGCGCGGCGCGCCAGCGCGGCGTCGCACTCATCATCGCGCTCATTCTCGTGGCGCTGGCAACCATTTTGGCCACGAAATTGAGCTTCGATGGATTTCTTGAACTACGGCGCACCACCGGTGTGCTCGCCGCCGAGCAAGCGCTGCATTTTGGCATGGGCGCCGAGGCGCTGGCGGCGGATGTGCTCATGCAGGATTTGCAGACCAGCGCTCAATACACCACCTTGGCCGGCCCATGGGCGCAAGTGACGCAGCCTTTTCCCATCACGCCGGACAGTAACCCGGAAGGTGAACCCATCGGCGCCATGCAGGGTGTATTGGAAGACATGCAGGGGCGCTTCAACTTGAACAGTCTCGCGCATTTGGGCCCGGACGGCGTGACCGAGGATCCGCTGCCGTTGCAGCAGTTCCAGCGATTGCTGGTCTCGGTGGGCCTTGAGCCCAAATGGGCGGGATTGGCGCGTGATTGGATCGATCAAGACGATGTCGTCGGTAGTCCGGACGGCGCCGAAGATGCGGTGTACACCTCGCAAACGCCTCCCTACCGCACCGGTAACTGGCCCATGATGTCACCCACCGAGTTGATGAATCTTCCGGGCTTCGGCGCCGACCGGTATCGCAAGATCGCGCCGTACGTCACCGCGCTGCCGAATGCCAGCCTCCCAATTAATGTCTGCACGGCGCCCGCCCTCGTACTGGAGAGCCTGGTGGAAGGCTTGAACGGGGAGTGGTCGAACAGCCCCGCCGTACTGGCCAATGGCCGCAAGACGGGTTGCTTCCCCGACGTGCAAACCTTCACCCACGTTGCCACGAGTTCGCGGGCAAACGCCATGGCTGGCATTGTCATCGGCTCGAAAAGCGACTACTTCCAGCTCACGACACGCGTCACGCTTGGCACTACGGAGTTCACCTTGTACAGTCTTTTGCACCGTGGCCAGACGAAAGTCACGCCTCTGCTGCGCTCATTTGGGACACTCTAAGATACATGCCGCATTCATTGCTTTTACGCCTTCCGCCCGCCGGTCAAGAGGAGACCGAGTGGCTGACGCTGGATGAGAACGGTGCACCGACGCCGACCCGGCAACGCGGATCCTTGACCCTCGCGGCGGCCGTGTGGCGCACCGGAAGAGTCGTGGTGCTCGCGCCGTCAACGCAGATTCTGTTGGCCGAGCCGGAACTGCCGCCCGGCAGCGGCCAGAAGCTCGCACGGGCCGTACCCTTCGCGTTAGAAGAGCAACTGACTGAAGATGTCGACCAGCTGAGCTTTGCGATAGGCCGCCGACGGCCCAACGGCGCTACCGCCGTGGCGGTGGTGTCGCGCGCCGTGCTGCAGGCCTGGCTTGCCGAGCTCAGCGCCGCCGGATTCGATCCGCAGGCGATATATCCGGATATCTCAGCCATGCCGGAGAATCCGGGCCAAACCGTGTTGTGGCTGGAAAAGGAGCGGCTTGCGGTGCGGCGGCCAGGCGCTCTGCCCTTCGCCGTGGAACTCTCGCCCGTCAGGGAAGCCTTGGTGGTGGCCGGCGTCATCGCGGACCCGCTTGAATCGACGGCGGAACCCAGACCGAAGGAGAGCGCGATTCTTTACGTCACGCGTGAAGACTGGGTGCGAGTTCAAGGCGAATTTGAAGACCTGCTGGAGGACTTCGCCTCGCTGAAGGTGCAATTGTTGGCGGACGGGCCGCTGCCTTGGCTGGCACGCGGAATCGGGAATGCCGATGCCGTCAATTTGCTGCAGGGAGAGTTTTCTCGAACCACCGACTACGGCGCACGATGGCGTCAATGGCGCATGGCCGCCGCGCTCGCCGTGGCGCTGCTGGTGGTTCACGTCGCCGCGCAGGCGCTGCAGATTCGCCAGGCCAAACATGCATCCGCCGCCCTCGACGGCGAAATCTCACAGATTTTTTCCGAAAGCATGCCCGGCGATGCACTGCGAGACCCGCGCCGCCAGATGCAATCGAAGCTGGAGAGAATTCGCAAATCGGGCGCGGGTCCGCAATACTTTCTGCGCACGCTGCAGACCTTGAGCGGTGCCCTGGCGGTGACGCCGAAAACCACCATCAGTGCCTTGAGTTATCGCGATGATTCTCTCGACATGACGGTGAATGCGCCCAGTCTCGCAGCGCTCTCGCAGTTGACTCAGTTCGTCGGCAAGGAGGGTCTCGCTGCCGAGATTCAATCCTCGAATCCCGTGGCGACGGGTGTCGAAGCACATCTTCACGTGCGCGCATCGTCCGCGAAGGCACGCCGATGAACACACTGCAAACCTGGTATGCAGGCCTGCAGCCGCGCGACCAGCGCGTGGTCGCCATCGGCTCCGTGGTCTTGGGGTTGATCATATTGATCGGCGGAATTCTCATGCCTTTGCAATCCGTCCTATCGAGTGCGGTCAAGGGAATTGAAACACGGCGCGACGATTTGGCCTGGATGCGCGTGAATGCACCCGAAGTCCGCGCCTTTGGCAATCAGCTGCCGGCCGATACCGGGGAGGCCCCGGTGGTCATGGTGGACAGAGTCGGCCGCGAAGCGGGACTTGCCAGCGCGCTGCGCGGTACGCAACCAACCTCTACCGGCGGTGTGCGTGTGCAATTGGAGGCGGCGCCATTTGACACCATGATCACCTGGCTCGATACCCTGGACCGGCGCTACGGTCTTGCGATTGAATCGATCACGGTGGATCGCACGCCGGTGCCGGGGATGGTCAATGCCAGCATCTCGTTCACCCCGCCGCGACGTTAGCACCAAGCGGCCTCCGCGACGCTGGCCGCTGATCCTTTTAGGGATCATCGCGCTGGCCGCTGCGGCGGTGTTCGTGCTGCCGGCCTCGATGATCACGCACTTCCTGCCCGCTCAGGTGCACGCGGCCGATTTTTCCGGCAGCCTCGTACACGGCGCCGCCGGCAAGCTCGAGGTCAACGCACGCGACGCCGGCGCCATCGAATGGCAGCTGCATCCGCTCTCGCTGCTGCGAATGGCGATCGTGGCGGACATTCATTGGGTGAAGGTGGGCTTCGTCCTCGACGGTACGGTTACATTCGCCGGCCATGCTCTTGCCGGCCATGACATCAAAGGCGGCGGCCCCATCGAAGATCTTCACGACCTGGGGGTCGCCCCCGGCTGGAAAGGTAGCGCCAATCTGGCGATTGCGGAGTTCAAGAGTGATCTTCGCAAACTCGACGCTGCGGTGGGAAAGCTCGAACTGGCCAATCTTTCCGCCGCACAAATCGCCGACGGCGAAGCTCTAGGGGGCTACGTGCTGCAACTTGCCCCGGGAGCCATCGCCTCGGACGGTACCATCACGGCCAATCTCAACGACAACGGCGGACCGCTGGAGGCTCAGGCGCAGATCCAATACTCGCCTGCGGCGCGCACCGGCATGCTGTCCGGAACGCTAAAAGAGCGCCCTGAAGCCTCCTTAGGCCTTCGCAATCAACTAAGCAGCCTGTCGCAACTTCGGCCTCGAGACCCGGCCGGTCGACTTCCGGTCGAGCTCGAATTCACGCTTTAATTCACAGTGCCGAAGTACTAGCCGCTGACGAAGACGTTGAGCTTGTTGCCGTCCAGGTCTCGAAAGTAACCGGCGTAAAAACCCTCTGACCGCTTGCCCGGAGGGCCTTCGTCCTGGCCGCCCAATTGCAGCGCCTTCCGATGCAGCGCATTGACTTTCGCCTCGCTGTCGACGACCAGAGCAATCATCACGCCATTCCCCACCGTGGCCTGTTTCTTATCAAAGGGCTTGATCACGCCAAGGCCGGGCAAGTCCGGTTTCACGGACCAGGCAACAAAATCGTCGCTTTCCATCATGCGTTTGGCACCGATTTCCGCCAGGAGCGCATCGTAAAAGGCGGCGGCGCGCTTCAGGTCATTCGTGCCCAAAGTGACGTATCCGATCATGGGAATCCCCTCTTTGTTTGGTTTGCGGGGTACTGTTTATACATACAGTATGCCGGGTTAGTCAACTCCCTCTTCAGCCGCCCATTCTCGCCAGGCACCCATCAATGGAAAGTACAGTCCCAGCCGCACCGGCTCGGGCCCCAAGCGGCGTGCCAGGCGCGCGTAGCGATGAAGTTGCGGCCTGTATCGTTCGACCTCGCGATTGAGAAACTGCTCGAGGCCACTGCCCTGGTGCTGGCTGGTCTTGTAATCGATCACCCAGCGCACGCCGGCATCGTCGATAAAGCTGCGATCGAACACCACACGCACCCACTCACCCTGGGCGTGCGCGGAGAGTGCATGTTCGCGAAGGTCGCCGCGGTATCCGGATTTTAAAATCCAGCGGCCGCGAGGATCGCGGTGCACGCCAAGCAACGCCTCGACGACACGCATCGTCGCTTGCTCCAAACGATCTTGGGGTACACCGTGCAATGCCAGCCAGCGCCGGTAGTGGCCGTGGCGCGCGCGAATCGCGGCCTCACCGAGACTCGTCAAATTCATCGCCTGCAGTTCGGCATGTATCAGACTGCCGACCCGGCGCGCCGTTTCGCCCGCCCAATCGAATATCGGCGTCTCATCGCGCCGCTGCGGCGCCGTCATTGCCTCGCCCGGGAGGGGCGCCGTGTGTGGACCTTGCGGCCAGTCTCCCGGCAGGCGTCGCAGAGGTCCGCCACGGGGTGCACCACTCGTCTGCGTCTCCGGCACCTCTCTTGCCGGCGCCTCTCTTGCCGGCACCTCTCTTGCCGGCGCCTCTCTTGCCGGCGCCGCATCGGTCTGCAACACGAACTGATCGCCGACCACCGGCCACAGAACTCTGAGCAAGCTGCTCGACGCGGGCACCCACGCCTTGCGGGAGATCGAATCATCGAGATCATCCGGGTCTTCAACCGTGCCGACCACTGCCGTCAGTCGCAGTTGCCATTTCGCCCGGGTGCAGGCGACGTACAGCAGACGCTGTGCTTCCAGGATCGCTGCGTCGCGCCGCTGGCAGCGCAGAAATTCGAACAACAGATCGCTTTGCGTGCCCACCGGCGGACGGGCAGCCATCACCATGCCATCGCGACCGGCGCGCGCAAACTGATGGTGCAACAGCAATTGATTGTGGTTTCCCGGCACCGGCCGGTTGAGCGCGGGCAGGACGATCATGTCGAATTCCAGGCCCTTGGCTTTGTGAATGGTCATGATTTCAACGGTGCTCGCGGTGCCATGATCGGCGAATAAATCCGCGAAACTCTGCGGCAGATCCGGAAGATCCGGCATGCCGCGCTCCTCGAGGCTCCTCAGGCGAGCGAACGCCGCGCCGGCAAGATCCAACTCCTGCACCGACGATGCGCAGCTCGGGCCTCCCAGCCCTAACCAGGTTCTCTCAACCCAACGCGCGATCGAGGTATCGTTGCGCACGCCAAAGGCCGCCTCCAGAATCCCGCGCACACGCTGAACGCGTGCGCGCCCATCCTCACTGAGTGAGGGCAAGAAAGCATCGTCCCGAATCGCATCCCACACCAGGGGTCTCGCGTGGGCAATCGATAGAAGATCGGCCAGGCAAAGGCCGGCCCAAGGCGCGCGCAGAACTGCCAGCCACGCGATGCGATGGCCGAGATGCAACAGGGCGCAGGTGAGCATAATGATGTCGCGAACCGTGCCCCGGTCTTGCAGCGGTTCGATGTCCACGGCACGGAAGGCAATTTTTTGAGCACGCAAGCTTGCGGCAATCTCTCGCGCATGATTTTTAGCGCGCACCAACACCGCGATCCGCCACTGGGGATGGCGCGCGAGCGCGCCGGCAATCATATCGGCGATGGCTTTCGATTCAGCGCTGCGGTTGGCGAACCCTGAGCACTGGACCGCATGCTCCGAGCTCTCGGATCGAGTTACGGCGGCCTCGCTGGCACGGAAGGCAATCGCGCCCCGATTTCTATCGTCGGTCCGGGGCATGAGCTGCGCAAAGCAGGCGTTGATCCATTCCACCAGGGACGGATCCGAACGGAAATTGCTTCGCAGCCGCTGGACCTCGAATCGGACTTCGCCAATGCCCTCCTCCGCCAACTCGAGAAAGGCCCGGACCTCCGCTTGGCGAAATCCATAAATGGATTGCATGGGATCGCCCACGCAAAAGATGCTGCGGCCATCGTCTTTCTGCCATCCGGCGGTCAGCAGTCGCACCAGCTCCAATTGGGCGCTGGAGGTGTCCTGAAATTCATCCACCAAAATGTGCTGCAGGCGGTAATCGATCCGCAGGCTTAAGTTCGTCGGCGCCTCCGCGGTGCCGAGGGCGCGCAGCGCCGCCAGTGATACGGCAGGAAAATCAACCGCGCCCTGCTCCCGAAACACACCGTCGAGTTCCGCAGCCGCCAGCACCAGGACCTGCGCGACCTCCCGGACGCGGGCCCACGCGAGGTCGCTGTAAGCGGGATCGGGCAGCGTGCGCAATTCCTGAAGCAGGTCCAGCGCCGACGGATCGCGATCGAGTTCCGTCAATAGATCCGTCATCATCGATTTGTCAGCGCTGCCCGGCGGAAAGCCCTCGGTAATCGTGACTCGCTTGCGCAGCGCACCTTCCGCGGTCAGCAATGAGGTCCCCAGGCAGCGCCACCGTGCGACGTCGATGGAATCAGGCTGCAACGTCGTGCCGGAATCGCGCCACACGGCCATGGGCGATGTGTCGCTCAGGCGCTGCGCGGCGGCATGCATCAGTGCGGACAAGGCCTCGACCTTTTCCCGTCCCAGCACTTCCTGCGCTCGCAGCAGAACCCGCGTGACCAGAAGCCGCAGATCCTCATCGAAATGCCTGCGCACTCCGCTGAGCTGCGTGGGATCGATGGCGCTCGCCGCTTGCAGCCGGCCGGCCAGCAGCGGCAACCAGCGGTCGCGGCTCGGCAGCATCTCGGCAATGAGCTTGACCAACGTTCGCCAGCGTTGATCATCCAGCTCGAGCACGCGATCGACGGCGAGCCCGAACCGATCGGCGCCTTCATGTGCCAGCGCGCGACGCGACGCTTCTTCGTAAACAGGCCCCGCATCCGGCAGTACGCGCAGCGCGGATCCCGCACCGGCGGCGATCGGTAGTTGATTGGCCAGCCAGGAATTGAAGGCGTCGATGGTTTCGATGCGCAGCCTCGAGGGCTGCAATTCCAGATTGAAATTGATCGAGTCCATGCGCCGTTTCGCAGCTACGCCCAAATTCCAAGTGTTCGGATTCATGCCCTGCGGGCATTCTGAAAGCGACGCTGCACTCAGCGCGCTCAAGACCCGTTGCCGCATTTCCTGGGCAGCGCGACGGGTAAAGGTCAGCGCCAAGATGCGCTCGGGCGCATCGACCAGCGCCAGCAGGCGCAGATAGCGTTGCGCCAGCAGCGTGGTCTTGCCTGAGCCCGCCGGCGCCTGCACCAGCACCGAGCCGTTCGAAGCGATGGCATGCTCCCGGGCGGCGGCGTCGATCACTTTCGACAGCGTCTCACTCAAGCGAATCTTCCGCCTCTTCGAGCGCCGCGGGTACGCGGCATAGCCCCTGCAAGTGGCAGGATTTGCATGCACGCAGCGTCGGCGCAACCTCCGCCCGGCCGGAAGCGAATTCGCCGGCAATGCGCTCCACTCGCCGCGCCCAGAGGCCGATCAGCGCTGCAAAGTCCGGTAGTCCCTCCAACCGCGAAGCGCGGGATCCGGGGTAGAAAATATCCCGCCGCTCCGATTCAGCGACAAACGCAGACTCGGCGGCATTCACCTTTGCATAGGCGACGGCGACCAAGGCTTCAGGGCGCAGCAGCGCATAGATCGGAAGCTGCGGGTTGTCCGGCCGCTCGCCGCGCCAATCGCGATGGGCAGCGCCGGTCTTGTAGTCAATCAACACCCGTGAACCATCGGGCAGCAGATCGACGCGGTCGATGCGGACCCTGAAGTCGAGCCCGCCAAAGCGCGCCTCTTCGGCGTTCCCTTCCACGGCTTCCACCACAAATGGCATGCGCACGCGTTCGGTGTCCAACCAACCCTTGAGCAGATTTTGCAGGCGCACCCGCTCGCGTTGGCGCCAACGGGCACCCGGATCGCGCCGCTTGCACACGATCGTGAGTGCACGGCGGGCGGCCTCATCGAGCAACTGATGCTGCGCCTCGGCAGACAAGGCGTTGAGGGAACTGGAATCGCGCAATGTCGACCAAATATGCTCCAGCGCGTGATGGACCAGCTCACCGCGTTCCCGCTCGTTGAATCCGGGCACGGGTTGTTCGAGAGTTCGGGCGTCCAATCGAGTCTCCGCGAAACCGCGAAACGCGCAGAGCGATTGCGCCTTGAGCGTCGACACGCCGCGCGTACGTTCGTGTCGCGACACCGGCGGCGCCCGCTCATCCCACTGGGATTCCAGCTGCGGCGCGGCCTCGAGCATCGCGCGCCAGTGCGGCCGCGGCGCCGGTGTCAGCGCGGGGAGCAGCGGCACCGACTGCCTCGGCAGCAAAGGACTCGGCGTACTCAAGGCTCCGTCCCCCGGATCGGCATAGCTGAAGATGCATTGACCCGCGCGATCCTGCCAACGCTTCTGCAAGTCCGTCGCCAGCGCCAGTTGCGATTCCGCGCCGGCAAAGATCACGCCGTGTTGCCGCTGCAATCTGACGGGGAGCAAAGCCACGGGCGCAATCGGCGGGGGCCATTGTTCATCGCTGCAACCACTGACCCAGAGGCCGGCGTAGTTCAGCCACGGATCCATGAGCTGACCACTGACCCAAACGGCCGGCACACCGGTCTGCACTTGGAATGCCGTGTCATGGACCGCGCGGCGCAGGATGCCTTGCGCCGATTCCAGGGACTGCGTACCGAGCAGCTTATCGGCCATCGCCAACGTGGCGAGCAGTTCTCGGAAGCGCTCGGCCGCTTGATATTCGGTGCTCGACCAGCGGTGACGCAATGCCCACGGACCGGCTTCCAACGCGGCAATCCAGGCGGAAACCCACTCGCTCAAGACGTGCGCACCGCGCAATTCACCCAGCGCCTGCTGCGAAGCGCGCAGACGCTGGGCGGCCACCGCCGTATCCAGTCCCTCGCTTCGCGCCACTCGCTCGGCCAGGTCCAGCCATGACGTGAGATCTGCCTCGCTCCAGGCACGGCGGCGCAGCGCGACGTCGAGCAACGCTGCGGCGCCCGCGTCGCCTTCGGAGGCCTGCAGCTCCGGCGCTCGCAGCAGCGCACTGAATCGCGCAAACGACAGCGATCCTGAGCCTGCGGCCAAGGTGTCCAACGCCGCACGCACCGGCGCATAGCCCGCCAGGGGTGTGCCGCCCGCCACGGCATAGGGCGCTATACCGCCATCACCCCGCAACCCAAATCGCTGCGGCGCCAATACAGCATCCAGCGCATCGACCACCTCCTGCCGGCGCCGGTTTAGATCCGGAATGCAGATCCAGGCGCGAAAGCCCTCATGGGCCAGGTTTACTCCCGCCCACTGCGCGATGGCTGACAGTTCGGCCGCGGGTGATGGCGCATGAACGTGCG
>JALYIH010000026.1 GCA_030775865.1 Pseudomonadota bacterium | reverse complement strand
GTGCGAGCGCGACCGCGGGTGCCGGCGCGGTGCTTGCCGGAACATTCATGACAACGTCGCGCCGCGCCGGCTTGCCGGCGACGACAGTGACCGCCGGCAGCGTTACGTCCGGAAACCCGTCCACCGTGGTGGTCAGCGACCAAGAACCGGGAGCAACATCGGCAAACGAATAGACGCCATCGCTGCCCGATATCGTGGAGCGAATGCCGCCGCCTGCGCGCACGGCGGTGACAGTCGCACCGCCCACGGGCGCTTTCGCCGCATTCGTCACGACGCCGACGATGGTGCCGGCGGCTGCCGAGTTGATCGGCGCGGCGAGCTCGTCGGCGGTCGCGAGCGGCGTCGCCGCCACAATCGAAACCACGGACAAAACCAATGCACCCAAAGTTTGATTCATTTTTACCATCGCCATCTCCTTCCTCATCCTCTACTCACGGTTCAACAATGCGCATCGGTGCGGCGCAGATTTATTGGATCGCACACTCTATGAGGGCCGGTGTAAAAACTCTGTCGCAATGGGAGCGTGCGCCGTAAAAATGGCGTAAAAATGGCTCAGAAAAAACTGTTGCTAATTCGCACGGTCACGGGGACCACACCGAGTGGTGTGAACCGTTTGGCGTTTCGCCGCAGCGACGTGCTGGGCGTCGTTTTAAGATTGCCTCAGCTTCGGGGTTGCTGTACCAGGCGTTAGCCGCGCAAGCGTGGAATCGATCTCGACACCGACAAGGCCTGGCGAATGCAGGGCTCAGCCAATGATCTGGCCATAAGCAGAGTTCGCGAACGGTGTCACTTGCGGTCAATCTCTCCGAGGCTGCGCAGGAGCGGCGAGATGGTCAGCCCCTGCGCAAATATGGAAAATGCCACCACGGCAAAGGTAATCGTAATGATGGCATCATGCTGCGGTATTTCTGGGGGCACCGCGAGCGCGAGGGCCAACGCCAACGCGCCGCGCAGTCCTCCCCAAAAGAGAACGTGCTGGTGCTGGCTCTTCACCCTCAGATGGCTAAAGAAAAACAGCGCACAGATGGGGTAGATCGCAACAGCGCGCCCCAGCGTCACTAAAGCGATGGCAGCAATTACCGGCAGCCACAACCCGCCGAAGTGTTGTTGTGCGACCTGAGCGCCAATCAACAGAAAAATCAGCGAATTCGCTATGAACGCGGCAAATTCCCAAAATGGCTCCAAGGCCTGTCGGCCGGTATCCGTAATCAACGCGGACGAGCGAAAGTTGCCGACGACCAAGCCCGCGGTCAATGCGGCGAGCACGCCCGACAACTGCAAATATTCGGCCGCGAAAAAAGAGCCATACGCGGCCAGGGTGGTGAACGTCAGCTCAACGAGATAGTCCGGGGTGCGTCCCGCGAGGAGCATGAACCCGGCTGCAATGGCAGCCCCCGTCAGCGCTCCTCCCACCATGGTGAGAAGCAGCATCCCGGTAATTGAGACTACTCCGTGATGCGCCCCCGCCAGGACACCTAACGCTGTAACAAAAGCGACTGCGGCGGTGCCATCATTCAGCAGACTTTCTGCCTCGATCAGCAGCCGCAAGCGTCCTTGCACACCGGCCCCCTTGAAGGTAGCGATGACCGATACGGGATCCGTCGCGGCAATCAATACACCAAACACGACTGCACTGCCCCAATCCCAATTCAGACCGCATCGCATTCCAATGGCGGTCACGCCCGCTGCCAATAGCACTCCCGCCGTTGCGAGCAGAGCCACGAGGGGCAGTTCGGTCTTAAGGCCCCGCCAGCTGATGAAAAGCGCGGCTTCGAATACCAAGGGCGGCAGGAAGACAAAAAATATCAGCTCCCTCGATAGGTGCAGCGTCAGGTGGACGTGAAATAAGTAAAGAATCATGCCGGCGACGACCAAACCGACCGTGTAGGGCATTCGATACCGGCGCGTCAGCATCGCCACCAGTGCGGAAATGAAAAGCAGAAGGCCTAGCTGGGATAGCTCAAACGGCATGGAATCCTTGAATCTTCTTTCGCTAACGTTGCATTCATTGCGGGACATAGGCAAGTCCTATCGCCCCCATTCAAATATTCAATTGGGCACCGTTTTGCCGATCGTGCACTGTATTGGTTCGCGCATAGAACGCCGGGAGTGAACGATGAAAAAATACGTTTGGGTACGCGCGCCGGGCATGGCCGCATCAATCTATCTCGCTTGCACCGCCGGCGCCGGTCTGAGCATTGCAGCGGAACCCGCGACGGGACCGCATGGCGCAATGCCCATTCAAGCGCAACAGCAGCGGCTTGACCAGCTCATCACGCGCAATAGCTCACCGCCCGCCGGCATCGACCCGGTTGCGTGGGCTTCCATTTATATGCTGGCGGGCAACGAATTGACGCCGGACCGCATCGCACTGGGTCGCAAGCTGTACTTCGATACCCGCCTGTCGAAAGACGGCACGCTCGCCTGCGCGACGTGCCACGATGTCAGCCGCGGATTCGCCGATCATCGCAGCGTGTCGGAGGGGACCGGCGATCATCTGGGCAAACGCAGCGCGCCCACGACGATGAACGCGGCATTGCTGCAAAGTCAGTTCTGGGACGGACGTGCGCCATCGCTCGAGGAGCAAGCCAAGCTACCGATCCTCAATCCGATCGAGATGGGACATCCGGACGCCGACAGCGCGATGGCTTCCGTCAACACCGACCCGGCTTACAAGGCGATGTTCCAGAAGGCCTACGGCCGTGCACCGAACTACGACGATCTCGGCCGCGCCATTGCCAGTTTCGAGCGCACATTAATCTTTCTCGATGCGCCCTTCGACCGCTTTGCCGCAGGCGACCTGAAGGCAATGTCACCCTCCGCGCAGCGTGGACTCGATCTGTTCAACGGCAAAGCTCGCTGTGTCAGCTGCCACATGATCAATTCCTCAAGTCCGGTCGGCACTGACAACCTGTTCCACAACATCGGCGTCTCTGCACGCACAAAGAACTTCGAGGCCCTGGCCGGGCAAGCTCTGAGTGTGCTCAGTAAGAACAATGACGCCAAGGAACTCGACAAGCTGGCGATTGAAACCGATATGTCGGAGCTGGGACGCTTCCTCGTCACCAAGAATCGCGGAGACATCGGTGCGTTCAAGACCGAACAGGTGCGCAATGTGGGAATCACCGGGCCGTACATGCATGACGGTTCCTTGAAGACCTTGTGGGACGTCGTGGACCACTACAACAAAGGCGGCGAGACCAACAGCTACCTGGATGGGGGCATCGAACCCTTGAACTTGAGCGAAAACGAGATCAACGACGTGGTGGCCTTTTTGTTCGCCCTTACCGATACGCGCTTCGCTGCACAGAACGAAGCGGCGTTCCGCGAGCAGCAAGCACTGGCCGCCAAGAGCCGGCCGCTTCGCGACGACGCGTTGGCGCACCGCGAGATGCTGCCCTTCGAGCAGCGGGTGATGGGTCCGGCGGGCCTGAAGTAATACGGAGCGACAGCATGAGCGACAACACTAAAATACCCCATATCAAGAGCGTCGAAACGCGGCATCTGGAAGATCGCGATACCATGTTTCGCGGCCTCCAGAATCTGGACCGCCGCAGTTTTCTGAAGGTATCCACCGGTGCCGCGGCAGCCGCGTTGGCCGCCGGCGCGTCGAATCATTTTCACAGCTTTCTGCCGGTCAATGTGGCCTACGCCGGCGAAGGCCCCGCGGGCCAGGGATTTACCTTCGCCTACATTTCGGACTCTCACCTGTACGCCAAGAAGACCAATGAACGTTTCGTGCGCCAGCTCCTGCGCGCGGTCGATGATGTGAACAAGCTGGATCCTCAGCCCGACTTCGTGTTTTACGGCGGCGATCTGGCGCAGCTCGGACGCAAAGAAGAGCTTGATCTGGGGGCGCAGATCCTAAAGAGCATCAAGGCGCCGCTGCATATGATGGTGGGCGAGCACGACTGGTTTTTCGACATGGGCCAGCACTGGAATGAACTGTTTGGTCCGCAGACCTACAGCTTCAACCACAAAGGCGTGCATTTCGTGGTGCTGATGAGCGTGCAGGAAAAGGATTTCTGGACTGCGCGAGGCATGAGCCCGGCGGAACGCATGCATACCGTGGCAGGTCTCGACAATGCCGTGCAAAGCGCCTTCGAAGTCGGCGCCCAGCAACGCGAATGGCTGAGGAAGGATCTGGAGAAGGTGCCCACCTCGACGCCGCTGATCGTGTTCTCACATTCGCCGCTGTACAAGCTGTATCGCCCGTGGAACTTCTGGACCGACGACGCCGAGGACGTCCAGGCCATATTGCAGCGCTTTGAGCGTGTCACCGTATTGCACGGTCATACCCACCAAGTATTGACCAATCGCATCGGTAATATTCAGTTCCAGGGCATGTTGTCGACCGCGTGGCCGTGGCCCTACGCCCCGCAGGGGTTGCCGTCACTGACGGTGCAGATGAATCGCCCGAATCCGTTCGACCCTAACGATGGACTCGGCGATGGCACGATCAGCGTACACCCGGACGGCCTCGTCGACATGCTTTACAACCTATGGAACCGTAATCCCATGCAGGTGAAGGCCAGCTATTTGAGCAGCGGCGGCAAGAGCGATGTGCCCGTCGCGCCAACCCTCGCCAGCTATTGATCGGACTCGACCGGAGCAATGCAATGAATAACTTCTCTTTCCTGGCACTGATCCTGTTGACCTCGGCGCTTGCCGCCAAAGCCGACAGTCAGAACGCCCCGCAGCAATCGCCGGTACCGCCGGCTTCCGGCAGCAAAACTGTCAAACTGTGCGACAACAAGACGACGGTACAGGTATCGAACGACGCGCCCAAAACCCGCGCCGAGGGCCAGAAGATTTCCGATGCGTTGATGGCGCAGTGGAAAGCGAGCAACCCGAACAGCAACTGGGTGAAGGATGAGGTCGAAGCCCACCAGATCGTGGTTCCGGCGGACAATTCCAAGCTGGTCGGCACAGGCCAATCGTCCACTTATGGAACGGTTACGCAACAGGACGTGCAGATCTGGAAGAACGAGACCTACAAAACGGCCGTCTACGGCTCATCGGTGTTTCATAGCGGTGACCAACTCGGCAGCGAGATCGCCGTGTCTTGCGATATGTGTCACCCGCGGGCTGCCAACACGCACCCCGAGTCCTATCCGAAGTTTCAGCCGCAGCTGGGCCGGGTCGCGCTGCTGCGCGACATGATCAACTGGTGCATCGAGCACCCTGTGCGCGGCAAGGTTTTGGCACCGGATGATCCGAAGATGCGGGCGCTGGAGGCTTACATTCTCGCGCAGCGCAAAGGCGTGGCGTTGGATTACGGGAAGCGCTAAGGGTACAGCGCTGACGACTAGGCGCTAACGGCTCGCAGCCAGGGGCTGCTGTGGAGCAATGGGATGTGTGCCGCTGGGCGGATTGTTGCGCACCAGTTCGCCGAACAGCGCCAGTTCTTGCGCCTTAGGATAGCCTCGGCGCCACACCAGGCCGATGCGGCGGTTGGCATTCGGGGAGTGCAGCGGGCGGATGACGAACGAGGGCTCCGGCCCTTGTGGGGCACGCGCTGCCAAGGCTGGTAGCAAGGTACAGCCAAATCCCGCGGAAACGAGCTGGCAGATGGTCTCCAAGCTGGCGGCGCGGAAATCGTCGATGCCCTCTTCTTCCGCTGCCGTTTGGCCACATGCGGCCAGCGCCTGACCGCGCAAGCAGTGTCCGTCGGCCAACAGGAGCATCGGCTCGCCGCATAAATCGGCTTCGGTGACGGCTTTCAACTGCGCCAGCGGATGCCGCGGCGGACACGCGAACCAGAACGGCTCGTCAAACAGCGGCAGCTCCTCGAACTCATCGCCATCGAGTGGCAGCGCCAGCAAGGCCGCGTCGATCTGATAGCCCTGCAACCGCTCCAAGAGATGCCCGGTGAGATCTTCGTGCACCACCAGCTGCAGCGCTTGATACCGGCTCTTTATAAGCGGCAGCAGCTTGGGCAGCAAGTACGGCGCCAGCGTCGGAATCACCCCCAAATTCAGCGGGCCGCTCAAGGGCCCATGCCCGGTGCGCGTCTTGGCCAACAGCTCATCAACCTGGGCGACGATCCGGCGCGCTTTTTCAACCACTTCCTGGCCAATGGGGGTGAGCGCGAATGATTTGGCGTTGCGCTCGATCAGTGTGACGCCCAGATATTGTTCCAGTTTTCTGATCTGCGTGCTTAAGGTGGGCTGAGATACGTGGCATTCCTCGGCCGCGCGTCCAAAATGCGCGCGATTCGCCAGAGCCACCAAGTAGCGCAGTTCCCTTATCGTCATGGTCGATCGCCTTCCGGTTGATGTTTTGAACGACCTCGCGTTCCGTCCATCATCTCATACCGAAAAACATCGTGAGTCCAATTGATTGTTTCTTAAAGAATCAATAGATCTTGTCTATCGCCAAGGCCATCGCCACGCCCTGCGAGGATTCGCGGGGCGTGGCGTGAGGTATGACCTTGACTCAGTATCCGGTCGTCACAGTCATGACCGACGCTGTGATGCTGCCAAACACTCCATCCGTCTGGCTGGCAAATCCTGCCGTGTAAAACAAGGTGGTAGCCGGCTTGTCGGTGTCACCATTTCCAAATACCAGCGACCACAATCCGGGGAATGCCAGCGCCTGACCCGTGCCGTTCGTGAGAGGGCCGGTGGAAGTTGCCAAGGATGTCCCGTTGGGCATGAAGGCATTGATGGTGCCGTCGCCAAAGTTGCCAACCAGCACCTGCCCTTGTAGCGATGCAAAGCCTGCCGGCGCAACCGCAATTCCCCACGGCGCATTGAGCGGTCCGGCAGAGGCAAATCGACTGACGAAATTGCCACTGAAATCAAAAATGTCGATATACCCCAAACCCGCGCCGGCGATTTCGTCGTGCTTCGCCGCGTCCTGCTTTGCATAAGTGACGAACAGTTGACCGTTCACCACGGTTATTCCAAAGGGCGCAAATCCGGCCGGCATGGTCGAATCAACGAATTTTCCCTGCATGGCTGCCGGCTTCGCGAAGTTGGTATCGAAGACATCGATCTTGTTGTTATGCAGATCCGTTGCATAGAGGTAGTTCGCGCCACCGACGGTACCCAGGGCGAGGCCCTTGTAGACCGCATGATCAGGCCCGTTCACGATCCCATCGTCATAGGCGATGACGGCAGTGGCACCACTATCCAGCGCCCACGCGGCAATGGTTCCTCCCTCGCCGCTAAAAATGAACAACCCCGTCTCGAGACCGTTGCCCGTCATAATCTTGAAGCCACCGTTGCCGTTGAACACCTGACCCGTCGGATTGGCCGGCACTCCCGCGGCGGATGCGGGGATCGACACTGCAGCGGTGGCCGAACCTGTCACTGCCTGTGTCAGCACTTGGCCCGTGCCGCTGTAGAGCGTTGAGGTGTTGCCGTTGTTATTGGCGATCCAAAAGGGTTGCCCAGGGGCGAATGCGATGCCCCAGGGATTCTGCAGATTTGCATCCACCGTCACAGCCGTGGCTACGACTTCCTTGTTATCTGCCACCAACGCCTTGTCCGCAAATTGGCTAACTGTTTTCTGGACTCCCGAACTCATACCGCCGCCGCCACCACCTCCTCCGCCGCACGCGACCACAGCGAGTGCGCAGACGGCGCTTAGCGTGAAAGATTGAGAAATCGGACTCGTAACGATACGACGCAATCTCATAGTGCTCTCCGTAATGATTCACCATTGTTTACGGTCATGAGTAGCGAGTTCCCACGAATTTGTTTCTTCCGTGCAGGCATCGTTTTGTCAGCGCGACCACTCCGTGATTGCGCTCGAACCCTCACGCTCGTGGTCTTTGGTCTTTGAATTGGGCACGGAATAAAAAGGCTCTCTGCGCAGTCTTACCGTCATAGAAACCAAGATAAACAGTGCAGAGGAGAACGTGCGATGAGAAAACATGTAAGCGGCAAGTCGAGGAATTTGCCCCGGGTAATCGCGATCGTTTTTGGCGCGATGCTGGCGGCCCCCATCACTTACGCCATTCCGTCCAACAAGATTGTTCTCGTCCCGCCGACGGATCTTCCCGTCTTGGCGCGGCAAAGCGGCGAGGCGATGTTTCTGCATGACACCAAGGATGGACGAACACTTCTGTATGTTGAACAGCGTCAGGGCGCGCAGCTCGCCATCTTTGACGTGACCGACCCCGCGCATGTGAAGGGCGAGGGTTCGGCGCAACTCGATGCGGTAGGACCTTTTGATTTCGTCGCCTCGCTCGGCGAGCGGGCGGAACTTGTCAGGTTTCGGCAAGGCCAAGGAGAAGCGGTATTGGAACTGCGCAAGATTCCGACGCTGAAGAAGGTTCAGGGGCTTGAATTGCAGAGGTCAACCAAGTTGACGAGCGATGGCACCGCCAAGATCACCGCTCCGGTCATCGATCTGGCCATGGCGCCAAGTGCCCGAGACTATCAGGTGCTGCAAACCGGCAGATCACAGGACGATCGTGTCATCGAGGTGAAGCAAGTGCGCCAGGAAGCGACCAGGCCTGACACGGGAACGACTTTCCTGCTGGCGGAAAAGGGCTTGTACCTCATCAGGCGGCCGGCACTCGAGACGGCCGAGGTCCATTTGAACACCGGTGGGTAAGGTTCGACATAACGGCGGCAGGGAATAAATCGCGCGCTTCGCAAGTCTTATGATTTAACCAGGACTATGGACGCGATGAATGTTGTGCAGTCAAATCGGCGGAGCGACGCATGCCGTGCGCTGAATCGGGGCGCGTGCAGGCGCACCTCGACGGTGAACTCGATGCGCTCGGGGCCGCATATATCGAACGCCATACGCAGCTCTGTTCACACTGCCGCGAACTGCGCGACGACTTGCAGGGCCTGCGCGCCGCGCTTCGCCAGGAGCTTCGCTATGCGACTGCTCCTTCGGCCTTGCGGGCTCGAATATCGCGTGCGCTTGATCAGGAGCCCATTCTCGAGGTTGCCCCTCCCCCGCGCCGGAACTTAAGAGCTCCACCCTTCTGGCGGGGTGCTTTGACCGGCTTCGGCGGGATGGCGCTCGCGGCCAGCATCGCCTTCTTTCTCTTGACCCCACCGGTCTACGCTCCTCTGGTTGACGAGTTGCTCAGCGCCCATGTGCGCTCCGTGATGCCCGAGCATCTGATCGATGTGCTCTCCACCGATAAGCACACGGTCAAACCGTGGTTTGCCGGTCACACCGATGTCTCCCCGGCGGTGGCGGACTTCCGAGCGCAGGGCTACCAGCTGATTGGCGGCCGGGCAGATTATTTCGAGCATCAGCGCGCCGCGGTGGTGATCTATCAGCACACCACCCATCTCATCAACGTGTTCAGTTGGGATGCGGGCGAGGCGCCGCTGCCGAAGAACACCACGCGCAATGGCTATCATCTGGCGTTCTGGCGGGCCGGTGATCTGGCCTATTGCGCGATATCCGATACCGGCTGGGAGGAACTGCTGGGGCTGGCCAAATTGATGCAGGCGCTGAGCGCCCATGAGAATTAAAGGAATGATGGAATAAACCGTCCGGCTCCGAAGTCTTCCTGTGCAGAACTGTCACTTTCCCAGGAGACGAATATGTCGGATGAATCGCTGCTGTCGCGTCGCAACGCCTTGAAGTGCATGGCCTATGGCGGGGCCGGAACCCTATTCGTCTTGTCAGGCGGGGTGCTGGCGCCGATCGATCTGGCGATGGCGGCCGACGATGCCAAAGGGGCTGCCAAACTCGGCAAGCCGCTGTTCGTGCAGATCAGCGACACGCACATCGGTTTTAACAAGGACGCCA
>JALYIH010000025.1 GCA_030775865.1 Pseudomonadota bacterium | reverse complement strand
GTATCGTGCAGGCCGCACAGCGCGCCAACCCCAATACGGATCTCACGCCTCAGGAATTTCAGCGCCTTCTGCATGAAGTCGATCACTGCGCATATCCCGCGTCCGAGGTCGATCTACTGATTCGCACGGGAAACGAGCGGCGCCTCAGCGATTTTCTGCTCTGGGAGTGCGCGTTTGCAGAACTCCACTTCAGCGATTGCCTGTGGCCGGACTTCGATGAGGAGCGGTTCCGGTGCGCCTTGGAGGACTACGGCAGCCGGCAAAGGCGCTTCGGCGGCCTGAGCGCGAAGACGCAGTAGTGCCCGCCGGCGCCCGGCGCATACAATTCGCAGTGATGCCTGTAAATGCACCAAAGCGTTCGGAATACGTCATCTGTATTGCTGTTCCCCGAGTCCCAGGCCTTGTTCCGGCGTTTGGTTGAATCGCTCGGCATTCGCCATCGTCCTGCGGAGTTCGGTGGTCAATTTTTAGGCAGCCTGTAGCAAGAACTCGACTTTCACCGCCTCGTAAGGAAACACGATGCCACCCTGCTCGGCGCGATCAAGTACACCAGCATTGAGCAGCGCGGTTACATCGGCATGAACGGCCTTGACGTCACGATTGACACGTCGTGCCGCTTCGCGAATCGATACCGGGCCAGATCCACATAGCGCCTTGAGCAGTTCCCATCGCTTGGCGGTGAGCACCTTCCACAAAAGCTCAGGAGTCGCAAAACTGATACGAGCGGTCTTTTGCGCCTTGCCAGACTTCCACACCTTCCCAACGTCGGCTAACACTTCAGCTCGAGAGCGCACGTCAAGCGTTACTGTTTTCATGAGTCCACCTCTGAATATATTTATCGAAGTCGGCAAGCAACTGATCGATTGAAACGAATCGATAATTGCTTTCCGTTGACCCAAAATGCAGGTGATCGCCTTTCCCTGATTCATTGTCAAGCCTGATAACGCACTCACCTTTGACAACATGCGCTAGGCGATACTTGTAGTTGTGCGACGACCCAAGCAGAGGTTTCGCGAGCAACCAAACCACTACTTCAGAGAATGCAATCTCTGAGTCCGCTATACGCGTCCGTATAATCTCCTGTGCTTTCACGTGGGACATGATGACAACACTTACGAGTGTTGTCAATTACTCCAACACGATCGGATTCCAGAGCCGATTTACGTTTTTGCCAGCGTGGACCGCGACAGGGCGGCGATCGCGTCGCGACATTCAGTTAAAGGGGCCCTCATCGTGCTGCATCCCCCTGTCGCCGCCGCCAAACCGCGAGCGCGAGCAACAGACCGGCGCCAATGACCACGGGGTAATTGCCGAGGCGCGCATACGGGGTAAGACCCGTCATCGGCCGCACATCGGCGTGCAGCACGGCCTCTTGAAACTGCGGCAGTCGCGCCACGATCTCACCGTGCGGCCCGATCACGGCCGTGATGCCGTCGTTCGCGGCACGCACCAGGTAGCGCCCGGCCTCGAGCGCGCGCATGCGGGCAATCTGCAGATGCTGGTGGGGCGCCGTGGAATTCCCGTACCAGGCATTGTTGGTGACGTTGATCAACAGAGTCGCCTCGCGCAACACGTCGAGCTGGCTGCTGCCGAACGCATCCTCGTAGCAGATCGTGAGACCGAGTTTCTGGCCCGCGGCGCTCAACAGGGGCTGATGCTCGCCGCCCGGCGATATGTCGTCGTACGGCAGACTCATCAGCCGCAACCAGGAGCGTACGAACGCAGGCACCGGGAAGTATTCACCGAAGGGCACAAGGTGCCGCTTGTAATACCAACCACCGCCCGACGTGCTCAAGACCAACAACCCGTTATAGTACCGCTCGGTCGCGGGCTCGTAGTTCACGAGCCCGAGCGCAAAATCCGCATCGTGAGCCAGCGCTTGCTCCTGCAGGCGCTGCAAGTAATCTGGTATGTCAGTGGCGAGTATCGGCAGCGCGGATTCCGGCCATACGATGAGGCGCGCACCCCAAGCCTGTGCCGTGAGCCCCGAGTATCGCGTCATGGTCTCATCGAGATTTTTCGCCTGCCATTTTTGGTCTTGGGACACGGCGCCTTGCACGGCGGCAATCGAGATGGGCGACCCGGCGGCACGCGTCCAGTCGTGGCGCCCGAGCAGCGCCGGAACGGCGAGTAAGCCCAACATAGCGGCGAGCGCAATCAACCGCCTGGGGGTGGTGACAGCCGGCATCAGCAACACATTGAGCGCCACCGCGATCGCAGCCGCGGCCCACGTTACGCCGTAGACTCCGAACAACGGCGCCCAGCCCCTCAAAGGCGAATCGATCATGGCGTAGCCGAGCGACAGCCACGGAAAGCCGCTCAACAGCCATCCCCGCAGCCATTCGAGCAGCACCCAGAGTACGGGCAGCACGAGCCACGCACGTGTCGCGCCGGGCTTGAGCCAGAAGCGATTCGCCAGATAGCACAGCGCCGCAAAATACAGCGACATCAATCCGATCAGCACCGCCTGCAATATGATGGTCAGCCAAACGGGCACCAGACCGAACACATGCAGGCAGGTGTACAGCCAATAAGTGCCGAATGTGAACAGTCCGGCGCCGAATGCGGTGCCGGTCCAAGCGGCGCGGCGCGGCGGCAGGCCTCGGATCAGCGCGAACAGCGCCGCCGGCGCCAAGACGGCGATCGGCCACCAACCGAACGGAGCGAAAGCGGCATTCAGCGATGCGCCGGCGGCGAACGCGGCCGCCAGCCGCCACAGGGCCTGCACCCGCAGCGCGGCCGAGCCGCGCACGTGCAGGCTCAAGGATTCGACTCGTCGGCGGGAGGCGGCTCGATATCGGTTGGGGTAATGACACGCAGAAGATCGATGCGGCGGCGATCGGCGCGCAGCACGCGAAACTCTATCGCGCCGACCTGCATGATTTCTCCGCGGCGCGGCAGCCGGCCGAACTCTTGCATCAACAAGCCGCCGATGGTGTCGTACTCTTCATCGGAAAACTCGGTTCCGAAGTAGTGATTGAAGTCGGCTATCGGCGTGAGTGCGCGCACCGTGAATTCGCGCGCGCTTTCTTTGCGTATGGTCTGAGCGTCCTCGACGTCGTGTTCATCGTCGATCTCGCCGACGATCTGTTCGATCACATCCTCGATGGTGACCAAACCGCACACGCCGCCGTACTCGTCGACGACGATGGCGATGTGATTGTGGCTGCGGCGAAATTCCTTGAGCAAGACGTTGAGCCGTTTGCTTTCGGGGACGAACACCACGGGACGCATGTATTCGCGGATCTCGAAATTCTCATCGCCCGCGGCCTGCAGCCGCAGCAAATCCTTCGCCAAGAGAATGCCGAGGATTTGATCGCGATCTTCGCCGATCACGGGAAAGCGCGAATGCCCGGATTCGACCACCAGCTCGACCAGCTTATCGGGGGACTCGTCCCGCTCGACGAACACCATCTGCGAGCGCGGCACCATGATGTCGC
>JALYIH010000024.1 GCA_030775865.1 Pseudomonadota bacterium | reverse complement strand
TCATGCGCGTGCTATCGACGTCTCCGACCTTCAGCGAGATGACTTCGTTGGCGCGAAGCCCGGCGCCGTAGGCGATCGAGAGGGCCGTCTGGTGCTTGAGGTTCTTGGTCGCGGCAATCAGCGAGCTTACTTCCTCCCGGCTCAAAACCACCGGCAACGTCCGCGGCACAAACACCGGCTTCATCTTCGCCATCAACTCAGCACGATCGAGCGTCACGTCGAAGAAAAACTTGAGCCCCGTGATCGTGGCGTTGAGCGTGATGGGCGAAGCGCCCTGATCGACCAGGTGCAGTTGAAAGTTACGCAGATCCTCGACCGTGGCGATATCGGGTGGACGGCGCAGGTAGCCGGCGAGCTTGCGAACTGCACGCACGTAACCCGCCTGCGTGTGAGGTGCGAGCTTGCGCAACCGCATGTCTTCCAGCATCCGTTGACGCAGCGGGGAAATCTCTCGAGTGGAATCCTTCATGGCTCTGCTCCGGTTGCGATACGAGGCGGAATGCCTCACTTCGCAACTTACGAAACAGAACCTCAGCGGTCATCCTCTCCGACGCCGGATAGAAACCACCCCTACCGCGCGGTTTAGTCCTTTGGCCGGTCGGCGACCCGCGCTGCCGACCGGCGCTGCGTCATCACACGTCAGTTTGCTCCGCCATTTCAAGCGCGTCATCCACTTCAATTCCGAGGTACCGCACTGTACTACTTGCTTTAAACCATATTACCGGCTATATTACTGGGCATATTTTAGGAGAGAACTATGAGCGACACAGCACAGAAGCGAGCGTTGCGAAATTATCGCTCCCGTCTGACGAAGCGGGGGATCGCCCGATTCGAGGTGCTCGGACTCAATGCAGATCGTGACTTGATCCGCTCCGTCGCGCGGCGCCTCGCGGAAGATGGCCCAGATTCGGCCCGGATTCGAGCCGCGATCGGCCGGACGATCTCGGGCGATCCGCCGAAGAGAGGCGGAATTCTTGAGGCGCTGCGCCGGTCGCCGCTGGTGGGTGCCGATCTCGAATTCTCGCGTTCCAGGGAAACAGGCCGCAAGGTTGACCTTTGACCCGCTACCTTCTCGACACAAACATCATCAGCAATATAACGAAGCCGGACCCGTCCGAATCGTTATTGGAATGGATGGGGGTGCAATCGGATGGCGATTTATTCATCTCCTCCCTGACGGTCGCTGAAATCCGCCGCGGCATACTGGATAAACCAAAGGGCAAAAAACGCGAACGATTGGACGCGTGGTTTGCCGGACCGGAGGGCCCGCAGTCGCTATTTAAAGGGAGGATATTGCCATTTGACGAGAAGGCGGCACTGGTCTGGGCTCGTCTCATGTCTGAAGGTCGGGCCGCCGGGAAACCCAGAAGCGACCTGGATATGATCGTTGCTGCTGTCGCCGAAACGAACGAGTGCGTGATTGTAACGGACAATGAAAAACATTTTTCGGGGCTCGAGGTCCTCAATCCTTTGCGAACACCACGGTGACTCCGTAAGTCGATCGAGGCCGCCTCTTCCGCCTAAGTCGCGGGTTTCGGCGTTTTCACACGGCCTCGACCCGAAGCCGCCAGGCACGAACGCCCGCTTAGAGGAAAGCCAACGAATCATAAACGTGAACGGCGAGCGTCTTGGTCATTCCCGTTCTTGATTTTCAGGGCTCAGCCGAGTGCCAATGCGATTCCATAAAACACGACGGCATCCGGCAAGTCTCGACCCCTAACCGGTCTGTTACGACTGACCGCCTCCCGAGCGGTCCGATTTATCGGGTCTGATCTCCCACGCTTCGCGGGCCTCAGTTATCATCAGTCGCCTGGAGGTAGCCGTTCATGTCAATCGCACCCTCCGAGTTTCGCCAGCAGGTTCGCGCCGGCAAAATCTGCGGACCGATTGCCGGCTATTGCGGCGAATTCGCGCAAGTGAATCTCCCGATCCTGCCGAAGGAGTACGCCGACGATTTCCTGCGCTTCCGCTTTCCCGCCGTGCATGGCGCACCGGTACATCTAGGCGATCCGTGGCTGATCGGCATCCGTGATCTATCGCAGCTCGACTTCGGCAATGCGGTGGACGTGCGCAGCGACGAGTTGCCGGTGTTCTGGGCCTGCGGCGTGACTCCCCAGGCCGCGATCGAAACTGCGCGCCTGCCGTTCGCGATCGCACATAAGCCGGGCCACATGCTTGTCACCGACATTCCTAACACGACGCTCGCCATTCTATGAACACGCGCAGAAACGTCTTTTTATACACGACCGGCGCGCCAAGACGCCGCGCTTGACTACCATCGGGAAGTTACGCATGGGGACCAGGCTGTGGTCGACGGCGATCTGGATGCGTGTGGATCCATTTGGCATCATCGAGCTGAGCGCTCAGCAGGGTGTCGGCGCGCGGAAAACTCTTTTCAGCGCCATCGGCGAGCGCCGCGGGCGCCAGAAAAGCAGAGGCCAGTGCCAGGCAACCCAGAGAAAGGCGCCGGATGCGTCGATTCGTAATCATGGCAACTAATCTCCGTGTTCGAACCGTTGAACCTATCGGATTAAATTGCTTCGTCCCGTTGCGCTCATTTTGGCCGCGGATCCTGCAATTCCTCATCGGGGGCCATCTGACCCGCGCGTCGCGCCGGGATCTGCGTGAACAGGGCGCGGGCCGCATTACGAACTTCCTGATGCAAGGCCAGATCCGTATCCAACGCTTCGTGGCTGGTGGCATAGGGACCAAAGTAGTCGATGTATCGATCAATGCAAGAATCCGCTCCGGCCTGAATGAGATGCATGTCGTTCAGTCGTTCATCAGGGACAAGTCGTTGGAGAATCGATCGACGATGTGAATCGGGGAGAAGCGGGCGATGAACCTGCTGTATTGCTAATTACGTACGCCGGCACGCCAGGCGTTCCAACCTCGGTGCCTGCAAGGGGTGAGAAGGCGGAGTATTGAACACGGAGTTTGCCAGTGGTCATTCACTTGGCTTTTTTTGTCCGCTTTTTAACCGGTTATGCATTTTCTTAGCGTTCAACAAGGCTCAGACTCGCAGTACGAGTCACTTTGTAGCAAGGCGAGCAATGTCCACCTACCTGAGCCACCCCCTGGACTCCCTTAGCACTGCGTTGCTGGTCATCGACGCGCAGCAGTCCTTCGAACATGCGCCTTACTGGAGTCCGGTGGACACGCCTGTATTCTATGATCGCTTGCAGTCGCTGGTTGATGGTGCCCAGGCCCGTCAAATTCCAGTCGTACAGGTCTTCCATGTGGAAGAATCCGGTCCCTTCTCGCTGGGATCCGGCTTCATCAGGCCGCTGGCCGCGCTTTCGATACAGCCACAGGCGGTGTTCCATAAACCACGCCATTCGGCGTTGATCGGCTGCGGCTTGCCGGTTTGGCTGATTGAGCACGGCATTCAACGTCTGATCATTTCTGGCATCCGCACCGAACAGTGCTGCGAAACCACCACCCGCCATGCTTCGGACAGCGGCTACCAAGTCGACTTCGTCAGCGAAGCCACGCTGACTTTTGCGATGACCGATCGCGCCGGACGCCGCTGGAGTGCCGAGGACATTAAAGCGCGCACTGAACTCGTCCTCGAGGGCCGCTTCGCCCGCCTCCTCAACGTGCAGCAGGTTTTGAGCGCCGCAGACGAAGCGCGAGCCGCGTGAAGCAGGTGGAACTGAAATCCGCCAAGCCGAAACTCATCGAAGTGTGGGTTGTATTGCCCCAACGCGTACTGCTGTTGGACATCGCCGGGCCCTTGGAAGTCCTGCGCCGCGCGAATGCAGAGCAGCGCGCGCTTCAATTTGTTGTGCGCTACATTGGCGCAAACCCGCGCGTTACCTCGTCGGTGGGCCTGCCGCTCACCGATATCGCCCCTTTTCCCGGCCAACTGCCCGAGGAGGCGATCGTCGTCGTGCCCGGATCGGCCGACCGCATTGCCTTTGCCGAAGATGCGCCGCAGTCGGCGGTAGACCACCATGAGGAAGCCATCGTCGGCTGGCTCAAAGCCACGGTGGGTGCGGGCCAGACACTGATCGCGATTTGTTCCGGAGCGTTGCTGGCGGCGCGCGCCGGAATGCTCGATGGGTGCGCATGTACCACGCATCACACCGAGTGCGCTGAACTGCAGAAATTGGCACCAAAGGCCAAGGTATTGGAGAACCGGCTGTTCGTGGTGGACGGGCATCGCTACACGAGCGCCGGAGTTACTGCCGGGCTGGACCTCATGTTGCATGTGGTCAGTTCGCTGGTGGGCCCGATTTGTGCGCTGGCGATTGCGCGCCACCTCGTTCTTTACCTGCGCCGTCAAGGCGCCGATCCGCAACTTTCGCCATGGCTCAAGGGGCGCAATCACCTGCACCCTGCCGTGCATCGCGTTCAAGACGCCATCATTGCCAACCCCGCCGCCGACTGGACTTTGAAGCGGTTAGCGCACATCGCCAGCACCAGCCCCAGACATCTCTCGCGCCTGTTCAACGAACAAGCGGGCATGAACATCACTGGCTACATTAATGGCCTGCGAGTGGCGCTGGCCCATCAGCTGTTGAAGTCCAGCCGCTTGGACATCGAACGGATCGCAGAGCTCACCGGCTTCGCCTCATCCCGGCAGCTGCGGCGCGCCTGGCGGCGCTCCTACGACTCGCCTCCCATTGCGCTGCGCAGCTCTTAAGAGCGTCGCTGCGCTCTACCAGACCTTGCATCGTTTTTCCGGTGGCCGGACCATGTGGGCCGACACCTGGCAAGAGAAAGCCTGCTGAAACTCGCGCGAATTCGACAGCGGGCCAATCACTCGGAACTTTGGCAGGGGGTGCGGATCGCTGCTGATGAGCTGTCGCTGCGCTTCTAGGCGTATGGCGGCGCCGCTGGTTTGCCCCCACGATATGAAGAACTGCTGCTCCGGCGTAAATCCATCCACGACGGGAACGGGGTGAGTCCTCATCGAGTGCTGAAGCGCCGCATACGCGATGTGAACGCCAGCGAGATCGGCGATGGACTCGCTCAGTACCCGCTTGCCATCATGGTGCACGCCCGGCTCTACGAAATAACCATCGAACTGATCGACGACGCATTGACCGCGTTGATCGAATTGTTGACGGTCGGCATCGGTCCACCAATTTGTTGGATATCCTTGGAGGTCGTTGGCAGCCCCCAAGCTGTCGATGAAGTGCGTCAGATCATGCGCGACCGCAATGCCAAACGCGCCATAGTTGACCGCATCCGTGGCGTCGGGATTGAAGAAAGGCGGCTGCAGTTGGCCCGCAGGCAAAACTATTTTATTAAGTTCCACGATGAGATAGCCATCAGCGGATGACGGCGTCGGCGTGGGCAGCCAGAAGTCTCGGGGCGTGGGCTTGCCGACCTGTTGCCTGTCCTCGTTCACGTTGAAGCGACGGCCCTCAGCGGCGTTGATCCAGAAGGCATCGCGTCGCACGCGAACGCGCGAATAGTCCTTCCAATGATCGGGATATCCCACCTGCACATTCGTGGCTGCCAGTTTCTGAAGCGCCACCTCCTTGGTCTGCGGCGCCATCCACTGCACCGCCATGATCTGCTCTCTGAGTGCGATCCGTAGATTGTGCACAATCCCTTGAACTTGGGCCTTGGCGGTCGGTGGGAAATAAATTTTCACGTATTGCTGAGCAAGTGCATCGCCAAACAAGGCGTCGGTCGACTCCACGCAAGTCTGTGCCCGCCCCTTGCTCTCCATAGCCTTGCCGAGATATCGATCTTTAAAATTGAAAGACTCTTGTGCGAATCGCTTCGGCAACGAGGGTGAGGCGGATTCCAGCAGTTGCCACTTTAGATAAGCGTTCCACGTCGCGACGGGAGTCTCCAGCAGCGCCTTGTCAAGCTGCTGCAACAATTTGGGTTCCGCCACTTTGACGGGGGCCTTGGGCAACTTGGCCTCGTCGAAATATGCCTCCCAATCGAAATGCGGCGCCAAGGTCTTGAGTTGCGCGAAGGTCACCATGTGATCGGTCGCAGCCGGATCAGCCGCCGTTGCGCTGTCCAACGAAGCCTCGGCGAGACGCTTCTCGAGCGACACAATAGCAGGCGCTGCCGCTCGCGCCTGAGCATCGGACAGGCCGCCTAGCGTCAAGACAGTTACCACATGCGCCTGGTATATCTCCCGCGCTTCCGCAAAGCGCGGTTCATTGCTCAAGTAGTAGTCGCGATCGGGCAAGCCTAAGCCGCCGGCAACGATGGCTTCGACGATATGAAGGGGATCATGATAGCCGGGCGTGCTATTAGTGCCGAACGCCGCCGGGATGGCGAGATCGTGTAAGCGGCGAATGTTACGCTCGACGTCGGCCAACGTGAGCGCCTGATCAATCTGCGTCATCAGCGGCGCGAGCGGAAAGACGCCGGCGGCCTCCACAGCCGACTCGTCCATGCACGACGCGTAGTAGTCGCCCGCCACTTGTTCCGCACTCCCCTCGCGCCAGTCCTTTTTACTTGCCGTTGCTTCCAGCACGCTTTGTTGCCGATGCCAATTGTCATCATGCGCCGCGAGCCGCCGACTCCATCTCGGCAACGAGGCGGGAATGGGATTGTCGGCACGCCAGGTGCCGTTCGCAAACTCGTAGAAGTCGGTGCACGCCTCCACTTTACGATTCAGATCACGGGTCTGAACGCCTTCGAGTGCGGCGTGTGCATCCGCCGCCACCGCGAGCGCTGCGGTCAGTATCAAAGCCATGTCGAGATTTTTAAGCATGTGGCCTCGCGCATATCGGTTAATCCGGTCATTCTGCGATCGGCGGTAGTCAGTCGCGAGACCCTTGATGGCCAACCAGCGGACCGAAAAAGACATCACTGGCTTCTGCAAGATCCGTGGTGAATGCCTTGTCTTCTTTCGTCCGATGCCTGGCGTCGTTGAGCATTTCCGATGCAATCGGACTCGCGCAATCTTCCGGAAGAACAAATCTTAGGGAGACGAACATGCAGCATGGCGAAGTCGCACCTTTCAATCACCGCCGGTTGCGCCGCGGCCTCAGCATCGCAGTATGTGCCTACTTAGGGGGCGTGCTATCGCAGGCCTCCGCGCAAACGACGCCGGCTGCCGCCACCGCGAATAACGAGCTAGCTGAGATTGTGGTGACCGGTTCATTGCTCCACCGTACGGATGTCGAAACCGAATCACCTGTGACGATATTCACGGCAGAAGAGATTCAGAAATCCGGTCTCACCACCATTGCAGATGTGGTGCGCACCATATCTGCCGACAACAGCGGCACCCTGCCGACGGCCTTCGGCGCCGGATTCGCCGGCGGCGCTTCAGGCGTGGCGTTGCGTGGGCTGACCGTCAACTCGACTCTGGTCTTGATCGACGGCCGGCGTGCGGCCCCCTACGCGCTCGCCGACGATGGACAGCGCTCTTTCGTCGATCTGAACACGATCCCGCTGGACTCTGTGGCCAGAGTAGAAGTACTCAAGGATGGCGCCTCTTCGATTTACGGCGCCGACGCTATTGCCGGCGTGGTCAACGTGATTCTCAAGAAGCAGTATCAGGGTGCGGAAATTAACGCGGAAATAGGCAAGGGTCAGCATCCGGGCGGCGGCTCGGAACGCTTCACGGCGAGTTTTGGCAAGGGCGATTTGATCATTGACCGATTCAATGCCTATGTGAATCTTGAATTCCAAAACGATTCGCGCATCATAGGTACGGCACGACCGTTTCCCTACAACACCACCAACCTATCTTCCATCGGCGGTATCAACGGTCTCGCCGGTGCGCCAGGTTCCTTCTCGGGAACTACAACGCCTATCGTCGCACCCGGCATCCTGGCTCCCGGCGCGCCGACGCCCGGCATTCTCAACACGACACTCGCCGGCACATACCGCCCGTTAGGCCAAGCGTGTTCAGGCCAAGGAAACACGACCGCCTCAGCACCTTCTTTGTTCGATCCGACGTTGACTGACAATTTTTGCCTGCAGAATCGAGCAGGCTTTGGCGATTTCCAGCCGGCACAGCAACGCATCGGCGCATCGGCGCGATTTACTGTCAAATTGACTGATCAGATAGAGGCTTACACGAACGCGAGCTATTACCTGAACACGGTGATCGTTGACGGTGCGCCTTCGCCGATACAAGCGAGCGTCTCAGTTAACACCAACAACATTGCGTTGCCGCCGACCTTACCCAGCGGCGCGCTGAATCCGAACGATCCGTTTGCCGCACAGGGACAATATGCGTTGATTCAGTATGCGTTTGGCGATGTCCCAGCCCGGAACGTTTTCAAGAATCACAACTTTCGCTGGGTGACGGGCCTTAGGGGTTCGCAGTGGGGATGGGATTTCGATACGGCATTCGTAATCAACCATACCTGGTTAGACATCAGTACCGGCGGTCTGCTGAACGGGCCGGCACTGTTGTCCGCAGTAACCAACGGTACCTATGACTTTGTTACGCCCTCGGCGAACACGGCGGCAGAGCGCGCGGCGCTCGCACCCGACTTGCTCAAAACGTCCACGACCGACTTGGATTCGATCGATTTCAAAGCCACCCGCAGTTTGTTGGAGTTGCCGGGAGGGCCATTGGGCATTGCGGTGGGTACCGAGGCGCGCTACGAAGCGCAGTCCGACCCTGCGCTAAACCCGAATAACGTGGTGCAGGGCCTCGGAATCGCACAGACCGCCGGCTCGCGCAAAGTCGAGGCGGTATATGTCGAATTCGGCGTGCCCGTTATCAAAGCACTGAATTTCGACATTTCTGGCCGGTACGATCACTATTCGGATTTCGGCAACGCCTTCACGCCCAAAGTCGGATTCAAGTTTGCTCCCATCCGGGAAGTCGCCTTGCGAGGCACATACTCCAAGGGCTTCCGAGCACCGGCATTTGCGGAGAACGGCTCTAGTTCCGCGGAGGGGTTTGTTACGAGCTCACCGGCGACCTCCTTCCCGCCGGCCTTCTGCGCGCAGCACAGCGCGGCGTACTGTCTTCCTTACGCCTTAGGGATATTGGCTTCGGCCAACCCGAACATCAAACCGGAAAAATCGGATAGCTATACGCTCGGAATGATTCTTGAGCCGATTCGCCACTTCAGTGCGTCGATTGATGCTTACGCCATCAAGAAAAATAACGTCATCCAACCGCCCAACAGCGCTGCCGCACTGGCGCCCTATCTGGCAGGTCTACCGCTGCCGCCCGGCGCAACCGTCACGCCCGATCTGCCGGACCCCGCGAATCCGACCGCGCTCCCCCGTCCTGCCGTGCTTGGCGGTGTCTATGTAAACCAATCTGCACTGCAAACCGATGGCGTCGACATTGACCTGCGCGGCGACGTGGGGTTTGGCGATTACGGCAAGCTGGTTAGCGACTTGTCCGTGACGAAAATCTTCAGTTTCAAAGTCTTGCTGGCTGGCGGCGGAAGCCAGCAGTTTGTCGGCACGCAGGCACCGTATATTTTGTCATCGGGCGCGGGAACGCCGCGCTATCGTGGCAGCTGGACAAATTCGTACGAGATGGGCCCGGCTTCGCTCACGCTGTCGACTTACTACACGAGTGGCTTCGCCTCGACTGGCATCGACCTCACGGGCAGTCCCAATATTTGCTTGTACGCCAACTTCTGTCATGTTGCATCGTTCATCGACATGGATTTGACAGCTCTCTATAAGTTGAACGATCACCTGACTACGTCTTTCACCATTGCAAACCTGCTTGATCGGCTGCCGCCGATCGACCCAGCCGATTACGCAGGAGTTAACTACAACCCCACTTATGCTCAGGCCGGCATCATCGGGCGCTTCTTTAAACTCGGCATGGGCTACAGATTTTAACAAACAAAAAGCGGACGTCTTGGGTTAGTTCGCGCACTTAGCGCTCCCAAGGGCACAACGCACTCAGCCAGTTGATGGAAAAGAGCGCGCCGGCGTCACCGGCCTCTGGATGCCGTCAAGGGCTCGCCGCTGCGCGAATCGCCATGACATGGCAAGCGCACGATGGTGGGTTTTTTGGCGGTGCCACTTCGGACCATCGCTCCGCTTGGAAATTCAACTGTGTACGCTTATTAGCGATCTGCTCGATTAGGTCGGAAAGAATTACGGTCTCAACGATCTCTGCTGCCAAGTATTTGCGGGGTTTAAGTTGGGTAGTCGTGGGGACTTGGCGTTCCGGTAAAGAGTTGTTACCTGGGCAGCTCGAGGACTTCAAGATCAGCACCGTGGATCCGCGAACGACTCGCGGACCGACCGGCCACGCGCGCAAACGTGCGGCTGGACACGGGTAAATTGAGGTCTTATAATCTATTCAGTATCTATTCAAAATAGTATCCTGTTAAGCGTTTGCATCCTATGAAAAGGCCACTAGAAAGCAAGGTATTGAACCTGCTCTTGCCGTACGGCGAGGGCTTAAGCGCACCCGAGCTCTTGGCGAGGCTGCGCCCGCGCGTCAGCCAGCCGACACTCTGGCGCACGCTCGATACGCTGCGCGCGCATGGCGCGCTCACCCGCGAAGGTAAGGCCAGGGCCACGCGCTATCATGCCCGCGCACGTACCGACGTGGCAGTCCTGCGCTCGCGACGCATGCATGAGAGTGTTGCCAAGCGACTCTTGCGCGAACCTGCCTTGAGGATGCAAGCGCTCGAACGCCTGGGCAAACTGCGGGCGGCCAATCCGCACGGCCGACGCTATCACGATCGCTGGTACGAACTTTTACAAGGCCCATTGGTTGAGGCGGTGCGTGTCATGACCGAGTGTTCGGAGATGGCGGACGTGTTGCGCAAGGAGTCGCCCTTGAGCGTGTTCGTCTCGTCTGTCGAGCGGCAACGTATCTTCGACTCGACGCGTGCCGGTTCGGACCATGCGCCGCCGTGAGTTGCTACACATCCTCCTTGAAGTCGGTGAGCGCTTCGCTCTAACGGAAGTCTTCGTCATCGGCTCCTCCGCCATCTTGGCCGTGCTGCCAGATCCGCCGGAAGGCGTGCTCACGGCTACTCGCGATGTCGATATCATTCCGCCAAACGACGAGGATGAGCGCATGGCCGATCAGATTTCCTATGTCATCGGCGAAGCGAGCCCCTTCGACGTCGAATATGGATATCACGCACAAGGCGTCTCCCTAAAAACGCCGACCTATGCACCGCATGGTTGGCAAGCGCGCACGATTGATGTGTCCGTCGGCAAAATTGTCGCGCACTGTATGGAGCCACATGATGTGGTGTTGAGTAAGCTCGGCGCCGGGCGGGAGAAGGACCTGGAGTTTGCGAGTGCCTCCGCGGCACTGGGTCTTGTTGTGCAATCGGTGTTACTCACGAACTTGCGTTTCGTGCCAACCACCACGGAGCATTCGCGCTTGATCGCAGAGCGCATTTCTGCGCTCTTCAAATAGGGTGCGTTGCACAAATGGCTCGACATCATGTCGAAACTCAGCCGTTATTTACCAACTCTTTCCGGGAACGGCTAGGCCGTGGGACGCCATTCTTAAACGCCACCAAGGCGAGGGTCTTGCTGATACGCTACGGCGACTGCGGGTAAGAAAGGCCGTAGGGAGGGTGATCGCTCCCCTGCACGCTTGGGACAGCGTGAATAGGTGTTGTCGCGGAGCACCGCAATACGTTAGTTTACCGATCACAACAAGACCAGATTGCTATGGAAGGTACATGAAAACAACTCTATTGTTTGCCGCTCTCTTGATCGCTGTAGCACCCGCGTGGGCAATTGAACCGGCCGAAGGAGGCCGCACAACCTGTTGGTATGACCAGAACGGCAAATTGACGTCGTCTTCGCCGGCAGAGGCGGGGGCCAAGCCAGGGACCACGGTTCAAACGGCCGCTGCCGGTGACCGAGCCTGGAGCCGCACTGTGATAGGCGATGCCAGTTACTGCCCCGCCAAATTGCCAGTCAGCTCACTTAATCAATGACGCGACAGCGCGGTACCCCGATGACCAGCAGGGTTTTCGCGTAAGCCACGCGGATGTGGGTTTCCGGGCTTGAATCTGCCTATGTCCGAAGACCGCTCTTCTGACGGCAACGTCGGCCCGCTTGGCAAAGGGCCGGAGGCCGGACCCGCCGCCGTTCCGGCCCGCGACGCATTCCTCTCCTATTCGTCGCAAGATGCCACTCTTGCCGAGCTCCTTTGCAGTACGGTGGAGCAGGCGGGCATGACTTGCTGGATTGCGCCGCGAAACGTCCGGCCAGGGGATGTTTACGCGGACGCCATCATTCAGGCGATCACCGGATGCAAGATTTTCGTGCTCTTGCTCTCCGAAAGCTCGGTCGCTTCCGGCCATGTGCTCCGAGAAGTGGAGCGAGCGTGTGCCAAAAAGCGCCCCATCATCTCGTTCCGGATCGACATGGCCTCGCTGCCGCCGGCATTGGAATACTTTCTGAGCGCCTCACATTGGCTCGATGCCAACGGGGAGAGCCTCGATCGCGCATTGCCGAGGCTCGTTGAGGCGTTGCGCGGTCATGTGTTCGCGTCCTCGAGCAGCCCCTTGAGCTCAATGGCAATCCGGGGAAATCACGTCTCGACCGTCGACGCCAAGACGGCCGCACCGAGGTGGCGCGCCGCAAGACGCGGCATCTTCGGATTGACCGCGGTGATTGCCATGGCTCTAGTCTTCTTCATTGCGGACCGGTTGTGGCGCTCGAATCAGGTGCCCATTGCTCTGTCGACCGCACCCGCGGCTTTTGCTCCTCCTGCCCATTCGGTGGCGGTGCTGCCGTTTGTGAATAGCAGCGGCGATCCGAAGGAAGAATACTTTTCGGATGGGTTGTCCCAGGAACTCCTGAACTCGTTGGCCACGATTCGTGATCTGCGAGTCGCCGCGCGGACGTCTTCATTCTCGTTCAAGGGCACCACGACGGGCATCGGCGAGATCGCCCGCAAGCTCAATGTCGGGTCGATCCTCGAAGGCAGTACCCGTCAAGACGGCAAGTATGTCCGGATCACGGCGCAGCTCATCAACGCGCAAACCGGATTTCAGCTGTGGGCGAAGTCCTACGACCGCGAACTGAAGGACATCCTGAAACTGCAGGCAGAAATCGCGACCGCCGTGACCACGGCCCTGCAGGCGACGCTGCTGGCCGACAGCGTCGCAGCCCTTGAATCGGGCGGGACAGAAAATCCCCGCGCCTTCGATGCGTATCTGCGCGGCGAGAGATGGGTCGGCATGCCGCTCGACAAGGAGAATACGCGCGCGCAGCTGGCAGCCTACGCCGAGGCGACGCGCCTCGACCCGAGTTTCGCCAAGGCATTGGTGGGAGGGGCGTTCGCGCAAGTCATTTTCGCCAGCAACTACCTGGCAGGTTCAGCCGTTCACGATGCCTTTGACGAGGCGCGTACGTGGGCACGCCGAGCGGTGGCACTCGCACCGGAGTTTGGAGAAGCCCACTCAGCATTGGGGCTCGTGCTCGATGCCGGATTTCAGGACTATGCGGCCGCCGCCGCCGAGTACGAGCGCGCGCTGGCGCTCTCGCCGGGCAACCCCCACGTATTGCTGCTGTCGGCGCGATTCCTGTCGGAGATTGGGCGGGCACAGGCCGCCGTTACCAGCGCTCAACGGGCGGTGGCTTTGGATCCGCTCAACGTGGGCGCCTATCGCATCCTGGGCTTGATACTTCTGTACACGCACCATTATCGCGAGGCGATCGCTGCCTACGATCGAGCGTTGAACATCAATCCGCAGGCAGTGCAAGTGCAGGCAAACCGCGGACTGGCCCAAGCGATGCTCGGGGAACTCGAACCGGCCCGCCAGTCCTGCGCGACCCCGCCGCTCGACTGGCTGAACCATCTGTGTCTCGCCATCGTCTTGCACAAGCTTAAATCTGCGACGGATGCACAGGCGGAGCTGGTGGCCCTGCAAGCCTCGGCCGACGGCGAATTCGACCAAGCCTATCAGTACGCGCAAATTTACGCTCAGTGGGGCGATCCGGATAACGCGCTCAACTGGCTCGACGCCGCTTACCGGATCCACGACCCTGGTTTGATTCAGCTCAAGGTCGACGCTCTGCTCGATCCGATCCGCCGCGAGCCCCGTTTCCAGGCGCTGCTGGCCAAAATGCGGTTTCCCGATTGATGAGCCCCGCGCATCAGCCGCGCGAGCAGTTACCAGAATGCACCGCCCCACATGCTCTGGCTGCTGCGCAAGCTTTTAGTGGACGCTGAAACCGATTTGAAGGATCTCCGGACGAGGGGGCGGAGTGATCAAGATCTCTGAAGTGGGCGACGCAAGCCCATTGGCTGTCGGCGTCAGGGGCGACGACGACCAGTCGGTAACATCATTTCAAGCGGGCTGATCATCGCGTTTCCTACCCAGCTCGGCTTGCTGGGCAAATTTCGACGATTGTCTCTTGGATGGAATGCGTCGCGTACTTGCTGCAGCATCTGCCGCGGAATGCTCTGCGAGCGATAAATAAAACGATGGCAGATGCACCGCGGTAACCGCGCTTGTTCCGCGTGATTTTCTTACGCATCGTCGTGGCAGCCAATTGCCGGCCTCTTGCAGTCTCGCGGTGCAAAGACCGACACAGGTGGCGCAAACTTTCGATCGTACTTCGTCGTGCTCGGTAGTAGATGGCACGCAATAATTTGCGTCTGCTCAATCAGTTGCTTGCCGTGCGTGCCGTTTGGAAAAAATGGCGTGCCAGAAAAAACCTTGTGCAGACATCGACTTGACGCGGCAACCGTGCCGCGCCCTTTTATCTTGCCATGCATTGTTTTATCGTTGCAATTGCGGACCGTCCCGACGAGAGCGTGGGATCAGCCGAATGCTAGAATTCGCGTCGTGGCGTTGCCCAATTCCTCAAAGGCCGTCATTGCCCCGGAGAAGCTCAGGGACTATCTGTTGTCGCCGACACATCCGATCGGACGGTACAAGGCGCTGTTCTTCCGCACGCTGGGTTACGACCAAACCAGCTGGCAGGAGCTGGAGAGCCAGCTGCGATCTTTGCTGGCGCGGCCGGCGGAGCCTCTGGAGTCAACAGAATACGGCACGAAATACGCGATTATTGCGCCCTTGACGGGACTGAACGGGCGGATGGCGGAGATCGTGAGCGTCTGGATTATACTTGCAGGTGAGGACGCGCCTCGGTGTGTGACGGCGTACCCCAAGGACTAGATCATGCGTTTTCACGAATTCGATACAGTGGTGCTGAAGGTCGACATGCCGAGCCATGGATTAAAGGCCGGGGACGTTGGTGCCGTGGTGCAGGTCTACGCGGAAAACGCGGTCGAGGTGGAATTCGTCACCGCCTCGGGCCGTGCTCAAGCGCTGGTCACGCTGGCGACAGCATCGATTCGTCCCGTGAGTTCGAAAGATATTCTCGCGGTGCGCCAACTCGACGCCGCCTGATTCCAATGACGCCGGCACCGGGAACGTTGGGGCAAGTTTAGGGGCAACGCCCAAGCTTTATTTCGCGGTATCGCAAGCGTTTCAAGAGCTTGCCCCGCTTAGTCGAGTCCGAGCGGGCCCACTATTCCGTAGACGTTCGCAGATGTTCGGGGACGTTCGCCGGGAAGAAAGCTTGTAGAAAAAAGCGTCGTGCGACACCATCTTTAGGAAAATGGCGGTCGGCAAGGATCGGCGGAGAATGCGACTATCCGAAAAAGACCCTGGATGACTTCCTGGCAATTGAAGTCACCCAGACGCGGTTACCCAGGTCGAACCGAGTAAGCTCTGAGATCGGTTTCTTTCGTGCAAGCAGACGAGGAGGCGCACCGTGCACAGGGATTTCCTAGACGCCATGTCTTCGAAGCCTGGGATCAGATTCGCTCAGCAGTGCTGCAAGACAAGGTCCGTGGCAAGCTGCTGTGCTCTGCTGATCCTAACGAGCCTCGGTCAAGCCGGGGTGCCGGCGCCGGAAACCGGGTCGACGACGATTGTCCAAGACGAGAAGAATTGCGGAGCGCTCGCCGGAATGGATCTCCAGGGGCTTCCGGGAGGACCAGCTATCATTATTTCGGCGCAGATCATCGATGTATCGGCAGGTGGCTTGGAACGGTTCAGCCAAAGTGGATATGCACTATCATGACCGCCGTTTCCGGTAGCGGCGCACTGGGGTTTGACGGGGTTTGGGCTGCGAATGCGCCTGAACTACAAGAGGATTTCGGCTGGCGCAGCAATCACGTGGTCACGCTCATCGCCAAAGCCATTATTGCTCGTTATTACGGGATGCCAATTCGGTATTCCTACATGGCCGGCAATTCCAAGGGCGGTCAGGCGGTGCTTATGGAGGCGCAGCGCTTCCCCGAGGACTTCGATGGATTGATGCCAAGCGCCCCGGTATACGACTATACCGGCAGGAACACGATCGCCGCCGCCTGGTTTGCACAGGCATTCAGCGACGGTCGCGGCGGTTCGGTCCTCGACGATGCAGCAGCCCAGATCGTCCATAAGTCGGTGTTACAGCATTGCGGTGCTCAAGCCGGTGTGGACGAGGGACTGGTAACTGATCCGATTTCCTGTAACTGGCAACCGGAGATGATCGCGTGCCGATCGGAGGAAAGCGATTCTGATTGCCTGACGCCGCAGCAAGTCCGGGCAATTATGCGTCTGATGATGCCCGCTACCAACTCGAAGGGGGTCGTGCTCTACGCCTATCCTTACATCCCGGGAACTGAAACGCAGTGGGTGGGATGGAACTACTTCGGCAAACCAAGTCCCCGATTGCCGCCGCGCGTCGCCAACATGGATCTGCCCGCGCAACACGCTGGGTATCTGGCAGACAAGACCGTTCGGCACAACATCGATGCGCTTTCATTCAACTTCGATCACGACCCAGCGTCGTTGTCCCGATCGCGGCGTATATACGATGCGACGAGTTTTGATCTGCGAGCCTTCAAGGCACGCCACGGTAAGATTCTCATGTGGCATGGATTGGCGGACGGCGCGATCATGGCGACTTCATCGATTGGCTACTACGAGGGGGTGCGCAAATTTATGGGTGGCCGTGACAAGACAGAGGGCTTCTTTCGGCTATTTCTTGTTCCAGGAGTTCATCACGGTGGCGGCGGCCCGGGACTTACCGAATTCGATTCATTCAGCGCGCTGGAAGACTGGGTCGAAAAAGGTCAAGCACCGGGCAAGCTGATCGCCGGCCGCGTGGTTAACGGGTCTGTCGAGCGCACGCGGCCCATCTATCCGTACCCTGTATTGGCTCGCTATTCCGGGACCGGGGATTCGAAGCTGGCGGAAAGTTTCATGCCATTCGAACCGACTCCACACTAGAGATGGTCGAGCAAGCCTGGGCGGGCTCGCGATTGCTTTTCTGCCGGGGGATTTCGATCGGCGCGTCTTCTTCGCCTTAATCTTCGGATTCGGCAGCGCCGCTGCTGTGGTGCGTACTAGGTCCGCCAGCAAATCCTATTATTCGCGAGACACGCTGACACTAGATTGACCATTACTTGTGCCGTCGCGGTACATCCTCCTGACAGCCCGCAGCGAATCTTGAGCTGCTAGCAAGAGAGACTACGCAGTGTGCGTTTATTCCCGCGGGAACGTTCGCTGGGCGTTTCTGCTAGCGACCTTCTCGCTTGTCGACCACGACCTTGCCCCCCTTCATGACCCACTTGACCTTGAGAACCGCGGCAATGTCCTTGAGGGGATCACCGTCGATCGCTACCAGATCGGCGAAGGCGCCTGGCGCAACGATGCCAAGTTCTTTCGACTCGCCGAGCAGCTCGGCCCCCACATTCGTCGCCGAATCCAGGGCCTGTGCCGGGGTCATGCCGGCTTTGACGAACCAACTAAGATCGCCCGTATTTTCCCCGAAGCCGGTGAAGACGGCGTCTGAGCCCATCGCGATCCTGACGTGAAACTTGATGGCGCGGCGAAGCGTCTCTACATTTTTCAAGATGTAACCGTTCAGCCTGTCCACGGCTGCCTGGTCGTACCCGAATTCGTCCTTGTGGTCGATGTAGTAGCGATTGTGATCCACTGTCGGGACATAAACCGTTCCGCGTTTGACCATGTCAGCGAAGGTTGCGTCGTCAATATCGACGGCATGTTCGACGGAGTCGGCACCGGCTTTGACCGCATCTCGTGCGCCTAAGGGTCCGTAAGAATGAATAGCGATGCGCTTACCTGCCCTGTGCGCCACGTCGGTTGCAGCCTTCATCTCTTCGTAGCTGAAGGTCTCAAAACCCGTCACGTTCTGGTCGCTGCCGGTGGAACCGTACATCTTGACCCAGTCCGCTCCGGCTGCAAGCTGTTGCCGGGCCGCCCGCTCGACCTCTGCCACGCCGTCGGCGCGGCATGGGTCCGGCTCAGTGACGCCGGGTCGAAATGGGTCGGATGTGATGTGCAGACCGCACCCCGAGACGAACATTCGCGGGCCTACCATAGCCCCGCGATCGATAAGATTTCGCATCGCAAGGTCGTTCCCGTCCCATGAGCCCAGATCGCGGACCGTGGTGACGCCGCTTTCGAGTGTCTTGCGGGCATTTTCCTGGGCGAGGAAAACGGTGACGGCGGAGTTGAGGGTGCCGAGTTGCGCCCACGGCTTCGAGCCCGGAGTCTTGTCCCAGTAAAAGGTCATGTGCGTGTGTGCGTCGATCATTCCGGGAATGCCGGTGAGGGGCCGCAAATCGATCAGACGAGCGTCCGCGGGGATTGCGATTGCGCCTGAGCCAACCGCCGTGATCCGGTCTTTTTCGATGAGCACCACGGCATCCGGGATGACTAGGCCTTTTCCCGTGACGATCTGTCCGAATCGGACCGCGACGGTCTGAGAGGCTGCGATCAGCGGGGTCCCAAAGGCGATGGTGGCGAAAGCTGCCATAAGCAGGTTAATCGTCAACCGGGACTGCTTATCGAATGTCGAAGGTCTTTCTTTCATACGTAAGAAATACATTACGCATGAAAGAAAGTCAAGGAAATCTTGAACGCCCCACTGGTTCTGGCCTCAGATTAACGCCGCAGACTCCTCACGCGGCCGGCGCAGCGATGAGATCGCAAAATCTAGCCAAGTCGACGTTGCCCCCGGAGACCACAGCCACGATGGGTCCCTGACCGACTTTCCCCGTTAGCGCGGCAGCGAGCGACAACGCCCCGGCGCCTTCGGCAATGACACGTGCCTTTTCCGCCATCATGCGCATCGCGGCCTTGGTCTGTTCCAGGCTGACGACGATCGAGCCGTCGACCACCGGTCTCAAGCGATCCCACATTCGGGGAAAGAGGCTTTGTCCGCCCGCGCCATCGACAAACGAAGCTTTCCAGTCTTTGAACACCTGAGCTGACCCCATCGAAAATGAGAGTGCAGCCGGTGCCGCGGTTTCAGGCTCTGCGCCCCAAATCTTGATTTCCGGCTTCAAGGCTTTGAGTGCGCTTGCGACTCCCGTGATGAGTCCGCCACCGCCGATGGCGCCAATGACGACGGCGGTGTCTGGTGCATCCTCGAGTATTTCGAAGCCCATGGTGCTGTGGCCCGCGATGAAATTGTGATCATCGAACGGATGTACGAATGTCCCTTCCACGCCCGGGTAAGAACGCTCGCCAAGCGCTCGCCACGCGGCTTCGTAGGGTACCGGAACAAGTTTTGCGCCCAGCGCTCGCATCCGCGCGAGCTTCGAGGCCGGTGCAGTTTCAATGGCCACGACGGTGCAGGGTACGCCGGCTAGGCGTGCGGCATACGCGATACCCTGGCCCGCATTACCGGCACTGATGGTCCACACACCGAGTTGCCGCTCGGATTCGGACAGCATCGCCACTGCATTGACCGCACCTCGCAACTTATAGGAGTTCGTGGCTTGCAGATTCTCGAGCTTGAGCCGGATGTCGGGGAAATTTGGTCCCAGATCCAGGCGCACCAGCGGCGTGCGTACAACGCTGCTCGCGATTCTTCGGCGCGCCTCCTGCATTTCGCCCAACGTCAATGGCCGCACTGCCTCAAGCGTCTTAAGCACGGATTCGCTCCTGTAAAATTTTGAAGTTCGGGACTCTAGCAGGTCCGACGTAGCACACCGACATCATGCCGGCCGGACGATGGACGCTCGTGTGATCTCATGCAGACTGCGCGCACCGACTCCGACCATGGCAAGCGTCAGTTCGTTGTCGAGCAGCTCGAGAACACGGTCTACGCCCGCCTGTCCATACGCGCCCAGTCCCCAGATATAAGGTCGTCCGATACCCACCGCGGTCGCACCCAATGCAAGCGCTTTGAGCACGTCGGTGCCGCGGCGAACGCCGCCATCCACAATGACCGGCACTCGACCGCGCACCTCGGCCACGACCTCCGGCAGGCACTCCAACGTACCTCGACCGGTGTCCGTGGCCCGACCGCCGTGATTGGACACAATAATTCCATCTGCGCCGTTCGCCACGGCGAGACCGGCATCTGCGCCGGACTCCAGGCCCTTGATGAGTACCTTCATCTTGGTCAGGTCCTTGAGACGCTTGATGAAGTCCCACGTCAGCGATGGTGAAGTGATGGTGAGCCCCGTTGTGTCGAGTTGCGAAAACATCGGACGGGTAAAGACACCGGATCCACCCGGGGCATGACAGGCGGTGCATGTTCTGGTGTCGGTTCGAGCCCATCGCAACGCCGTCTCGATATTCCTGCCTGCCGGTAAATCGGCTGTCACCGCAACGGCCGGGCACCCGGCTGCTTCGGCGCGCTTGACCAGCTTGGTCGTAATTTCGAAATTCGACGTAGTGTAGAGCTGAAACCAAACCGGTGCGCCGCGCGCCGCGATGACCTCTTCGACGCCCGTGGACGTTACAGTCGACAAAACTTGCAGGTGGCCTCGGGCTTTTGCCGCGCGTGCGACGGCGATCTCACCTTCGGGATGAAACGCCCTCTGCGCGCCTATCGGGCAGAGGATGATGGGACTGTTGAATCTGGCACCAAACAATTCGAGGCTTAGGTCGATCCTGCTGACGTCGACGAAGCGCCGCGCGTGCAATTGGTAGCGCGAAAACGCGTCGCGGTTGGCTCTCAGGGTGTCTTCTCCATCCACGCCTGTGGCTAGGTAGCCCCAATGAGCGGGCGGAATATTCTTACGCGCCACTGGCTCGAAATCGAAGACGTCCAGCGCATCGCTGGAGCGGGCCAGCGCGCCATCGATCGTTTGCGGCGATGGGGTTTCAGCGAAGGACTGCGCGACGCGCGGAATACCGGCATACAGAGGACTGGCAGCCAAATATTTCAAGAAAGCGCGCCGAGTATTCATTGTGTTCTCCCTGGCGGTCACCCTACGCGAAGATCTACATGATTGCTCTGATCTTTCTTTCGGTCAGATAGCGGGCAAGCGCTGCATCGCTGGTATCGACGCTTGCCAACGCCACATAGCCGTCGGGGCGCACGAGATACACGGCATCACGCTGCAGACCGGCCGACTGCACGGCCGAATGCCACGCAAACACATGCAGCGGGATTTTTTGATGCTCGCACAAAGCTTGAATATTCGGAGTTGCATTACCGTAGATGTGAATTTGCCAGTCCAGGGAACTCAATCGCGCGAAGTTGAACTCATCCGGGCCTTGCGCGCCCACCCTGATCCAGGGCAACCGATCGCCCCCGTGCACACTGCCCGCTGCGCCGACACTCAAGGAGCTTCCGCGGTAGTTCACTGCGATTTGCGAGATGGTGCGAAACGCCAAGCGACGTACCAGCGGCACTCGGAACAATGCGGGGGCCAGCGCCGGAAGGGCTTTGGTGCGGACGAATCGCGCCCATGCACCGGGACTGATCACTGCCGTGAACGCACGATCCGTGGTTGCCACCAGCCGCCGTGCAAAAGCGATGCGCTCAGGTTCGTAGCTATCCAGCAGTGCCTCACTGGATGGTTCCTTCAGCGCGGAAGCCAGTTTCCATGCGAGGTTGACCGCATCGCCGATGCCGGTATTCATTCCCTGGCCGCCGACCGGACTGTGAATATGCGCGGCATCGCCCAGCAGGAAGGCGCGGCCGCGGCGAAAGCTGTGCGCCACGCGATGATGAACCCGATAGGTCGAAAGCCAATTCACGCGCTTGACATCAACGCGGAGATTCTGCAGGGCGCGAGCGCGCACGTCATCGAACTGAAGCTGCTCATGATCCTTTGCGGCATCGTCGCGAACCGAGCCGATCAATCGAGCACGTCCTGCCTCTTGCAGCGGAAACACCGCCAGGAAATCCGCCTCATCAAGGGCAATGTGAAGTTCGCCATTCACGGGTGGGCCAGCGGCCTCGACGTCCGCGACATAGAAGACGTGGTCATAGGTCCCGCCGGGAAATCCCGTGTGGAGTTCTTCTCGTACCTTGGAGCGGGCGCCATCACAGCCGGCGAGATAGGCATAGCTGCCTGTTTCCTCGGATCCTGACTTGAGCAGAGTCGCGCGAATCTCCCCGCCGCCATCTTCAAAGGCGGTCAGTTCCACCGGGCGCTCGACCTCTACGCCGAGCTCGCGCAAGCGCTCGATCAGTAGCCGCTCGTGTTCGTCTTGCGGAAAAATAACGGGAAATGGAAACGGAGTCAGCCCCTGCCCCAAATTCCCGAGAGGAACGCGGGCGGCCCGGGCGCTTTTGACCCAGAGATTGAGAACCGGCACTTTATGAGCGCGATCGACGACGGCCTGCGAGAGTCCAATCTGCTGATAAAACTCCAGCGTTCGGGCTTGCACTGCCAGTGCGCGCGAGGTAATGCCGGGCTCCGCTGCCTTGTCTATGATCCTGACGCGCACGCCAAGTTTGGTGAGCCAGAGGGCCAGCACCAAGCCCGTCGGCCCCGCGCCGGCGATCAGTACATCGGCCTGACTGGGTCTGCCCGCCATTACTCCCACTTGACTGCAAGCCTCGTGTGCAGAGGGTAGGGATCAGCTCACTCTTGAAAACCGAAGGGTTGAGCGAGCCTTTGCTTTGGCGGCTTCTTCCTCTCGACTTCTTGCCGGCGCATTGGTTTGCAGCGAATGCAGAAGTTTCCGCGAGGCAGCCTCGATTTCATCGATCGCGTCGAAGAAGGCCGACTCATTGGATTTGGACGGACTGTGAAAACCGCTCACCTCTCGCACGAACTGCAGCGAGGCTGCGCGGATTTCGTCGTCGGTCACCGGCGGTTCAAAGTTAAAGAGAGTCTTGATGCTTCTGCACATGACGGCGGAAATCATCCGCGCCCGCCGCTTTGTTTGTCAAGCAGCGGGCTAGGCCTCGCAGTCACGCCTCTAAGAGAACGTCAAGCAAACGGAACATATCGGCGGCAGCGGGCAAAGAGCCGATCACGATGACTTTCAGTTGCGCTCGTTCTTGGTCGTAAATCGTTTCGACTCGCAGCGATGAGGTATCGGTGCGGGGCGCCTTCGCGGCGCCGACAAGATGATTGGTGACGCGCCTCGCCGTGTCTTGGCTGACTGCGTCGACCTGAACCACGCTCGACAGTTCCGCATGGCGATGCCGAGGCGCCGCATCTCGCTCCGCGGTCGGCCCGGTGAGGTCCTCGAGAGCCTGGCGCGTCACGCGATATTGCTTGCCGATGAGATCGCCTTGAGGCGCCCGCTGCGCACATAGCCGCGAACCGTCCGGACCTGAAGACCCAAGCGGTCCGCGACTTGTTCGAGCGAATACAGGGGGGCGTCGTTGAACATCACTCTATAATGCTTTAACTATACCTATATGTCGAAATGATACATCCTTATAATGACATATACGGCATGACAGTAAATTCGGCCAATACGGCGCAGCATGCGGAAGATGTAAAATGGAAAAACTGAACATCCCCGATTTTTCCCACAGGATGTGATTTGGCATTGGATTGCCGGAGGCCGCTTCAATGGATGAACTCAAGCGCGAGGCATGGGTTGGAAAATCGACCCCTACGTCAATCAACCGCCCACCGTCGTTTGATCCACTGCGGTTCGTCGCAACGGCGACCATCAGGACACGCAAGGTCTTGATTGCGGAACTTGCTTACTTTCGAGCTCTCAATCGCGGCTTCGAACCAGGCCATGAAGTGGAGGATTGGCTCGAAGCAGAAGCGGAATTCGAAAAACGCCACGGTGCTCGCCACGCGCGTTGCGAACAATTAGGCTGGTGAGTCTGCCGCCCGAGGATGGACTTTGTACCTGCCTGCGCACTTCAACGAAACCCGCCCCGCTGTGCTGCATGCCCTGATGCGTGCCCGGCCGCTTTGTACCTTGGTAACGCAGTGCGAATCGGGACTCGTCGCCAATCACTTGCCGGTGCAAACACTGGATGAGCCCGCTCCGCTTGGATGTATTCGTGGGCACATCGCGCGCGCGAATCCTCTGTGGCGGGAATATCGCAGCACTACCCAGGCACTGGCGATTTTCCAGGGCCCGCAAGCCTACATCTCGCCCTCGTTCTATCCGTCGAAAGCGAAAACCGGCGAGGTTGTCCCGACCTGGGACTACGCTGTGGTGCACGCCGGCGGCACGCTGCGCTTCATCGATGATGCAGCGTGGCTTCGAAACTTTGTGGCTGGATTGACCCAGACCCATGAAAAGCCGCGTTCGCAGCCTTGGGGGATTGACGACGCCCCAGCGCCCTACATCGATAAAATGCTGAGCTTGATTGTCGGATTCGAATTTTCGATCATGAGCTTGGCCGGTAAGTGGAAAGTAAGTCAGAACCGTCCGCAGGCGGATCGGCAGGGTGTGATACGGAACTTGCAGAGTGCGGACGATGCGGGCTCGCATGAAATTGCGGCAATGCTTGCCGCTTGGGATTCAGGACCGGACTCACCTGCCGCCCGATGAAATGGTCCGTGCTCGATCAATCTCCGTCCGCGGCAGGCAGCACTCAGGATGTTGCGATCCGCGAATCCCTTGCACCTATCCGGATGCAGAGCGCGCGATGATCGAGAAGTTGCGAGCAGCGGCCTTGGTCGGCACCGCCGCCCAGGTCTCGGAAAAACTGCATGCCTTGGCACATAGACTTGGGCTCGAGGAAATCGTGATCAATACCTGGACCTTCGACCCGCAGGCGCGCCGCCATTCATATGTGCTTCTGGCCAAGGAATTCGGTTTGATCTCCAGCGCGGCAACCAGCCGATGAGCATCATGCAGACCGCGCGCGTGAGTCTTCGCGAGCTCGAGTTCGGTGATGCCGAATTCATCCTGGAGCTGCTCAACGAAGCCGGCTTCATTCGTTTCATCGGCGACAAAGGAGTCAGAACCATCGCTGATGCGCGTGACTACATTCAGCAAGGACCCATGGACAGCTACGCGCGCAATGGTTTCGGCCTGTATGCCGCTTGCTTGCGCGGTCATAAGCCCGAAGGGAAACCTGCGGGAACACCCATCGGAATTTGCGGCCTGGTCAAGCGTGAAGGGTTGACGGATCCGGACGTGGGATTCGCTTTTCTCTCGCGCTACTGGTCGAAAGGATACGCGGTGGAATCCGCGGCCGCCGTTCTAACGCACGCCAGGCAAGTACTCAATCTCGGCCGTATCGTGGCCATTACGTCCCCCGACAACTCGCAGTCCATCGCGGTACTGGAAAAAATCGGACTGAAATTCGAGCGCACCATACGGCTCGTAGATCATAGTCCCGAGCTCAAGCTTTTTGGCCTGCCCACGGGAGAGCCTGGGCCATGAACTGAAACGCACCAAGCGGTTGATCCTAAGGCATTTTATTAATTAAATTTCGCGGAGTTCTTATGCATCCTTTCCCCCATCACTACACGGTCAACGCATCCATTCGCCCGGACGGCGACGTGCCCCTGTCCACGGAGGGGGTCAGAATCATCGAATCCTCCGCACCCAAGGAATTCGATGGTCCCGGCAATCAATGGTCGCCGGAAGGGCTGCTCACGGCAGCGGTCGCGGATTGCTTTGTCCTGGGCTTCCGGGCGATTGCCACGGCGTCCAAGTACTCCTGGCAGCGCCTCGAGGCGCGCACCCAAGGGACTTTGGATCGAGTGGACGGCAAGATGCGATTCACGCGCTTTGATACGCATGCCACGCTGCACGTCGCGGCCGGCGCGGATGTCGAGCGGGCGAAGAAATTATTGGAAAAGGCGGAAACCAGCTGTCTCGTCGCAAATTCCCTCAGCAGCGAAAGGCATCTGACGATGGACGTGGTGGCCGCCTAAAAAAATAAGGGCCCATGTGAGGGCCCTTATCGTTCGCGGTCGCTTCCTTCCGCTCAGTCGTCCATCAAGAAGCTGCGCAGCTGCTCACTGCGGCTCGGATGACGCAGCTTGCGCAGCGCCTTGGCTTCTATCTGCCGGATCCGTTCCCGGGTGACATCAAACTGCTTGCCCACTTCTTCGAGCGTGTGGTCGGTGTTCATATCGATGCCGAAGCGCATGCGCAGCACCTTCGCTTCCCGCGGAGTCAGCTGCGCCAACACCGAATGCGTGGTCTCGCGCAAGGATTCCGTGGTCGCCGAATCGATGGGGGATGACACCGAGGTATCCTCGATGAAATCGCCCAAGTGCGAATCCTCGTCATCGCCGATGGGGGTTTCCATGGAGATCGGCTCTTTGGCGATCTTCAAGACCTTGCGCACCTTGTCCTCGGGCATTTCCATGCGCACCGCGAGTTCCTCCGGCGTGGGCTCTCGGCCCATTTCCTGGAGCATTTGCCGGGAGATGCGATTCAGTTTGTTGATGGTCTCGATCATGTGCACCGGGATGCGAATGGTGCGGGCTTGATCGGCAATCGAGCGGGTGATCGCCTGGCGAATCCACCACGTCGCGTACGTGGAAAATTTGTAGCCGCGCCGATACTCGAACTTGTCGACAGCCTTCATCAAACCGATGTTGCCTTCTTGAATCAGATCGAGGAACTGCAAGCCGCGGTTGGTGTATTTCTTGGCGATCGAAATCACCAAGCGTAGGTTGGCTTCGACCATTTCCTTCTTGGCACGCCGCGCCTTCGCCTCGCCGATGGAAACCTCGCGATTGATTTCCTTGATCTCATTGATCAGGACGTGAAACAAGCCTTCCAGGTCCTTCAGCTTGTTCTGGCGCCGCTCGATCTCGTCCTTGAATTTTGCCAGCGGACCCGAATAGCGCTTCTTCGCCTTGATATGCTTGTCGAGCCAACGCGTGCTGGTTTCGTTCTTGGGAAAAGTCGAAATGAAATCCTTGCGCGGCATGCCGGCCTGCTTGATGCAAAGGAACATGATTTCCTTTTCGAGCAGACGCACTTCGGTCACGTGCTGGCGCAGATTGTCGATCAGCTGATCGAACATCTTGGGCGAGAGCTTGAGCTCCATCAGTTCGCCGCAGATCTTCTTGCGGATCTTCAAAGTCTTCGGATCCTTCGATCCGAGCTTGTCGAGTGCGTTTAGGAACTGATGATGGACCTTGGCGATCGAGCTGAAGCGCTTCGCGGCTTCCTCCGGATCCGGACCCGTATCGATGGCTTCCTCGTCCTCATCGCCATCGGCTTCATCATCGTCATTGGCCGCTTCTTCGCGCTCCAGCGCCATCATCTTCGGGTTCTGCGGTTGCGCAATCTCATCCGGCGCATTCGGATCGACGAAGCCGACGATCACATCGACCAAGCGCATCTGTCCGGCCTTGACCGTTTCGTAATGACGCAGCAGCAAGTCGTAGGTCCCGGGATAGCTGCCGAGCGCGATCTTGACGGCCTCGAGACCTTCTTCAATGCGTTTGGCGATGCGAATTTCGCCCTCGCGCGTCAACAATTCAACCGTTCCCATTTCGCGCATGTACATGCGCACCGGATCGGTGGTGCGTCCGAATTCCGCATCGAGATTGGCGAGCGCAGCGGTGGCTTCTTCCACCGCTTCTTCATCGGGAGCGGCGGTGGCATCGGTCAACAACAGTGATTCGGCGTCCGGTGCCTTTTCGTACACCGGGATACCCATATCGTTGATCATGTTCACGATATCTTCGATCTGTTCGGGATCGACGATTTCGCTCGGAAGATGATCGTTGACTTCAGCGTACGTGAGGTAGCCTTGCTCCTTGCCGCGCGCAATCAATAGTTTCAATTGCGACTGACGCTCGTCCGCGATTTGAGTCGCTGTGCCTGCTGGCGCTTTTTTGATCAAGGTGGACGCCTCGTAGAGAATCTGAACATTTAAAAATGCAAGCCGAGCAGTATACGATTGTGGCCATTCCGTAGCCACAAATGCTTCGGTTAAGTAGGCGCTCGGGAGCGGCCTTTGGACTTGAGCAGGCTGCTTAATTCGGCCTTTTCCTCGTAATTCAAGCCCAATTCCTCCGCTTTCTTCAATAATTCGTCCATCCGGCGGCCTGGACCGTACTCCTGAAGCAGCTTCTCGACCGCCATTTTCAATTCCTTGGCCGCCGAAGGCGCATCCGCCACCAGCGGGTCCAGTGTGGCCAGTTCAGTCAAACGCTCATATTCAGGGCGATCTCGCCACCTTTCGAGCAGGACTGCGGTGCTGGCCGAGGAGGCCGTTGCCGCCTGTTCCAGCAGCTCCTTCAGCACGGAAACACCGGCTTTATCGATGCTGCTCAGCAGCTCAGGGTCCTCGATGACGCCGGCCGCCGCAGGGTGGTGCAGCACGAGCGTAATGGCCTGAGTCAGCAAATTACCGCGCCCGCCACTCATCCGACCGCGCTGCCGAACCGGTGGTTCCGAGGTGCTTCCCGCCCGCTTCGGCTCGCCGGCGGCGAAGAATTCCTTTAGTTTGTTCGCCGGCATGCCGACCCTGGAAGCCAGCCGGTCGGCCAGCATTTCCCGGTAAATGCCCTCCGGCATGCGGGCAAACAGGGGTCCGGCAAGGGCCTTTAACTTTGCGCGTCCGTCGATGTGATCCAGGTCGACATCGACAATCAGCTGCTGCACCAGGTATTCAGAGAGCGGCAGGGCGTCTTTCAAACGGTTCTCAAACGCCTCCGCACCCTCTTCTGCGACCAAGGTGTCCGGATCGTGGCCTTCGGGCAGAAACATGAATTTGAGCTCCCGCCCATCGCGCGCAAGGGGGAGCGCGTTTTCCAGCGCCCGCCATGCCGCCTTAAGTCCCGCGCGATCGCCGTCGAAGCAGAACACGACTTCATGGGTCTGCCGGAAGATCTTGTTCAGGTGTTCCTGGGTGGTCGCCGTTCCCAGCGTGGCCACGGCATAGGTAATTCCGGCCTGGTGCAGGCGTACCACGTCCATGTAGCCCTCGACGACAACCAAGCGCTTGAAGTCGCCGCGCGCCTGCCGCGCCTCGTACAGGCCGTAAAGCTCGCGGCCCTTGTGAAACAGCGGCGTCTCAGGCGAGTTCATGTACTTGGGCTCGCCTTGATCGATGACGCGCCCACCGAATCCGATGACGCGCCCGCGTGAATCGCGAATCGGAAACATCAGGCGATCTCGGAACCGGTCGTAGAAGCCGCTGGTGCGTTCGCCGCTGCGCTCGAGAATGAGGCCCACTTGAAGCAGCCGCCGCCGATCCTCCTCATGCGTGCCAAAGCGTTTGAGCAGCGCTTCCCAGGCGTCGGGCGCATAACCTAAGCTGAATTTGGCGCTGTTTTTTGCATCGAGCCCGCGCCGCTGCACATAGGCCTGCGCCCGCGGATTGTCGGCCAGGTTTTGCTCGAAAAAACGCGCGGCCTGCAGCATCAGGTCATGCAAGTCGGCGCTGCCGGGATCGCGCGGCGCCTGCGCCTCGCGCGGCAACGTAAGCCCTGCGCGTTGCGCCAGATCCGCCACGGCATCGAGGAATTCCATCTTCTCGTATTGCATGAGAAAGCCGATGACGGTGCCGTGCGCACCGCAGCCAAAGCAGTGGTAAAACTGCTTCTCCGCGCTCACTGAAAATGACGGGGATTTCTCGTTATGAAACGGGCAGCAGGCTTTGTATTCGCGGCCGGCTTTTTTGAGCGGTACGCGCGCGCTGATGATATCCACGATGTCCGAACGCGAAACGAGTTCGTCGAGAAACGAGTCTGGGATACGGCCGGTCATGGACCGCCCTAGGAGGCCCTAGGTCAACCGCCCAGTTTGGCTTTGATCTTTGCGCCGACAGACGCCATGTCCGCTCGGCCCTGGGCTTTGGCCTTGATCAGGCCCATGACCTTGCCCATGTCTTTTATGTTCGAGGCGCCCGTGGCGGCGACGGCTTCGTTGATGAGATTGTCGATTTCAGCGCCGCTCAGCTGCGACGGCATGTAGCCCTGCAGCAGCGTGATTTCCGCTGTTTCCTTGTCGACCAAGTCCTGGCGATTGCCGGCTTGGAACTGCACCAGCGATTCCTTGCGCTGTTTGATCATTTTTTCGAGAACGCTCATGACCTGGGCATCATCGAGCGTGATGCGTTCGTCGACTTCACGCTGCTTGATCGCAGAGGTGATCATGCGAATCACCCCGAGGCGCTCCTTTTCGCCGGAGCGCATCGCTGCCTTCATATCGTCGGTAATACGCTCTTTGAGAGTGCTCAAACCGCGACCAATTCCCTAGTAGGACGGTCGGGACGGGGCAGAAGGCGGAGGGCTGGCAGGCTGCTGGCCGGTGCCGCGCATGTTCTCCCGCGAAAGGCGCTTCAGGTGCCGTTTTACCGCGGCGGCCTTTTTTCGCTTACGCTCTTGGGTCGGCTTCTCGTAGAATTCACGGCGCCGCAGCTCGGTGAGGACGCCCGCCTTTTCACAGGCACGCTTGAAGCGACGCAGGGCGGCGTCAAAATATTCATTCTCACGAACACGAACGCTGGGCATTCAAACCTCAAAAGTTGGTGGCACGACCGCCGGCATTCGGCGACAGGGGGGCGCATTCTAAAGTGCGCCCTTGCAAAAGGCAAAAATATGCGCGTTTTAGGCATCGAGAGTTCCTGTGATGAGACTGCGGTTGCCGTCTATGACGATATCGGCGGACTTCTGTCACATCGGCTTTACAGCCAGGTGGCGATGCACCAGGCCTACGGCGGGGTGGTGCCTGAACTCGCCTCCAGGGACCACGTTCGGCGGCTCTTGCCGCTCGTCCGCGAGGCGCTGGCGGCAGCCCAATCGGTCAAAGAGTCGATCGACGGGGTCGCCTACACGGCTGGACCCGGCCTGATCGGCGCATTGCTCGTCGGGGCGGGATTCGCGACGGCCGTAGGGTTAGCCTGGGCCAAGCCCGCAATCGGCATACACCACCTGGAGGGACATCTCTTGGCGCCGTTGCTGGAGCCCAACCCGCCCGCGTTCCCCTTTCTTGCCCTGCTGGTTTCCGGCGGCCATACCCAACTCGTGGATGTCGCGGCGCTGGGTGAGTATCGGATATTGGGCGAAACCTTGGACGATGCTGCGGGGGAAGCCTTCGACAAGACCGCCAAGTTGCTCGGGCTTCCTTATCCGGGCGGCGCCGCCTTGGCCACGCTCGCCGAAGGCGGTCGCAGCGGCGAATTCGTCTTTCCCCGCCCGATGCTGGACCGGCCCGGGCTGGATTTTAGTTTCAGTGGTCTGAAGACCGCCGCCCTAGTAGCCTTGCGCGGCCGCGATTTGCAGGGCCCGATCCGCGCCGACGTCGCGCGCGGCTTCGAGGAAGCCGTGGTCGAGACCCTGGCCGAGAAATGCCGGCGGGCCCTGGTTCAGACCGGGCATCGGCGTCTGGTCATCGCCGGCGGCGTGGGGGCGAATCGCCGTCTGCGCGAACGGCTGGCAGCAGTGGTACTGGACTTGAACGCTGAGGTGTATTTTCCGCGCACTGAATTTTGCACCGACAACGGCGCCATGATCGCGCTGGCGGGTTGCATGCGGCTGGCGGCTGGCCAGCTACACGGGCTGGGCATGGGTGCGCGCGCGAATTGGGAACTCGGAGCCATAGGGGTCTAAATTTTTTGGATAAAATATTCATTCATGCGCTGAAAACCGAGGCCATCGTCGGCATCTTCGATTGGGAAAGGCAGGTCAAACAAACTGTTCTCATCGACATCGAGTTCAGCGCCGATATACGCAAGGCTGCACTGTCCGATTCCATCGACGACACGCTGAACTACAAGAGAGTCGCGAAGCGCGTATTGACCTTCATCGAGGCATCGAGTTTCCATCTGGTGGAAACCCTCGCCGAACGCATCGCCATGCTCGTTCTCCAGGATTTCGGCGTGGCGTGGGTCCGCATCAGCTTGAGCAAACCCGGCGCGATCCGCAGCTCGCGGGATGTCGGGGTCGTGTTGGAGCGCAGTGCAGAGGATTTGGACACATGGCGAGCCGCAACGGCAATTCCAAAACCCTGATGACACGCGTTAGATGCTGCGGCCGCCGTCCACTGCGATGATTTGACCCGTGATATATGGCGCGTCTTTGGCCAGGAACAGCGCCGTGCGCGCGATGTCCAGCGGCGTGCCCTGGCGCTTCAGCGCGGTCTTATCGACGATTTCGCATTTCAGTGCCTCGTCCATTTCCCCCTCCGGCCAAAGCACAGGCCCCGGCGCGATGCCGTTGACGCGAATCTCGGGTCCCAACTCTCGCGCCAGTGAGCGGGTCAGCATCGCGAGTCCCGCCTTGGCGGCACTGTAAACCGGATGCGCCTTCAAGGGCCGCAACGCGTGGATATCGATCATGTTGATGATGAGTCCGCGTTGCGCGCGCAAACTGGGCGCAGCTGCCTGCGACAGAAACAGCGGGGCCTTCAGATTGCTTCCCATCAGGTCATCCCATTGCGGCACCGTGATCTGCCCGACTGGCGTCGCGTAGAAGCTGGAGGCATTGTTGACCAAAATATCCAAGCGACCGAATTCGAGCAGCACCGCTGCGATGAGTTTATCGGGTGCCTCGGCATTCAAAAGATGCGCGGCAACGATGGCTGCGGAATGAGCGCGTTGTTGGTTGAATTCGTCCGCCAAGGCAATGGCCGCTGCGGCCGAGGATCGATAGTGGATCATGACGTTGGCGCCCGCGGCGTGCAGCATGCGTGCAATCTCAGCGCCGACGCGCCGCGCGCCGCCGGTGATCAGCACCACCCGGTCCCGCAGCGCAAAGTTGTCATTGATGACTGCCATGCGCGGCAACGATACCCCAAGTCTTGCGGCAGCGCGCAATGATGTTGGAGGAAGTCCAAGCCGCACACAGCGCACGCGCGCACGATCTTTTGACAGCGCAAATCGCGGCAGCCGGCGGCTGGCTCAGTTTCGAGCGGTTCATGGATCTTGCGCTGTACGCGCCGGGGGTCGGCTACTACAGCGGCGGCGCCCAGAAACTTGGGATAGGCGGCGACTTCACGACTGCGCCGGAAGTTTCCAGCCTGTTCGGCCGCTGCGTGGCGTTGCAATGCGCGCAGGTTTTGAGCGCACTGCACACCGGATCCATTCTCGAAATAGGCGCCGGCAGCGGGCGCCTCGCCGCGGATGTATTGATGCGCCTCGCAGAGTTGGGGCAATTGCCCGACCATTACTGGATTCTCGAGGTCAGCGCCGATCTTCGCGAGCGGCAGCGCAAACTTCTGCACGAGCGGCTGCCGCATTTGTTTCAGCGCGTCGCTTGGCTTGACCAGCCTCCCGAGCTGTCCTTCGATGGAATCATTCTCGCCAACGAAGTGTTGGACGCACTGCCGGTGACGCGGTTTCGCTGGCTTGGCGATCGCGTCGATGAACTCGGGGTCCGGATCGACAACGGGCATTTCGCGTGGGCCGCGCGCCCGGCAAGTCCGGCCATGGCGAAAGTATGTCAGCAACTGAATGAAGCGAGCGGAGGGTGGGAGGAGGGATATTCTTCCGAGTATTGCCCGCGCATGCTCGCGTGGACCCACGCTGTGACGCTGTCGCTGCGCCATGGCGCCGCATTGTGGTTCGACTATGGGTTGCCGCGCGCCCAGTACTATTTGCCTGAGCGGCACGACGGCACGCTGGTGTGCCACTACCGGCACCGCACGAACGAGGATCCGTTCGCCAACCTCGGCTTGCAGGACATCACGGCGTGGGTAGACTTTACTCGTCTGGCCGAGGCCTCGCGTGAAGCCGGATTCGACCTGGCCGGCTTTACCACGCAGGCGCATTTTCTGGCAGGTGTGGGCATCGATGGAGAAATGCGCCTCGCGGCCGGCGACGATCAGAATCTATTTGCGCGTCTTGCCAATCAAGCGCGGCAACTGATGTTGCCCGGCGAAATGGGCGAGCGCTTCAAGGCCATGGCATGGCTGCGAGGCGTGGATATTCCGCTGTCAGGCTTCGGACTCTTGGACTTGCGGCACACGCTATAGGACTTTAGATGCAAATGAAAATCGCGGTACTGGACGACTATCAAGGCGTCGCGCTCAAAATGGCCGATTGGTCCGCCGTCATGAATCGCGCGCATGTCGCTGTGTTCAACGACCATCTCGCCGATCCGGACGCCGTGGTCAACCGTCTGCTTCCCTATGACATCGTCTGCGTCATGCGGGAACGCACGCCGCTTCAGCGCGGCATCCTCGAACGGTTGCCGAATTTGAAATTAATCGCCTCGACCGGTCCGCGCAATGCCTCCGTCGACCTGGAAGCGGCTGCCGCACACGGCATCAAGGTGGTCCACACCGGATATTTCGGCAGCCCCACCGTTGAACTTACGTGGGCGCTTATTTTAGGCAGCGCGCGCCACCTTGCCGCTGAGGCTGCCGCAGTCCGCAACGGCGAGTGGCAGCACACCATCGGCGATGATCTGTCGGGTCAAACGCTCGGAATCATCGGGCTGGGTAATCTAGGTTCGGGCGTGGCCAAGGTGGCATTGGCGTTTGGGATGAATGTGATTGCGTGGAGCCAGAATCTCACCGCGGAAAAGGCCGTCACCGCCGGCGCCACGCTGGTGTCGAAGGAGGAATTATTGCGGCGGTCGGACCTCATCTCGATACACCTGGTCCTAAGCGAGCGCACGCGCGGGCTCATCGGCACTCGCGAGCTATCCTTGATGAAGCCCACCGCGCGCTTGATCAATACCTCGCGTGGACCCATCGTGGTGGAGGCCGACCTGATTCAGGCGCTCAACACGGGTCGGATCGCCGGTGCCGCCATCGATGTCTATGATACGGAACCGCTGCCGGCGAATCATCCCTACCGCCGCACGCCACACCTGCTGGCGACTCCCCATATCGGCTACGTGTCGCGCGCTTTATACGGGCGCTTTTACCGCGACACGGTGTCAAACATCATTGCCTGGTTGGATACGCGGGGCTAGCGCGGCGATGGCGTGCAGACGCCGCTCGTGCAGGCGCTCTGCAATCTTCGGGCCCGCATGTTCCGCAATATCCTGTGCCGTGGGCTTGATCGCCGCGGCTGCGTCGCGCGCGGCCTGCAGATATTGCCGCTGCGGATAAGGGACTTTCTCCAACCCTAAGCGGCCGCGGGAGTCGGCCTCGCAGGCCAGCAGCGCCTGCGCGAATCGCTCGGGACGGCGAAACGCATCCGTCTTTTCCAAAAACCCCAAAATGGTTTGCGGCCGCAGCTCGAAGGCGCGGTGGACATTGCCGTGGTAGCGCGCCACGATCACACTCAGCTCGCGATACTCTTTCGGCAATCTCAGCCGCTCGCTTAAGCTTTCGATCAGCGCCACGCTGCGCTCTTCGTGTCCCTTGTGGCCGGGCCATTCCTCGCGCGGTGTCGCGGCCTTGCCAAGATCGTGCACCAGCGCTGCGAATCGGACTTTTGTATCGCCGCTCAAGCGCGCGGCCTGATCGAGCACCATCATGGTGTGAACGCCCGTGTCGATTTCAGGATGCCATTTCACGGGTTGAGGCACGCCGAACAGCGCGTCGATTTCCGGATAGATGATTTTCAATGCGCCGCATTCTCGCAAAACTTGAAAAAACACGCTGGCCCCCGGCTCGCGCAGCGCCTTCTCGGTTTCCTGCCATACGCGTTCGGCGACCAAGGCATCGACCTCGCCGCGTGCGGACATCGCGCTCATCAGCGCCATGGTTTCAGGAGCCACGTGAAAGCCCAAAGCGGCAAATCGCGCGGCGAACCGCGCCACCCGCAGAATGCGCACCGGGTCTTCCATAAAGGCAGGCGAGACATGCCGCAGGACGCGAGCCTTCAAGTCGCCCTGGCCGTCATAGGGATCGAGCAGCGAGCCGTCTTCGGCTTGCGCAATGGCATTGATGGTCAGATCGCGGCGTGCAAGATCTTCCTCGAGCGTGACCCCCGGCCCAAATTCAACCGCGAATCCGCGGTAGCCGGGCGATACTTTCCGCTCCAAGCGCGCCAGTGCATATTCTTCGTGGGAGTCAGGGTGTAGGAACACCGGAAAATCGCGGCCCACCTCACGATAGTTCAATCGCAGCAGTTCGTCTCGAGTACTTCCTACGACGACCCAATCGCGTTCCTTGACGGGCAGACCAAGCAGAGCGTCTCGAACGGCGCCGCCAACCAGATACACTTGCATGAGTGAATATTAACAGCATCGTCGTCACAATCCGCGCGAGTGTGGCCATCGCCCTGATCGTTACCTTAAGCGGCGGCTGCTATCTGTTGCAAAGCGCCCAAGGCCATTTGGCGCTCATGTCCAAGCGAGAGCCCATCACCGGCGTCATTGACGAGCCTACGACGTCCCCCACCGTTCGCGCGCAGCTGCAGTCAGTTACAGCCATCCGGGACTTCGCCAGCCGGGCGTTGGGATTGCCGGACAATGGCAGTTATAGAAAGTATGCGGAAATCGGCCGGCCTTATGTGGTGTGGAATGTGGTCGCCGCGCCCGAATTCTCCGTCGACCCGAAGCAATGGTGCTTTCCGATCGTCGGATGCGTGGCCTATCGAGGTTATTTCGTCGAGGGCCGGGCGCGCCGTTTCGCAGCCGGTTTGCATGCCAAGGGATTCGATGTGGTGGTCGGGGGCGTCGCCGCGTATTCCACTCTCGGCCACTTCGATGACCCCATCTTGAGCTCGATGGTCGGTTGGAACGACGTGGAATTGGCCTCGATCATTTTCCACGAACTGACGCATCAATTGCTTTACGTGCCGAACGATGCCTCTTTCAACGAGGCGCTGGCGACAACCGTCGAGGAGGAAGGCGTGCGCCGCTGGTTGCAGCAACAAGGGCGCGAAAAGGACTTGGCGGATCATCTGGTGCAGCAAAGGCGCTACCTCGAGGTGATCGCTCTGATGAGTGAGGCGCGCAACAGCCTGCGTACGCTGTATGCCTCAGGTCTGCCGCCGCCGCTGATGCGCGAGCGCAAGCGCAAGATGTTCGAAGAATTGCGCGCAGCCTATGCCGCGCTCAAGGCGCCGTGGGGAGCACATGCGCCATTCGAGGCTTGGTTCGCGGCAGACATCAACAATGCGCATCTTGCCTCCATCGCCACCTATTTCACCTGCGTGCCGGGTTTCGAACGGGAACTGAAGGCAGTAGGCGGCAACCTTCCTGCCTTCTACCGGCGCGTCCGCCAACTGGCAAAACTCGACCAGCAACAACGAGACATGCTGGTCTGCGGGACCGCACCTTAGTCCAGCAGCGAGAATTGAATCGCGGCGACAATGGCGGAAACAATGGTGAGCGCAAGAACCCCCTGCGCCAGTCTGGTGACAATGGAAAGCGCATGGCAGTCCAAAACACCCAGCATCGATGATTCAGCCGGCATATTGGCGGCAGCCGAAGAGGGCTTGGGCTATGCATTGGGGCGCTGGACCCTGGTGACGCGCGCGCTTCAGAAGGGCACGCTGAAGCTCGCCGGCAAAGGTGCTTTGACCTACAGCTCTTCTTATTATTTCGTCTGCCCGAAGAATTTTCTGTCGCTTCCCAAGGTGGCGCAATTTCGCGAATGGATCTTCGCAGCCGCCCGCGCATTCCCCGCTCCGCCCGGGCGGGATGGTTGAAGGCATGCGCGCCCTTTTTAGCCAGCGCGTTGCCTGGCTCGACCGGCTGCCGCGCGGTTCTGGCTGAGGCGCGCGTTGTCCTCTTGGGCGCCCAAGAAGAGGCGCGCCGAAGCCGCCATGGACTGAGGCTTGATACCCAGCCTCGCGAAGCCATCCTCGCTGCACACGCTGTCGACCTTGAGCGAACGGTAGTTGTCGCTGGAAAACGGACGTCCGGGCACGAAATTCATGACGAATGCCTGCAAGCGGCCGGCAAAATTCGGCAGGCCGATAATCCAGCGCCGCCGGTGCGTCACTTTCGCCACCAGGCTGACAATTTCGCGCAAGGTGTACACCTGGGGGCCGCCAAGTGCATACGTTTGATGGCTGCTCACGCCGCCATGTAGGCAGCACCGCAAAGCATTCACGACATCGTCCACGAACACCGGCTGCAGACGAGCGTTCGGTCGTGCCAGAGGAAAGACAAACGGAATCACCGCCAGCAGTCCTGCAAAGCGGTTGAGGAAGGAGTCGCCGGGACCAAACATCACCGATGGCTGAAAGATGGTCCAATCCAAAGCGGTGTTCTGATCGCGAATCAGCTTTTCCGCCTCGCCCTTGGAGCGCAGATAGTAGCTGGGCGCGCTGCTGGACGCTTTCAGCGCAGACACTTGCAGCAGGCGGGTGACGCCCGCGGAACGCGCGGCGTTTAGGATGTGTTGCGTAAGTTCCGTGTGCGCGCGTCGGAAGCCTAAGCCGCCGAACCAGCGTTCATTGAGAATGCCGACGAGGTTGATCACCACATCCTTGCCGCGGAAGCGTTCGCTCAGCTGCGCCTCTTGATACACATCGCAGTTCTCCAGCGTAAGGCCGGGCAGGACAAGGAGGTGCTTGTGCTGCTCGCGGTCTCGCGACAGCACGGTCACCTGATGACTGTCCTTGATCAGGCGCGCAACGAGCCGCGTGCCGAGGAATCCGGTGCCGCCCAGAACGACGATGGATAGGGGGCGCATAAATCAGCGGATGGGAAGCAGAAGAGTGTCGCCGCCGCGACGGACCCTGAGCAGCAGCACGGACGCTCCCTTGACTGCTTCGCGAAAGGATTTCATGTTCGTGATGGGTGTTCGCCCCACTCCCACAATGACATCATTGGCGCGCAACCCCGCTTGGGCCGCGGCGCTTGCTTCTTGAACCTTGTTCACCAGGATGCCGCCGCCCTCGGGGGCATCGGCCAATTCCGCGCCATCGAGACCTCGGTTGATCTCGGCGGCGCCGGCGGATTCTACCTCCCCGCGCTCGGCGATCAACGCGGTGACTTTGCGTGGCTTGCCATCGCGCAGCAAGCCGAGTTCCACTTTATCTCCAACATGCAGCATGCCGATGGCATTGCGCAGCTCGCCGGAGCTTTTCATGGTGGCGCCATTGAGCGAAGTGATGATGTCGCCGGTTTTTATGCCGGCTCGCTCCGCAGCCGATCCCTGCGCCACGCCCGCGACGAGCGCGCCGGTGGTCTCGGTCAGCCCAAATTCCTTGGCAATGTCCGGGGTGACGCTGTAGAGCTGCACGCCGAGAATTCCGCGTTTGACCTGACCATACTTGATGAGCTGATCCATGACGCCGCGGACCATGTTGACCGGAATGGCAAAGCCGATGCCGATATTGCCGCCCGTCCGGGACAGAATCGCCGAGTTAATGCCGACAAGTTCGCCGCGCAGGTTCACCAGCGCACCGCCCGAATTGCCGGGATTGATCGAGGCGTCCGTCTGAATGAAGTCTTCATAGCCGCCCGCCTCCGGATTGATGCCGCTGCGCCCCAGGGCGCTGACGATACCCGCGGTCACGGTGTGCTGCAGACCGAATGGGTTGCCGATGGCGACGACGTAATCGCCGACCTCCAGCTTGGTCGAATCACCCAGGGGCATGGCGATGAGATTCGGCTGCTTTGCCTGCAGCACCGCGACGTCCGCACCTTCATCAGTGCCGATCACCTTGGCGGTAAAGGTTCGGTCATCGAGCAGCGTGATGGTGATCTCGCTGGCGTTCTCAACCACGTGGTGATTGGTGATGATGTAGCCGTTCTTTGCATCGACGATGACGCCGGAGCCGGCGCTCTGAAATTGCCGCTCACGAGGCTTAGAGTCCGGTGGGGCGTCGAAGAAGCGGCGGAAAAACGGATCGTCCAACAGGGGATTGCGTCCGGACTGCTCTTTTATGGTGCCGCGCGTGGCGATATTGACCACCGAGGGGGAGACGCGCTTGACCATGGGGGCAAGCGAGGGCATTGGCGCAGCATCGAGGGCGGGCGAGGCAGCGTAAAGCGGGCCGCCGCTAACCGCCGCGGCAATCGCGGCTGCTGCAAAGTTGAGACGCAGATTCATGCGCAATCCTTCGGGGTATTTTAGGTCGGCGGGCAAAGCAGTGCCGGACCTTTGTCCGGCCTGCTCGCCAGCATCGACGCGATATTACACGGAAGGACGCGCGCCAAGGATCCCCTTAGGCGGCTTCGACCTGGATCCTAAGCGGCTGCACCTGGGCCAGTTTGGGAATTGAGACTTCCAGCACACCGTTGGCGACCTTCGCCTTGATGTTCTGGGCGTCCGCGCTCTCCGGCAAGCTGAAACGGCGCTGGAATTCGCCGCTGATGCGCTCGACCCTACGGAAACCCTCGCGAGATTCCTTGCGGGAGTCCTCGCGCTGGCCGCGAATGGTCAGCACACCCTGGTCGGAAGTAATTTCAACCGCCTTCGGATCGACGCCCGGCAGATCCACGTGCAATACGAACTGATTCGCTTCCTCGTGAATGTCCACCGGCGGCAACCAGGCGCCGGAATCGGCAGCCGTCGTCAACGGCGCCCCAAATAAACGGTCCACTTCTTTCTGGAGCCGGCTGACGAGTGCCCATGGCTCATAACGAACGACTGTCATTGTCTAGAACTCCTAAATAAAGAGAATAAATAATTGGAAATCGGGTGCAATATTCTGTGAATCGAAACTCACGCGCGTGATTCCAGAAGTGGGTCTGAAGACAGGGATTTCAACGGCGGCCCAAAGAGAGGTGGGACCGCGCTGGGCCGCGGCGAAGCCGGCGGCAAAGTGTGACGCAGTTCAAAGTCAATGGGACATAATGTGGATAACGTGTGTAAACACAATATCTTGCGATTTGGCCTTTTCCCTATTGACCTGGCCTTCCAATAGTGTAATCAGCTAATTTCTCGGGATATTTTTCTATCTTATTGATATATAAGTATTTTTTTGATCGAAAATACTGTGAAAAATATCTTGACGCTGATCGGCGTCGCGCCGTACCCTCTCCGCTCAAACACAAGATGTTGTGTTCGGCAGGTCCGTTAACTCCCATCAGCCTTAAGTTGAGTCACCAGCGCCTTTTTTTTCGCGAGAACACCGCCATTTGTGTTCAAGTTTCAGCTCGATAATTATAACGGAGCGGCGTAGATACCCATGAATACCGTGGTCAAAATACAGCCCAAAGATGTTGGCAGCATTCCTTACCAAGAAGCGTCCTTCGACATCTGGGATAAGAAGTACCGGCTGACTGCCAAGGACGGGTCGCCTATCGATAAATCGATGGACGATACCTACAAGCGTGTCGCGCGCGCGCTGGCCGATGTGGAAGCCGAGCACAGCCGCGAACAGTGGTATGAATCGTTCCTTTGGGCATTGCGCCATGGCGCAATTCCAGCCGGCCGCGTCACGTCGAATGCCGGCGCCCTCGAGCACAAGCCGGCGACGTCGACCATCAACTGCACCGTGTCGGGAACGATTCGCGATTCCATGGACGATATCTTGAAGAAGGTCCACGAGGCGGGACTCACGCTCAAAGCGGGTTGCGGAATCGGCTATGAATTTTCGACCTTGAGGCCGCGCGGCGCGTATGTGTCCGGCGCGGGCGCCTATACCTCCGGTCCACTGTCTTTCATGGATATCTACGACAAAATGTGTTTCACCGTTTCTTCGGCCGGCGGCCGGCGCGGCGCGCAGATGGGCACGTTTGATATCGGACATCCCGACGCGCTGGAATTCATTCGCGCCAAGCGCGAGAACGGCCGCCTGCGGCAGTTCAACCTGTCCTTGCTGGTCACCGACGATTTCATGAAGGCGGTGAAGAGCGAAGGCGACTGGACGCTCGCATTTCCCATCGGCCGCCAAGAATACGAGACCGAGCAGCCTGATCTTTCGGATGGCGCCAAGTTCGTTTGGCGCGAGTGGCCGATTACGGAAGGCTATGTCGCGAATGAGGAGGGTCTGGTCGCCTGCAAGATCTACAAGACCTTGCCGGCTCGTCGCGTGTGGGACGTGATCATGACTTCCACCTATGACTTCGCCGAACCGGGTTTCATCCTCATCGACAAGGTGAATGAGATGAACAACAACTGGTGGACGGAAAATGTCCGCGCCACCAATCCCTGCGGGGAGCAGCCGCTGCCGGCATACGGCTCTTGTCTTCTGGGCTCGGTGAATCTCACCAAATTCGTGGTCGACCCATTCACCGACGACGCTCGCTTTGACTGGGAAACCTATCGCAAGGTCGTCAAGGTCTTCACGCGCATGCTCGACAACGTGGTCGAGATCAACGGCCTGCCGCTGCCGCAGCAGCGCGAAGAAATCATCCGCAAGCGCCGCCACGGCATGGGGTTCTTGGGATTGGGTTCGTCCATCACCATGTTGTGCATGAAGTACGGGTCTAAGAAGTCCGTGGCGTTTTCCCAGAATGTCTCGCGGGAAATGGCCGTCGCAGGTTGGGAAGCGGCCTTGGATCTCGCGAAAGAGAAGGGCCCGGCACCGATCATGAACGAGGAATTCACCGTGACGCGCGAAATGCTGCGCAAGCGCCCCGAGATGGTAAAGGACGGCTGGCGGGTGGGTGCCCGCGTGGCCGGCCGCGTCCTGCATGCGCGCTACAGCCGGTACATGCAGCGCATCGCCGAGGCGTCCCCCGAGCTGGTCGATGAACTCGCCGAAGTCGGTGCCCGCTTTACGCATCACACCTCGATTGCTCCGACGGGAACTATTTCGTTGTCGCTTGCCAACAATGCCTCCAATGGCATTGAGCCCTCGTTTGCACATCATTACTTTCGCAACGTGCTGCGCGAGGGCAAAAAATCCAAGGAAAAGGTCGATGTGTTTTCATTCGAGCTGTTGGCCTACCGTGAGTTGATCAATCCTCGCGCGATGCCGAACTCGCAAAATGCCGTCGAGAAGCTGCCGGATTACTTTATTTCCGCAGATGACATCGGACCGAAGGAGCATGTGGATATTCAGGCTGCGGCGCAGCTCTGGATCGATTCCTCGATATCGAAGACGGCGAATGTGCCCACCGATTACAAGTACGAGGATTTCAAAGATATCTACATGTATGCCTATGAGCAGGGTCTCAAGGGCTGCACGACGTTTCGATTCAATCCGGAAGCCTTCCAAGGCGTTTTGGTCAAAGAAGACGACTTGAAGAATACGACCTATGTATTCACGCTCGAGGATGGTACGGAGGTCGAGGCGAGAGGTGATCAGGAGATCGAGTACGACGGCGAGATGCATACCGCCGCGAATCTTTTCGATGCGCTGAAAGAAGGCTACTACGGGAAGTTTTGATCATGGCTCACATCAAAATCGGCAAGAAGATCGCCAAGTACCGCGTGCAGAAACCTGAGGTGAAGGAGGCGCCTGCTCCCGGGCCCAAGGACGCGCTGAAAACCCAGGACAACGTCATCTGGATGCACGAGAAGCTCGAGCGGCCCGAGGTTCTGATCGGTTCGACTTACAAGATCAAAACTCCGGTGTCCGATCATGCGATGTACGTCACCATCAACGACATCGTGCTCAATGAAGGTACCCCGCACGAACAGCGGCGGCCGTTTGAGGTTTTCATCAATTCGAAGAACCTCGATCACTTTCAATGGATCGTGGCGCTGACGCGGGTCATTTCCGCGGTATTCCGCAAGGGCGGCGATACGACCTTTTTGGTCGATGAGCTCAAGGCGGTATTCGATCCGAAGGGCGGGTATTGGCAGCCCGGCGGCAAGTTCATGCCCTCGACGATCGCGGAGCTGGGCTACGTGATCGAGCGGCACTTGCAATCGATCGGCTTGCTCAAGAAGCCGGAACTCGACGTCCATCAGCGGAAATTGGTGGAGGAGAAGCGTGCAGAGTTCGAGGCTCGCACCAAGCAAACCGACGCCTTTTCAAAATCGCATTTTCCGGAAGGGGCGCAGCTCTGCGCGAAGTGCAGCACCGCTGCGGTGGTGATGATGGATGGCTGCAATACCTGCTTGAATTGCGGCGATTCGAAGTGCGGATGATGAGGGCCGCCTCAGCCAACGTCTTCCCACGTGTGGGGGACCTCATAAGCTGCAACTTGGACCCCATAAGTTGCAACTTCGTACCCCATAAGCTGCAACTAGTTTTTGTTTGAGTCATTTACGCCCCGCTGGTCTTAACCGACCCGCGGGGCTTTTGCTTGGCGTGGGCCCTACGCAACTGCCCTATGTCCACGGACGGTGAGATACTCGATGACTGGGTACAAGAAGACGTAACTAAGTGCCCACCGTGTCGCCAACGATCAGCGCCAATTTCTGGGCCGATTACGCCGCGCAGTTCAAGCAGATGCTGTTGCGCCGGGGCGTTTTCGTAGCCGGAACCGAGACGGACGACCAAATAGTGCTGGCTTATTTCAATCGGCTAGAACGTAACGTTTCCGCGACACCTAGGGTGGTGCATCAACCACCAGGCTTTTCGATTCCGCGTCAGTTCCAAGCTCACGAGGCCGCTATTGCAACGGTCAAGCAAGAGATCGAAACAGGCGTCGATCTTACGCCGCGGATGAGTAGAAAGGTTCAACGATGGGGCTATGTCGATGGAATGCTGGCCGATTTCGGAATTCAACATTTGCACCTCGGTACGACGCGCGACGCAGACGGCTTCTACGCTCAAGGCGCGGCGCTGCTGTACGTGAGATTTGACGATGCCAATGCGTATTTTTTGGCCGTGTCGGGGCACGGCGAGTGGGCTAACGTGGATCTGATCGAAGTCATTCATACGAATTGGCCGGCGTCGATCGATCAATTTCGACTGCGCGGTGCCTTCAGAAGTAGCAACAACTTTTCAGCCGAGGAACGCATGAAATTGCGAAGGAACGGCATGGATTCGCTAATTACCGTGAAGGACGGCACCGTTTACCTGCCACCGGGAGGCGGTTTCTCAACGAGCGGTGATTCAACTACGGCATCGATGCGAGTTTTGGCAAACCGGCGAGCGTTGAATCACCACGAAGCAGAAATGAGGGAACGTGTCGCGGCGCGGCTTGTAGCCCATCCAGACGTGAAATCCGTCAGGATTTCCCTCGCAATGAACGACAACGAGGCGCGAGCGATCGAGCCGATCAGTGGCTTGAACGAAGTGCTGTGGACCTGAAATGACCCTCTAGAGTACAGAAGTAGATCCCCAAACGCAGGTCGCCGCCTACAAAGCGCGCTTCCGTACACACCCAAGTAGTCCAGGCTCAGCCGCGTTTTCTGGCACTACGGCGGTTGGCTGATAGAGGCGAGATCCCGCTCCTGATTATATGGCGTCGGTCGGAACCGCGGGTAATTCTGGTATACCCCATCAATGACCTGGCGCGGTGCACTTCGACAATCCCGAGGACTTTATCGAGCGCGCCTATGCGCAGCGGCCCTGTCGAATACAGCGGCTGACCTTGACACGTGCGTTGTCAGAGTCATTGCTGGATGTGCTGGCGCCACTGGCACGGCGCACATTGACGAAAGGTCCGCAGTAGGTTGAACACGCTGATTAGCTGAGTTCAATATCGCGCCAATCTTCAGGAATGGCTCCGAGGTTCAATATCTTGCGGAGAGCCTCTGTGCAATGAACGTCAACACTTTCTACAAGATCCGTCGCTGTGCGCGGCACAGTATTGACATTGTATGTGTCGGAGCCGATGCCACTATGTACCATGGTGCTGCGCAACTCATAAACCCTTTGGACCTGCGTGAACACCGCGCGTCGAGCTTCCACCGTATCGCGCAGCAGTCTCGCGGCCCGGAGACTGATTTTGTAGGAGTGCTCTCCTTGGTGATTCCCCATGAAGATCACTTCCAGCGCAATTGCAAGATCGATTGCCCTGTTGCCAGGAATTTGCTGACAGCGAGAGCGAACTAGACGCTCTACCGCAAGCGTAAACCTGGGCTTATCGCGTTTGTTGAAAGTTTGGAATGCCGGCAGCAGCCCGTTCATTGATTCGGCTGTTACATCAGGTGGAAAGTGGTGCTGTGGCGAATGCAGATCTAGCCGAGAAATTCTTGCCACGCTGCCGTTGATCACCATCGAGACGTCCGGGTCGTCAGAATGAAGCCAGTGAGCCACCTCCACCGGAATCGCGTTCGGTGTCAGCGCAAGCAATAACGCTACCTCATCCAGTTCACCAAACCACGCAATCATTGGCGATGCAATGGATCTCGACTGCTGTGTTCGTCGATCGATGAATAGGGGACTGACTCCCCCACCATGAAGTAGGGCAGCGGTAGGAGGTGCTTTGATTCCGTGTAAACCGCCGCCGCGTTCGTTAGCGGCATCGTGTTCTTGTTGTATCCAATCTCGTGTTTCAGACTGTGGCAGATCTACAAACGGGAGCAACACGATCCTGTCTGATATCTGAATCCGGCTCGAGCACTTGATGCCGTAGAGCCCCTTCACTGCGGCAATCGTAATCTCTCGTACAGCTAATACCTTGCGCAGCCAGGCGACCGCTGTTTCTGGATTAGTCTGGCGCGTGATATGTATCATGCGTTGAGCAGCAGCTTGTGCTGAAAAACCAAACCAACCTGTGACGGTGGGGATCAACAGGCCAGCCCCGGCAAGTTCCGGCTCGGCCTCCAGTATTCTGGCGAGCGCAAAAAGGGCTTCAACACCAGGGCTTGAATACGGCTCTGCTGCAGCATATTGGAGCACGGCTTGGATGAGATCTGCGTCAGTCATTAGCCACGTGACTCACTATGCAGTCTGACGCCAAAGGCATCAGAAGTTGAGATTGCCTGATCGGGAATCTCAAAAAACACGACCAGCCCGCGCCGCCTCGTCATACAGCGACGTGCGAACACGGGTCTGGCGGCTTTTGGCGATCGGTGGACGTTGGGCATGGGTTATTAGAGTCGCGGCGTTCCAGCTCTAGCTCGCACCACCGGGGCCAAAGCTGTGAACCGTTTCCGGAGCAGTCCTAGTTGCGCATATTTACGCAATTGTGAGGCAGTTGGCAGATTTTGCTAGTCTGTTTCGCTGCGTATCCAGCTAGACCGAGTGCGGCTTGGATTGACTAAATCAATTCGCTATAATGGCTTTAACAACACCCGCCACGCCTCTCCATGGAAGCGCACCAGGGCGGGTTTTTATGCCCCTCCCGATGACAATATTCCCGAAACCTGTTCTGACTGCCGATGAGCAGGTCGATCTCCTTGTGCGACGCGGCATGATCGTAAATGATCGCCAGCGTGCGCTGCATTGTCTACAACATATCAACTACTATCGGTTACGAGCGTATTGGCTTCCCGATGAGGTGGTCGCTGCACCGGGCCACCACGCGTTCCGCGCAGGCACAGATTTCGACCGGATCATCAATCTTTACAACTTCGACCGAAATTTACGCCTTTTGGTGATGGACGCCATTGAGTGCGTAGAGATTTCGGTTCGAACCGGTTGGGCCTATGTGCTTGCTCACCGATTTGGGGCGAGTGCTCACGAAGATTCGACGCTCTTTACAGATTACGACACGTACGCCAGCTCCGTGAACAATCTGAAGTCCGAACTAGGGCGCAGCAAGGAAAAATTTGTCGCACATCACCGAAGAAACTATCCGAATCACCCCCTGTTGCCTATTTGGGCGGCCTGCGAGGTGTTGTCGTTCAACCAACTGTCAGTTTGGTTTGAGAATTTGGTGCACGCACCTGACCGTGTTGAAATAGCAAAGCCACTTCGAATCGACGAGCAAGTCTTGAGCTCTTTCTTGCACCATCTTACGTACGTTCGCAACGTTTGTGCTCATCACGGCCGTTTATGGAATCGCGAAATCACGATTACTATGAAAATCCCACGGCGGCCAGCTGATTGGGCGGCGGACTTCAATGCGCACGCACCGACACTTCTCTACAACACGTTAGTTATGCTTGCGCTCCTAGTTTCTCAGATAAGTCCTCAGAATACGTGGTGTTCAAAGTTAAAAGCCCTCATTTCAGAATATCCAGGCGTAGATATTACGTCCATGGGATTTAGGGCAGATTGGCACAGCCTCAGCTGTTGGGATAACCCGAAGCTTACCCCGTCAAATTAGAACTAGTCGCGCTTAACTCGACGAAGCTCGTGCATCAATTTTTCTGGATGTCCTAGACTGCCCTCTCATATAGGTGTTCTCTCTTTCACACTTGGTGTCGCGCAGAGATCACGTACTGCAATGTAGCGTGCCGCAAGAGCTGACGATTCCGGCGTGTCGTCCGGATAGGCCTGATGAGGCAGTGCAGGAGCTCAAAAAGCAACGGTGACGGATTCATGCTTGGATAAAATTTCGGAGGTGCTATACATAGTGATTGGCCGTTCTGCAGTTGACAAAAAAATGGCCCCGAGGGGTTACCTCAGGGCCGAAAGGATGGCAACAGATGTAACTCACCTGTTTGCCGAATCAATCACATATCTGTGCTGCTTACGTCCTCGAAATAGTTACCTTGAACGTCCATCCGCCTTTTTGGGGGCGAATGTTCGTCAGGAGTACGCCGAGGAGCTGGATTGCTAGGCCCAGCAGACCAAACAGCAAAGATATCCATACCTGATTGATTGAAAGCATTTTATTATTCTCCAAAGGTAAAAACGCGTTGTTGTCGCAACGCGGGGGGGTATCCCCCACAGTCATCGTAGAAGGACAAGTTGAGCATTTCCGTGACGGGAGTCGAGTTGGCTGGATTACCCGGCTTTCTCGCCCCGTCGCTTTCTATTCCGGCGCCTATCGCTTGCTGTTCGGCGAGAGCCTTTCCCTGGAGCTGGTGAAATTGGCGATCTCATCGGGTTCCGCAAATTCAACATGATTAAGGTGATTTGCAGCGACCGAGGGTATGATTTGTCACGCAAATGTTCCACGCATCGCAGACGGCGCATTTTCTTATTGCGCACGGCTGAAGTATCCCAGATGTTGATGGTACGCATCGGGTATGCAAGGTGGCGCCGCTCGTCATGGCTGGCGCATTCGCAGTCATTAAAGGAGAGCGACCTTGGATGTATTCCTCTCGGTTTCGCAGCAACCGTTGGGTATTCCTTACTACCGTGACCCGCAAGATTCGAGCAGCAACAGTTACATTGACTTGAAGCTCAAGCCGCATCGAATTCAACAGATCCCTGAGGCCAAGGCGTGGCCATCACTTTCGCGGTTACTCGTGCTGTTGAACGGCCCGGAGAGTGAACTCATGAGCTTAGGTTGCGGTGTATTCATTTATTCCCCGAAAGACACCGGAGAACTGCAATGGAGCGCCTACTCGTACGTCACCTACAGCCTTGCCGATCTTGCGCATGCCACCGATGCCAGCGTTTACTTCCCACACTTTTTTCATTTCAGTCGCCACTTCGCAAACCGCACCAATACCGGGGCGCGCGTGTTTTTCGAATTGCGACAGGCTTCTTTTATTGAACGAAACGTCGGGGCATTTGTGATGGACTACGGTGTACGCTCCTATGGAGAATCCCCAGAGCAGTTGCAAGGCATCGTGACCACCTACTTCAATGCGTTGTCTGACTTCCTGCCCCTTATACGCTTGAGCCCGCGGAGCGTACCCGCGCAGGCGTAGCTGCTGCGATCGGAACAAGAGCCATGCAGACACCCGCGACCGAACCGTTGAGTCCGGTAGAGATTCCGACGCTAAAATCACTCTTCGTTGAGTTGCGTTTCGGCGAAACCGTATTGGGAACCGCGACGGCCTTTCTGGCGTCCAACGATCGGGAATCAATTTGTACTCTCATTACCAACCGCCACGTTGTGACAGGTCGGCACCAGGATACTGGAGAGTGTCTGCACTCCAAGGGAGGGGTGCCGGACAACATCGTCATTCATTTCCACAAGGAGGGGCCGCAACTTGGGGAATGGATACCTATTATGCTTCCGCTGTATCGATCCGATGGGACTCCCTATTGGATTGAGCATCCCCGCCTCGGATCCGCCGCTGACGTCGTCGCGATGAACGTGAATTGGGGCGCAGATGTGAGAAAGCTGCCTTACTACATGAAGACCGATCACGATCGAGCAAACATCATTGTCGGGCCGGCAGAGACGGTCAGCGTCATCGGCTTTCCCTTTGGCCTCTCGTCGTCGGGCAAATATCCGGTCTGGGCAACAGGATTTCTTGCGCAGGAACTAAGCCTCGTAACACCAGACGATCCCTCATTCCTCGTTGATTGCCGAACACGACCGGGCCAATCGGGCTCCGCAGTGATCGCTTATCGGGCGGGAACTTACCGCACGCGAAAGGAGCACCGAGTCCAATCAAAGCTCTCTCCGACGCCGATCTGGGAGTTTCTCGGGATATATGGCAGCCGGGTCAACAGGGATTCTGATTTGGGAAAGGTCTGGCATGTCAGCGCGGTGGAAGAGGTGCTGGACGCCGCGGCCGCCGACATGGCGAAGCGGATCGGTCAGTCGTCGAGAAAGTGACCGCAAAAATCCTATGATGGGCGTCGGTGCTGGCTTTCGACATGCAGAGAGCGATGAGACGGCGGTATTGTGATCACCGATAGAGAAATCGAGCAGAAATCGCGGGAGTTTCCAATCTTTCCGACCGGCGTTGAGAAAGACTACGTCTACAGTTGGTTGCTCAAAGCTTTCTATGCACGCCCGGCACTCGCATCACGATTGGTACTCAAAGGCGGTCAGGCGATCCGTAAGGCCTATTAGGTACGGCACTGCCGAGAACAATACGGCCTCCGAGCGAGGCCGTTCGAGAAATGACTTACAATTGTTTGATACCGCCAAAACGGACTTTGTATGTCGAGAACGGTTTTCTACGCCTGGCAAAGCGATACCGACTCCACGGTGAATCACGATTTCATCGCGGCAGCACTGAAGGAGGCCATCGCGCGGCTAAACATCGATCTGCAGTTGCTCGAGTCAGATAGCGAGCTGTCCATCGATCGCGATACGCATGGGGAGCCGGGCATGCCCTCCGTGGCGGACACAGTCTTGCGCAAGATCGACGGGGCGGCGGCCTTCGTGGCTGATCTGACCTTTGTCGCGAACGTGGGGCCGAAGAGTAAAGGACTGCCTAACGCGAACGTTGGCATCGAGTTGGGTTACGCGGCTCACGCCTTAGGATTCGAGAGAATGGTTTGTGTATTCAACGAACACTTCGGCTCCCCCGAGAGGTTGCCGTTTGATCTGGTCCATCGGCGATTTCCCGTCCGCTACACACTCTCACCGGACGCGAGCCCTCAGGAGCGCGAGGTCGCTGCGGCAGCGCTGGCCGATGCTCTCGTAGCACCCCTACGAAATATTGTGACGAAACAAGCGCTACCTCGCACCGAGGATCCGTTCGCTCACGCGGCGGCGCCACTCGAAAACTGCTCTTTCATTGCTGATGGGAGCGCTTCGGTTGCGCGCACCAGCGCCCGAGATGACGAGGGGCGCGAGAGTGAGCACGTCTATTGGCATCACAGCCCGTCCGCTTGGCTGCGTCTTATCCCCGCTCGCGACAAAAAATTCACCCGTACGGAGATGCGCCGACTCGTAGATGGCATTCCGTTGCGAGCCTTTGGGAATGGCGCGCGTCAACAATTAGAGTCCAACGATTACGGTATTATCGTACTTGGATTCGACGGCGAGGAGCTTCCCCATGTGGCGATGCAGCTTACGCAAGTGTTTCGGTCGGGGGAGGTATGGGGCCTCAATCGGTCGCTAATCGAGCCGGTTCTTACTAAACCACACCGGACGTTTCAGATACCGTGGCCCGCGCTGCAGCTGCAATTCCAACAAACCCTTGCGCACTACATCGATTTTGCGCGTGGCGCGCTTGAATTGCCTCTCCCTATCACTGTCGTGGCGGGGCTAGCGATGGTTAAGCACGCGGCCTTTGTCGCAGAAAAAGCCAAGTGGTTTACGAACCCGCCGCGACGCACCCAGTGCTTTAAAGATTTTATTAGTTGCCAAGTCACCATTCGCGAGTGGGAAACGGCGAACCCGTCCATGCTCGAGCCATTGTTCAAAAATATCCTAGACGAATGTGAGCAGGACTATGAGCATTGGCGCGCCTTCGGTCGCGGTACCTAACGCATGTACCTCCCCGAGGGTATATTTGTACCCTTATTGGGATACATTCGGGGGTGCAGTCGCGAGTGCCAATCTATTTTCGATCGTCGAAAAAGCCAAGGCCAACGGCCTTGAACGGCACGCCTATCTGTCTCTGCTGGCACAGCTATCGTACGCCCAGGCCGTCGAAGACTTCGAAACGCTGTTGCCGTGGAATGCGAAGACCGCCTTGGCGCCGATCTCTTCGCGCTCAATCGTTTCGCGCCAGAACGCGGTCGCGTAGCTCTTACTCATGAAGCAGTCAATCGGGTATGTTTCAATCGTCATTCGCGACTACGGCGAGGCGATCGATTTCTACGTCAATACCCTGGGCTTTTCCCTGATTGAGGACAAGCCCATCGAGGCGCAAAACAAGCGCTGGGTGTTAGTAGCGCCACCAGGTTCAACCGAGTCATGCCTGCTACTTGCACGGGCGGTTGGCGACGAACAGTCTTCGCGAATCGGAAATCAGACGGGTGGGAGAGTATTCCTTTTTCTCCACACGGACGACTTCTGGCGCGACTTCAATGCGTACAGCAAAAAAGGGGTCGTCTTCGTACGTGAGCCGAAGGTGGAAAGCTATGGCACCGTCGCGGTATTCACAGACCTATACGGAAACCTGTGGGACCTTTTGCAACTCAATCAAGATGCTTTGTCGGTCCAGCGCAGATAACGGAATCCTTCCTGTTTCACACTGGAGGGGTCGCTCGAATGGGGCCCCTAAGAAAGTTGCAGCTTATGCGTCCATTCATGGCGAAAGTTGCAGCTTATGGGGTCTCTTTTGGTTGCAGTTTATGGTGTTCGGCCCATGCGTAAGTTATTGTTTTCGCCCATTTCATGGTTGCAGCTTATGGGGCCCCCGACATCGTTGTGGGGGACCTCATAAGCTGCAACTTGGACCCCATAAGTTGCAACTTCGTACCCCATAAGCCGCAACTGCGGTTGCAGTCGAATCAAGGACATATGGGGACCAAGGGCAGCGTAAGCGGCAACTAGGTGAGATTTGATTCACGGCCCCGCCGGTCTTCACCGACCAGCGGGGCCTTTCTTGGGCAGTTTTGAGGCCGGCGCAGCCAAAAGCAGCCAGCCCGATGCTTGAGACCCGACAAATTCGGCGCTCGTGCTCGCAAGCTCAAACCTCAATTCCAGCGCCCGCGCTATAGCGATCCTGCCATGGCGGTGCCGCTCGTCCAGCTTTTTAGCCTTGTGTTGGCTTCCAGAGGAACTACTCAGTTCAAAGCAGTTATGGTCGGGAAAATCATCAATCCATTTGCCTTGCCTGCCTCGGCAGCATCCTATGACATTGATATGAGTGTCACCGTGGAGGCCGCTTCGGTATTCCCCGGTCTTGTGGCGAGCGATGCGTCCATGAAGGTTGCGCTCTCGGATTTGAGCCGCAACGATGCATTGTTCTTCTGCGCCCGGATCAACACGATAGTCTCGGGGTTCGGCGGGTCGATCAGTCGCTTGGACCGTCAACGCGCCGCCCTCGCGCTGCTCAATATCCCGGAAGAGGTTAAAACCCTTGAGGCCTCAATTGCTCGAAGTGGAATAAAGTCTGAGCCGGCGGTGTTCTTTCGGGGGCAGCTCCTCGAACTAACACGTTGGATTGGTACCTATTGCACCGTACATTCCGACGAACCCAATACATTTGAGCAGAAAACCGTTAGATCTGCGTTCCTGCGCGCTGCGTTGATTGCAAGTGAGCTCTGGAGCAAACGCATATACGGTGCTCGACTTACCGATGAAGGCGGTTCGGAACTCCAACTTCAGCGTGCGCTGGGTGCGTTCAGGAAAGGTACGGAAGAGGGAAATGAGGCGCCCCATCCCGGCGCGGCCCTGGGTCACGGCTGGATATTGTTCTCGAAACACATGCGCGCTCGCTTGACGGATTTCGATGATCTATTTGAGGCCAGCACAGGTCTGACGCTGGAGCAGTACTACGCATGTGCTTTTGGGGTTATGCAGAAGACATTTGTTCAAAATGCAAACAGCGGCATTTTCTCAACCGCCGGGTTTGGGGCAGCAACCAACATCGGCGAAGTGTTCGATGCCTTCGTGAACCTCAAATCTCAGTCACCCGATGACTTGGTGACGGCTCTGACGAACCCGGTCGCTGTCACCGGATACAAGGCACTTCGCGAGCGCCCAATTCTAAACTTTTCCGACAATCGATCGGCGATCCTAGACCCCGTGACCTATTTTGACACCCTTACCATCTCGCCACTATTCGCTGTCGTAAAGCAGGCCGGTCCGGCCCGAACGAATGAAATCTTTAGTGCCTTCGGCATGGCATTCGAAGATTACACAATTGGATTTCTCGAGGGAATGTACCCGTCCGGACTTCTCGCACGACGATTGATACCGCGTGCCAAGGGGAAGATTGCACACGGAAAAGAAATTGAGGTTGATTCGATTCTAACCGACATTACTTCACTGGTTGTTTTTGAGATGAAGGCATCCTGGATCCGCGAGGAGACAATTCTCGATGCCAATCATCAGGTTTTCCTAGAGCAACTTCGGAAGTTATACGGAATCTCCTCTGATCCGGAGAATCGCCCAAAGGGAGTTGCGCAACTTGCGAACACTATTGGATCTATCTTGCGCCACGAATGGAGCGGTGAAGGCGTAGATTACAGTCGCCTAAGGACGATATATCCGGTACTCCTCGTACACGATGATCGAATGGGAGTTGCTGGAATGGGCAAATTTCTCGATGATGAATTCAAACGCGCACTGAATTTTAGGTTCGAGCAGATCTATGTTCATCCGCTGATCGTTATGACCATCACGGACCTCGAGAACCTCGCCACTTCGGTCGAAGAATTCAGCTTGAGGGAGTTCCTGCAAGATTATTCAATCGCAAACCCTGAACGACTGCGTTCGATTCGCAATTTCATGGCAACTTCCCCGAAGTATGTTGGCAAGATCCGGCCTAGCCGGGAGGTTGTGGAAGCTACCTTTGCCATGGGAGAGAGGATCAAAGCGGAACTATTTCCACGCAACTCGAATACCTAAATCCGCTGGTACTGACACAAGAGCCACAACCGTGAAAAATGCCGCCGAGTTTAAAACCTTCTTAGACGAGGTCAACCTGAATCAACACGGGATCGACACGCTGACTCAGCGCGTTGACGCCGTATCGTCTCAACCGCTCTAGGGACATGGAACATGCCAAACGAAGCTGAAATATACGCTGACTACATGACCGGCGTGCGGATGCGCCTCGATGAGATCGGCCGGATTTTGGCCGTTGCGGATATGCCGGAATTTGCGAAACAGGAACTGACGTTTTTGCAATTACGGAAGGCGCTAGAGTTAATCGCCTTTGCCTCGCTCGCGGCCAATAAAGACGCCTACGCGGCGGTTTTTCCAACCTTCGCGGAAGATTGGAAGGCAAAACGAATTCTCGAAAAAATTGAGAAGATCAATCCAGAGTTCTACCCGATGGCGCTTAACGCACCGGAAGAGATCGCGCCCGGCCGCAAGCATTTCTCGCGGCCGGATAGTGGGTTTATGACGAAGGATGAATTTCTCGGGCTCTATCAGATCGCCAGCGAGGTTTTGCATACGCGCAACCCTTTCACAAGCAAAGATCCGACCATCAATATCAAATACAGCGTCCCGGAATGGGTAGCGCGCATTCAGCGGCTCTTAACGTGGCACCGTGTTGGACTTGTTAGCGGAACTATGTGGGTTGTCCGTATCCCCGATAAAGGGAATGTGGACGTGTCGCCCGCCGCGCCCCTGGACGACCCGTGACAAAGTGATCAGGACGTTATGCGGTGGCCGGAGATCGCGGCCAATCCATAGCAAACAATTGCTCACGGATCGAGCCTATGTCGAAGCCTTCGGCCGTCGCCGCGTGAATGCTGTCGGCCGCCCATTTATTGGTAGTTTCACGCTGCGCCTCGGGGAGTTTTTCCCAAAATGATCGAACTGTCGCTGGATCTTCACAAAGTAAGGAAGGGACCAACTCGCCGGCGGGGATAGTGGGATCCTCGCGCAACAACTGATTGTCGAAATCGCCACGGAACATTTCGTCGTATTCCCTGGCGGAGGCTTCCGCAATTTCATAAAGACGCAGGCCTTCCGGATTGTTTTTCATGCACTCGCGCCAGACGTTGCCGAAGTCGAGGCGAGTGCTATTTAAGGCATCCATAACTGTCGTTGTATCGCCGCCAATCTGCCGGGCGCGGGCTTTCAGTTCGTGAACTTGCGAGGAACTCTCGGCTTTACGCACCTTTTCGCAGGGGTGCGTAAATTTCGCATGGGTGCGTAAATGGGCCATGACGGCACGTTACGGAGGTTGTCGTCATGGCCGGGATGAAGGTCCAGTTCGGCAGTCGAGCACGATCACTTTGTCACGCCCGGGCCGCGGGGCGCGGCATCCACATCACCATGGCTTAAGTGAGCAGTTCCACGATCGAATTGAAAGTATTGCGCGCTTCGATGAACAGATGGTCGTGGTCTACGGTTTCGCCATTCATCTCGCGAATGTACGCTGCTTCGATTTTCTCGAGTTCAGCTTCCGCTTGAGCGCGGGCTATGACGGTGTCACCGACCGGCATATAGGAGCCAAGGGGTGATCGGCATATTAGAGCCAGCGGATGATCGGCGTAATGAGGCCAGGGCGTGATCGGCATAATGGAGCCACTCGCTGATCGGCATATTGGAGCC
>JALYIH010000023.1 GCA_030775865.1 Pseudomonadota bacterium | reverse complement strand
GCCCGATAGGGGTTGAAGTTGCGGCAGCACTTCTTGGGCGGCGCGCACCACATCGTTGGGAAAATCGATTTCAATCCACGGCAAACCTGTGACATCGGCCACTTCGAAAACTTCGCCTCTCTCTATGAGTAGATCGCGCACCGCTTCTTCATGCGGCATGTGCACCCGGCCGCTGTCGATGTAGCCGGCGACCAGGGCCTCGAGACGCCGAGCAGCGGTCTGGTCGAAGCGGAAAAATCCGACCGACTCGCCAATGGCGTCGAATTTCAGGTCGGCTGCCAATTGCTTGCGCAGCTCGATCGGTACGCCGGCCCGCAGGCACAGCTTGACCGGCTCGTCGCCGGCTTGAAAATCGCGGTCGATCAACAGCCGGTTTACCGGGCGGCTCCCCGACACCAGAGCATTGAGAATACGTTCGTCATACAGCACGTCCGCATCCATCAATAAGATATCACCGCCGCGGCGCAGGGGTTCGGCTGAAGTATGCACCGTCAATACACTGCCGAGTTCAAACTTCAGGTTGAGCACGATCTCCGGAACGGGCTTCCAACGCAAGCGCGTAAGTTCAGCCGTCACGAGCTCGTGGCGAAAGCCGACCGCAAGCACGATGTCCTCGACGCCTGCGCTTTGCAGCATGCGCAAATGCCTCTCGAGCAACGTCATCCCACCGAAGCGCAGCAAGCACTTCGGCAGCTGGCTGTCCTCGGGCAGTTGCAGACGGACGCCGCGCCCAGCCGCCAGAATGATCGCACGCATTAAAATCCTTCCATCACATCGACGCGCGAGGCAATACGCCAGTACAGCAGTCCGGACAATCCCAGCAACAATTCGCGCGCGCGTTTTGCCAGCGACAAGGCCAGCGCCGCATCGAGCGGCAGCCCTGCCAGCGGCGCGAGCAGCAGATATCCGCCCTCCTGAACCCCCAAGGCGCCGGGGATGGCGAAAGCCGCGCCGCGAATGGCCTGCCCCAGGTTAAAGACACTCGCGTTTCGCCTTGCAGCGACGGGCTGATGCGATGCCGTAAGGCATCGCCGTTAAAAACAACCAAACCGCCGGGAGCGATTTTGATTGAGCCCGACACAACGGGCGCCTCTTTCTCGCGCGTGTGCAGCTGGTAGTCGAGGCGGCAGGAGGAGTCATCGATCAGGCCCAGCAGCAATGTGTAGCGACGGCCCGCATAGTACGACGTGTCGTAGTGCCAACCGATGTGATCGCCCCGGCGAGTATAAAAATAGAGCGCGTAGGCGTGCGGATCGTCAGGTGGCGACAATTGCAGACGCTCTCCCGTCAGTTGCTTCAGCCACTGAAGCAGCGCCGCCGAGCGATAGAGTTCGGCGATGACGGGGGCTTGGCGGTCGATCGCATACCGGCTGACACTTCCGCCCTGTTTATGTCCCGGCAAATAATTGCGGTTGATCGATCCTTCAACGGCGGAAACCGCAGCAATCAACCGCGCAGTGATCTCAGCCGGCAGGAAGTTTTCAACATACAGAAATGAGCCGTGTTTGATGTACTTGCCGCGCAAGCCCTGCAGGTCCAGAGAATCCAAACGCGAAAGTAAGGCCGGACCGCCCCCGGTTCCCGATGTTGACACGCTTATCCGGCGATCCCGGCAGCCATGCGGCGATTTCGACGCACCGCCCGTTGATAATCGATCACCACCCAAATGGCGTACAAGGGTGCGCAAATCGACGCCACGAGCAGCATCGGCGCGAGCGCATTGCTCAAGGTTAGCAAGGGCAGCAGGTAAAGCACATCTTCCGTTTCGAAACCGCCGAGCGAGGCCTGTCGAGTGGCGGTCTTGCCGTGCAGCTCCTCGATGCGCATGCGCAAAAAGAAAATCAATGCGATCGCGGTGCCGGCCATGAATCCTAAGAGCACCGGCAGCAGCGCGGAATCGATACCGGGCTTCCCGGCCATGCCGAGACCCATCGCGATGAACAGCAGGATGGTGACTGTCGCATCGCTGGCCAAGTCATAGAGATGCCCGATCCGGCTGGTCTTGCCGCTCATGCGCGCCAGCTCGCCGTCGGTGTGATCCAGAAAATTCGACAGGACCAACAGCAATGCCGCGACATTGGACCAGCCGTAGCGTCCCGGTATGAAGGCTGCAGCCGCAGCGAGCCCTACACCCAAGCGCAAAGTCGTCAGATGATTGGGCGTAACCCAGCCATTGATGAGCGGCGCAACCACGCGTCGCGCCAAACGAGCGTCCCATGGACGGCGCACCGAAGTTGCGGGATATGCGAATCGTGGTGGGTTTAGCATAAGTGCATCGCGTATCATCTTATTTTACGCCAGATCATCCTTTGTCATCAAAATGAAACACAGCGCTTATCCATCGAACTCAAGATTTCACAAGCTAGGAGCCTGGGTCGCGGCGCACCCGCGCAGAGTGCTGGCATTCTGGGCCATTGCGATCCTGATCGGTGCCATCGGTGCCTATAAGCTGCCGCAGGTTGCCGTGGGCGGCACCGGCGGTATCGATGGTAGCGCGTCGCTATCGGCCAGCGACACGCTGCGCACCGATTTTCAAAATCCATACATTGATCCGCTCGTGGTGGCCGTCTCGGCGCCAAGACTGCACGTCGACGCGCCGCCCTATTTGACTTGGGTGAAGCACACCGCCGATGTACTCGCGGCCTTGAGCGAGGTTCGGAAAGTCAGCAGCTTTGCCGATACTCACGAAGCGCGCATGCGTTCGGCGGATGGCCATGTAACCCTGCTGCTCGTCGGCTTGGCCTCTCCTAACGCCGAGGCTCAGCAGCGCGCCGTCACCGTGGTGCGCGGGGCGCTCGACCCGCTTCGCGCCGAGCTGACGGCGCTCGATCCCTCGGCCCGACTTGCCGTGACCGGCGGACCTGCGGCAGATTTTGACGTCAATGCGTGGAGCGCCACCGGCGGCCGCGACGGTGAGCTGTACGCCCTGCCGCTGACGCTCATCATATTGATGATTGCATTCGGGACTCTGGTGGCAGCCAGCCTGCCATTTCTCATGGGGCTTGCCACCACGACGGTTGCATTGGGCATGGCCTTCCTGCTCGCGGAGCTGGTGCCGGTATCAAATCTGCTCAGCAACGTGGTCACCATGGTGGGCTTGGCCATTGGCATCGACTATTCGTTGCTCATGGTCACCCATTTTCGGGAACATGCACCGCTTAAGACCGCGGCGGATACCGTCGCCGGCACGGTTGCGCAGGCCGGCCAGACCATCGCCTGGTCGGGCGTCACGGTCATGGTCGGGTTCCTCGGGTTGCTGTTCAGCCCCATCCTTGAAACTCGCTGCGCCGGCATTGGCGGCGCAATGGTGGTCTGCGTTTCCGTGCTTGCCGCACTCACGCTGTTGCCCGCGAGCCTGGTGCTGTTGAGTCCGTATATTGACCGCTGGCCCGTCGTGCCTCCCCGCCTGCGCCGTGTCGACACCACGGCGCTGTGGCATCGTTTGGGCGAGTGGATCGTGGCTCACCCGTTGCCGACATTGATCGTGTCTGCATGCTGCGTACTCGCGTTGGCAACCCCCCTGCTGCAGGCGAAAAGCGGCGTCACCAACGAGCGCTGGTTTCTGCCGCGCGTCACAGAGTCGCGGGAAGGCGCGGAAATACTGACTGCCGTGCGCAACGACAATGCGTCGATCCCCATTTATGCGATCGTCGCCACCGCCGACGGATCGCCGTTGTTGGCCGGCGCGCATATCAGTCCGCTGGTCGACTATGCCGGTCAATTGCAGCGCGACCCGCGCGTGGCGACAGTCGCTTCACCTTTCTCGCTGCGAAAGGGTTTGGGAGTTGCCGAATACTCGATGCTGTACCAAGACGTCGATCAGGCGCTGCACGACTATCCGTCGATCGCCGAACTCTTCATGAGTCGCGACCGGCGTTCCGCTCTGTTTGAAATAACACCGGCCAATGGACTTTCCGTCAAGGAAATCGAGCGCCTGACGCGAGACATCGAAAGGATAGTGCCCGCGGGGCCCTTCAGTGTGACGATTGGCGGCACGCCGGCGGAACACAATGACTTCAACGATTACATGTTCAAAAGCTTGCCGCGCATCTTCGCATTCGTCGTGGGCGCGACGCTGCTGTTCCTCTTCATCGCGTTTCGCTCCTACCTCCTGCCCATCAAGGCGGTCATCACCAATCTGCTGGCGGTCGCCGCCGGCATCGGCGCGGTCGTTGCGGTATTTCAACTCGGCTGGTTCAACGGTTTGGTGGGCCTCGAGCGTCCGTTCACCGCTATCCCGCTCGAAGTGCCGATGATGGTCTTCTGCCTGAGCTTCGGCTTGTCGATGGATTATGAGTTATTTCTTCTGTTTCGCATCAAGCGCCAATTCGACCGCGACCACGACAACAACCGCGCCACCGTCGAAGGCCTGGCGGCGGTGGCTCCCGTCATCACCGGTGCGGGGCTCATCATGGCTGTGGTATTCGGCGCCTTCGTCGGTGCCGACCTGCCTGTGCTCAAGATGATGGGCGTGGGATTGTGTGTGTCTGTGCTGGTGGACGCGACCGTGATTCGCGCCTTCGTCGTGCCGGCCATCATGACGCTGGCCGGCCGCTGGAATTGGTATCCCGGCCGGCGCTAGCCGCTACTTCATCGGCACGCCGCAGCGAGCCAGAACGCCGCGCAAATCCCTGATCGGAGGAAACACCTCGTTGTTCCAATCGGCGCCTTGCGCGTTGTAGGCTCTCTGCTCGTATTCCACGATGTCTTTGTCTTCCCGAAAAATATTTTCGGTGAACCAAGTCACGAATGGCCACACGGCGTGAATGATCCCGGGGAAGCCCGGCTTCTTCACCGATAGATAGCCGTAAGTACGATTGGTGCGTTGTTCGGCGTCCAGCGGTGTGTAGCCGAGCCACACATCGAGCACGGGTTCGTCGGTTGGCTTGATGTCGCGTCCCACCCAGACTTTCAGACTTTGCGTCGGATAGTCAGTGCGAATACGCATGTGATCGCAAAACTCTTTCTTTGCATCACCGCGCTTACGCATCAAATCGACGATGACCTGCTCGCCGACGGAGGATTTTCCCTCGGTGCGGGTGAAACTGTATTCGACTTCCGCCCAGTTGTCGCCGTGGTTGCGGCCCAGGCAACGCGCTCTGATCGAACCCATGTGCTTGCGATGCATGAATTGGTGGTTCATGTCGAAAAGGTTTTCGTGCATGAACGTATAGTGACAAGCGACTTCACGGTTGAGCCGGCGAGTTTTGTAGTCCTTGCGCTGCGAGGAGCCGAGACTGGCTGGGGCGCGACCCTCGGCCAGCGCTGCATCCCCTGGGAACACGAAGATCAAACCATCGACTTCGCGCGCCGGATAGCTCTTGACTCCCGTGGGCAGACGCTCCGGCCCCATGTAGGGCACGTTGATGCATTTGCCGCTGCAGTGGTAAACCCAGCCATGGTAGTGGCACTTCAAGTCATCGCCGCTGACCACGCCCAAGTGCAGCGGAACCTGGCGATGCGCGCAGCGATCCTCCAGCGCGAATACCCGGCCGCTGTTGCCGCGATAAAGCACGATGGGATCACCCGCGAAGCTCCTTGCCAAGGTCTTGCCGGCTTTGAGCTCATCGGACCACGCGAGCGGGTACCACTGATCGGGATGCGCACCAATGCGCCGCAAATCGATCGGGTCAGGCGAAGGTGCCGCACGCAGAGTCGCTAAATTCGAGACTTCCTCGGACATCCGCCCGATTCTACAGATCTTTTGGTGCGCTGGCAGACAGACAGCGCGCCCGCAGGTCGGGCATTCTGCATCTCATGCAGCGGCTCGTGCAGCTTGATTGGGACTTGGAGATGGAATTCATCCGGGAATTTTCTGTCCATGGCGAGCTGCTCAAAGGCGCAAGCGCCGATGACCGTCGTGAACGGATCCGGATAGCGATCTATGTCCACCATCTGGTACACGAGCCCTTCCGTGACAGCGGCATGGATTACGCTGCCGCCTACCAGAAGTGTTACGACAGGCCGATCGAAATGCGCCGTACCGTGAGGCACGAACCCAAAATACAGACCGGATAACAGCATAACTTAGGGTGTGACGCGCGCATTCGCTGCGGCCGCGCGTGTGGAGGCTAAGGTCGGAATCGAACCGGCGTACACGGCTTTGCAGGCCGCTGCATGACCACTCTGCCACTTAGCCCAACATCTAAAATAGCAAACCCCGGACTTGCCGGGGTTCCCTAAGCGCAAGGTTTGGAACGGGAAACTAAGCTCGGATTTGAGCCCGCAACCTTGGGAAGTTTTGCGGGCTCAGATCCTTTAACTCATTGGTTTCCCAGCTAATTTCGAAGTCTAGCAGTTCAGACCATGGCACACAAGGCGCGCGGTTGTTTACGCCGCAAAGAGCTGGCCCGAATTCGGCCGGCCCTGCGCGTCTCTTAAGGCCTTTAGAAAGGCACCGACACCGTCGCGAATATGCTGCGGCCAGGAATCGTCCAGTAAAGCGGAGTACCCGCTTGAGCCGTATAGCCGGCCAGCGCAGAAATCTTGTGCGAGTCCGCAAGGTTGTTCAGCGCCAGCTTGAGCGATGCCTTGCTCAGCCACGCCGGCCCGTTCTCCCCCACCGTGTAGCCCAAAGCACCGTCCAAAGTGCTGTAACCACCCAATGGAATGGTCTGCCCCACGTCTCCAAATCGCGAGCCGACATATTTGTCGACCAGCGATGCGTACCACGCGGCGTGGTTGAAGATCACTCCGGCGGCCGCCGTCGATTTGGGAGCATTGGCGATCCACTGACCCGGATTTTGTGCATCCGCGCCTTTATCCTTGGCACTGTTGATCGACCCGTTGGCGTAGACACTGAACCCCATGCCGAGATACGCCGTGGCTTCCGCTTCGACTCCGCGGTAGATCACGCCGCCCTGGTTGAAAAAGAGGACATTACCTCCGGTGGTGGTCGAACCGATCAGGTTAGCGAAATCGATGTAGTAGACATCGGCGGACAGCGATAGTGCCTGCGTCTGCCAGCTCGTGCCGGCCTGGTAATTCCAGCTCTGCTGCGGACTGAGATTGGTCGACGCCGGACTGATCTCCGTCGGATTGTTTTTGTTGTAGTTAAAGAAGTTTTCGTTTGGCGCCAGGAAGCCCTTGGCGGCTTGCGCGTACGCCGCCCAATCCTTGGCTAGGTCGTAGTGCACGACCACCGAAGGCAAGGTCGCCGTGTATGTGTTGCTATAGGATTCCGCGTAGGCCGACTTGACATCAACCAGCGCGTTGACGCTTCGCTCGAAGTGATCGTAACGCAGGCCCGGCGATACGACGAGCCCCGGAAGGGCCTTCCAATCGAATTGCACGAAGGGCTGCAAGGTCGTGAGCGTTTGGGTCAGCTCACGGTCGATGCCGCCCGTTGCCGGATTGCCGGCCGGGTTGATTGCGCCGCCCAAAGTGAAGTCAACCTCGGTGAGCCGACGCAGGTTCAACTGCCGGTCGACCCAGATGCCTGTGCTGAGGGTCCCGAAACCCAGATCGTCCTTCAGGTTCAGGGTATCGCCCCATGAGCGGTAATTGTTGATCAGCAGCTGACCCGGCACATCGTTCGGTCCGTAGGTCGTGCCGTTGGGGGTTTCACCATTCGGATCCAAGCCATTTTCGCCTGTGTGATAGTAGGCATAGGTGTACACCTTGTTGTCCAAGGTCCAGCCGCCCCCTAACTGCGAGACGACGCCGATGTACTCGAAATCGTCGTGAATGTGATCGTTGTTGAAGCCGAAGTAATTTTGATTATTCGGGTCGCGCGACAACCCAAAGTTAGGCCCGAACTGTGCGATTTGAGCCGCGGTCGCACCCAGCGAAATGTACTGGACGAGCTCGTTGTACATGCCGACGAAACTCACGACCGTATTGTCGCCCACGGGCACCGCAAACTTGGTGAACAGGTTCTTACGATTGAGGCCTAAGTTGGTGAGATAACCGTCGCTGGACAGGCTCTCGGCATCGATGAAGGCCGCCGCCCCGTTGTATTTCGCGATCGGTCCCGTATCGAATTCCCCGCCGATGAGTTGCGTATTGAAGCTGCCGAAGCTGGCGTACGGTGTAACGGTCATGTCCGCCAATGGATTCTTTGAATTGACGCCAATGGTGCCGCCAAAGGTCGCATTGCCGATGGTCGAGGCGGTACCCGGCCCGCGGTCGACCGATATGTTGCCGAGATCGTGGCTCATGTAGTACGAGGTCGAATGGTGAGTGAAATCGTTCGAATCACCCCAGGGAATACCGTCGAATGTCACATTGTAAAAGCCGTCCGAAAAACCACGGATGCTGAGCAGCTGATTCTCCGCGAGGCCGGGTCCGTTCGGCGACACCGAATACACGCTCGGCGCAATTTTGACGATGTCATCGTAGTTGGCCGACGGCGCAATGTTGTTCTCGATGTAGTACTGGCTCAGCAGCGAGGTGGGCTGAGTGACTGACAGCGGCGCCATCGTCGGCGCCTGCGTAACGGCCGAGTCTTTGTCCACGGCACCCGACACCACGACAGTCGGCAGCGCGGATGAGTCGGCACTCGCCTCCGGGGCACTCACCGCCGGACCACTGAGAAACAGACATGTCGCGGGAAAGCTCCATAGGAAGGCAAGGCGAGCACCCGCCAATTTTTGATTCATCAACATCAATTCGACTCCCGGGTTAGATTCCGCTTTGCTAGGCAAAGTCGGGACGGCGATGATCCGGGCCATGTATTGCAATTTGATTGCACTTTTGTTGCGCTGAGGATGGAAACGGCCGAGTCAAAGGCCGGCGGCACCACGCAATCACGTCGCGCGTCTGCAAAATCGTGCGCGTCACGTC
>JALYIH010000022.1 GCA_030775865.1 Pseudomonadota bacterium | reverse complement strand
GTTCATGGCCGTTGAGCCATGAACCGCACGCCATCGATTAGAAGTTGTAACGCACGCCCACCATCGGCGCGTATGAAGAGGTGAACAGGAAGCCGCTGGACAAGCCGTTCGTCACGCGCGACCAGTTGACGCCCGCATAACTGTCGAAGCGCTTGGTGAAGTGATAGTCCGCCACCAAGGACAGGTCCAGCTGTTCGCCGGCGCATGAGCCTGCGCTGGCATTGGTGCAACCATTGGCCGCAAAGCTCTTCTGATTGTTGATGTAGCCCGCTCCCGTCAATTCGAATTTAGGCGTGACGGCCCAGCGCGCACCCACCCAGGAGATCTGCAGGATCTTTTGGATGTTGAACGCCTTATTATTCACGACGCCGAGAAGGTACCCGCCGATATCAAGTGTGCCCACCGGATCCGGATGCGAGGGATTGTTCATCTTGATCCGCTCCCAGCCGGCGTAGAACTTGACCGGAAAGTAGTCCTTGGCATTGTAGCTGGCCTGCACCGTGTAGCCCGTGTCATCCGAAATGGTCGCCGCCAAGGTGTTCGCCAGCGACCAGCCCGGCAACGGTTGGGGCGCCGTATTGAGCGTGGTGACGTTTGCCGCGCTCAAGGACGCTGCGGCCACGGCGCCGTGCACCAGGCCGTACAGAGCGTCGATCGAGAAACCGGCCAAGTCCATGCCGACCCCGAACTCGTTGGTGCTTTGCGGTACGAAACCGTCGCTGCCGAAGCCGTGCAAGTACCCGATATGCGCTGGGCCGATTTGCAGGTTGTACTTGAGCGAGCCGTCCAGGCGATTGGTCTGCGTGGTGCCGAATCCGCCCGCCGTGCCCGACAGCGCGATGGGAGAAAACGCCTGCGACTGTTGCTGAGGATCGTACTTGGTCAGCAAATCCAGATTGAGTCCGTTATGACGGCCGAAGGTCAGCGTGCCGAAGGTCAGGTTGCTCACGCCGGCAAAGGCGACACCGTTGATGAGTTGACCTGCACGGCTGGAGTCGCCGGCGGAGGTCTTCGCCGCGTTCGCTCTGCCGTTATCGTTAATCAGGGATCCCGGTCCGTCCACCAGCTTCCCGGACTCGGGGTTGAAGCCGGTTTCTAGCCTGAATACGCCGTTCCAACCGTCAAGGCCGGGGATGGGTTCGACCCCCGAGAGGCCGATCTTCGATTGACCCAAGCCGTTGCCGTTGACGGAGACAATCGAGTGGTTGCTGAAGTTCTGAATGACCGAGGGCAGGCCCGGGCTCCAGGTCTGACTCAACGGCGCACCGTGAGAGATGTACTCGACCCCGATATCGACCGTGCCGTACAGCGTGATGCCATTCCAGGTCAGTGCGCCCGAATCGCCCTTCGCCGTGGCCGGCGCAGACGCCGGAGCAGCCGGGGACTTCGGTCCGCTCAGCTGATCGATCTTCTGCTGCATCTGCCGCACTTGATCCTTGAGCTGCTGAATATCTTGCGCATTGTCTGCAAGGGCAATCGCCGGCGAGATGCCAATGGTGGCGCAGGCCCCCATCGCAACCAGGATGGACTTGCGCAGTTGAAACGTATGCATTGCATTGACTCCCGCGGGTTTTCGATTGTTGGATTTAATCGACGTATTGTTACTGCAAGATGACAGTAGGTTTCCCTATAATTCTACTGCCTTTCGGTGAGGAAGCCACATATATCACATACGTGACAAGTACAAGACAAATGCTGTGGTTTCTTCACAACATAAATAGTGGCACCGGACGCCCGGCTGTTCTGCGCGACCCGCTAGCGGCTGTTGCTGCGGGGGTAGAGATTATTGTTCACGTCCTTGACGTTGGCGACTTGGCGGGCGAGCGCTTCGGCGTGGCGCACTTCGAATTCGGAATTGACCGGACCGCTCATATACACCACGCCATTGATGGTCTGAATGTGCAGCTCCGCCGGCGCACCGAGCTCGGTATGCTGACCGAAGAGCTTGCGCACCTCGGCATTGATCTCCTTATCGGATGCGCAATTCTCCGGCGTGCACTTCGGAAACACGGCGCAGCCACTGAGACCCGCACCAAGAATCAACAGGCTGACTGCTGCAATGGTTTTGATTTTTTGCATTTGAAGTATCCGCTGCGAAATGACTGGGTGTGTCCGGTTCTATTGCTCGGACACGCTCCTAGACATTATGAACCCAGCAGGAGTTCCAGCGCACGCCGATATCGAGTGCAGGCGATCGATATCCGCGAGGCGCACGCATTCGTTCACCTTGTGGATGGATCCAAAAAGTGCCGAAAGTCATGCGCAGGAACTGACCAACGTCACTTCCCATAGTCGGGACGCGAGGCTCACTATCGCGCCATGACGTCTACCGCAGAACACTCGCCGATCCGTGTGGTCATCGCCGAAGATCAAGCGCCGGTGCGCCGTGGAACGGCGCTGCTGCTGTCGATGGCCTCGGACATGGAATGCGTGGGTCAGGCATGCGACGGCGAGGAGGCGGTGAAATTGACCTTGCTGCTGCGCCCCGACGTGGTGTTGATGGATCTGCACATGCCGGTCAAGGGCGGCGTTGCGGCCACGCGGGAAATCACGCTGGCGCTGCCGCAGATTCACGTGCTGGTGCTCACCACGCTGGACGACGATGAGACCGTCTTCGAGGCTGTCCGAGCCGGCGCTCATGCTTACTTGCTGAAAGATGCCAGTGAGGATGAACTTCTGGAGGCCATCCGCGCGCTGCGCCGCGGGGAGTCGCGCCTCACGCCACAGATCGCGCGCAAGGTCATGGATCAGTTTGCGCGCCTCGCACGAAGCGCGGACCCCGCGAAATCGCCGGAGACCGCGCCGAACAAATCGATGCCGGAGGGCTTGAGCGAGAAGGAAGAGCGCGTATTGAGCCTCATCACCGAAGGATCCAGCAATCGGCAAATCGCACAGGCGATGTGCCTTGCCGAAGGAACCATCAAGAACTACGTCAGCCGCATCATGGAAAAGCTGCATGCCAATACGCGGACCGAGCTTGCGGTCATGGCCAGCCGCCGGCGGCGCAGCCTGTGATGGGCGGCACTTGCGGCATGCAAATGCTCATGCAGATCGATCATGTCCGTCGTTGAAAACTCACTGAAACGGCCTTACACGGTCATCGCCACCTTGATTCTCATCACCCTGATGGGGATTGGCGCAGCGCTGCGCATGCCGATCGACATATTTCCGGAAATCGACATCCCGGTCGTCGCGGTTGTGTGGACCTACAACGGCATGAGCGCGCAAGACATCCAGAACCGCATATTGACGCTGCACCAGCGGCAACTGGCATCCTTGGTCGATGATATCTCTCGCATCGAAGCCATCAGTTATCAGGGCGTCGGGGTCGAGAAGATCTATCTTCACGAAGGCGCCGACGTTACCCGCGCGGTATCGCAGCTGGCGAGCAGCGCGCTGGTGGTGCTCAAATACATGCCGCCCAATATCACGCCGCCGCTGGTGCTGCGTTACGGCGCCACGGACGTGCCCATCATTCAGCTGAGCTTGTCGAGCAAGTCACTCCCCGACTCCAAACTCAATGACCTCGGTCAAAATATCATTCGACCCGCCCTCGCCGTCGTGCACGGTGCCGAGGTGCCTTACCCCTACGGCGGCAAGCCGCGCGTCATCATGGCCGATTTGGATCTGGGAGCACTGACCGCCCGCGGGCTGTCCGCCACGGATGTGAGTACCGCCCTGCAGCGCCAGAACGTCATTCTTCCCGCGGGCGACGTCAAAATCGGCGACAAGGACTATTCGCTGGCCATGAATAATTCGCCCGACGTCATCGAGTCCATCAATGCATTTCCCATCAAGCAAATTGCCGGGCGCATGGTGTTCATGCGCGATGTTGCGCATGTTCACGACGGCTTTCAGGTGCAAACCAATGCGGTTTCGGTCAACGGAACCCCGGGTGCATTGATGACCATCCGCAAGACCGGCGGCGTTTCCACGCTTGCCGTCATCGACGGGGTGCAGGCGGCGTTGAAGGACATCAAGGCATTGCTGCCCAACGATGTTTCGATCAAAGCTCTGTTCGATCAATCGGTGTTCGTCCGAGCGGCGCTCAACAGCGTGTTGTTGAGCGCCGGAATGGCCGCGGCTCTGACCGCGTTGGTCATCATCCTGTTCCTGGGCAATGTGCGATTGTCGGTCATCATACTTGCCGCCATTCCGCTGTCGATCGTCACGGCGGTGCTCTTCATCAAGTTCACCGGGCAAACATTGAACACCATGACGTTGGGCGGGTTCGCGCTGGCGATCGGCATTCTGGTTGACAACGGCACCGTGGTCATCGAAAACATCGAACGCCACGTGGCCATGCGCGAACCCTTGCATCAGGCGATCGTGAGCGGCGCCAGTGAAGTGGCGATACCCACCTTTCTGTCGACGCTGTGCATCTGCATAGTCTTCGTGCCCGTTTTCCTGCTCGAGGGCACGGCGAAGTATCTATTTTCACCCCTGTCCCTGTCCGTCATAGGCTCGCTGCTCGCCAGTCTGGCACTGTCGTTCACGCTGGTGCCCGTGTTGTTCAACTATCTGATGCGTCGTGCGGTGAACGAATTCGACGCCGAATCCACGCATACGCCGGCCGGCGCGCGTACCCAAGGCAAGAACGTACTGGTGCGATTTCAAGCCGGATTCGAGCGAAGCTTCGAGAAGTTTCGTGAAAACTACCGCGACACATTGTCATGGACGCTATCGCAGGCGCGCCCGACGGTCGTGGCCTTCTTGGTGCTGATTGTCGTCTCGGCGCTGCTGTTTCCCTTCCTGGGCCGTGATTTTTTCCCGCAGGTCGACGCCGGCCAGATGCGGCTGCACGTCAGGGCGCCGGCGGGAACGCGGCTGGAGAAGACCCAACAATACTTCTCTGAGGTAGAGACACAGATCCGAAGACTGGTCGGCAATGAGCAGATCGATGTGATGCTCGACAATATCGGACTGCCGTACAGCGGCATCAACGTGGCCTTGAGCGACTCTGCGACCGTGGGCCCGATGGATGGCGAGATACTCATTTCGCTTACCAAGGAACACACGCCTACCGCCGCCCTCATCGCCAAATTGCGCCGCGAGTTGCCGGCGCGATTTGCGCAGCTGGAGTTCTTCTTCCAGCCCGCCGACATCGTCGATCAGGTGCTGAATTTCGGACAGCCGGCGCCCATCGATGTGCGTATCTCCGGACCGGATCAGGCCGCGGCCTTCGAACTGGCTTCGAAGATCGCGCGAGCCATGGGCCGCATCGCCGGTGTGGTCGATTCGCATGTCTTTCAGGTTCCGAATGCTCCGGCGTTGACTGTGAACATGGACCGCGCGTTGGCGACCGAGAGCGGCGTCACGCAACAAGAGGCGGCTAACAGCGTCCTCGTCGCGACAAACTCGAGTGCACAGACGGCACCAAATTTTTGGGTGGATCCCCGGAACAACGTGAGCTACCCGCTCGTCGTGCAAGTGCCGACATATCGCATTGGCTCCTCGCAGGATCTGCAGACGATGCCGGTGACCTCCGGCAGCAGCGCGAATGCCTCGCAACTGCTGTTGAACCTGGCATCGTTCGGTCGCGAATCGGTGCCGATGGTGACCTCGCAGTTGAACATTCGTCCGGTCTTCGACGTGCATGCGGATGTTCAGGGCCGCGATCTATATGGTGCCTCGCTCGACATCGATCGACTGCTGAAGGCTGAGCAAGCAAGCCTGCCCAAGACCTTGAAGGTCACTTTGAGCGGCCAAGTCGAAACGATGCGCGACAGCTATAGCGGCCTGTTCACGGGCATCGCACTGGCCATCATTCTGGTGTATCTGTTCCTGGTGATGAATTTTCAGAGCTGGATCGACCCGCTGATCGTACTAATGGCGGTGCCGTTTGCCCTGGCCGGCGTCTTGTGGATGCTGTTCCTTTCGCAGACCCCCATGAGCGTACCGGCGCTGATGGGGACCTTGATGTGTATCGGCTTGACCACGGCCAACAGCATCTTGGTGGTAAGCTTTGCCAATCAGCGCATGCAGGCCGGCGATGATCCTCTGCGCGCCGCCATCAGCGCCGGCTACACCCGGCTGCGGCCGGTTTTGATGACGGCAAGTGCGATGATCCTCGGCATGGTGCCGATGGCTCTCGGCATTGGCGAAGGCGGCGAACAGAACGCACCTCTCGGCAGGGCCGTGATCGGCGGATTGTTGTTCGCAACACTGGCAACGCTGATTTTTGTGCCGACCATGTACCGGTTATTACGCCGCCGACCCATGCCCGCCACTGATTCGATCCTCGAAGGCAGCACCCATGCAACCGCATGATCCATACCGTCTCGCGACTGAAGAACTGCTCCGCGACAAGCCTTCTCACAGTCAGTTTCCGGACCAGTCGTCGCGCGCGGAAAACGATCCGGTGTCTACCAGCTTCGCACCGCAGACGGCTCGGCGCACGAAGAGAGGCGTGGTGATTGCGGCGGCCGTATTGGCAGCGGGCTTTTTGTTGGTGAGCGTGCTGCGCTTTCTTCATGCCCATGGCGTGACCAACGCGGGAGAGACAGCCTTTTCCAGACCCCCCACCGTCGATGTGGTGATTGCCCAGCCGGCAACCGTCGGACAGGATTTGGTTCTCCCCGGCGAGACCGCCGCTTGGTACGAGTCCACCCTCTATGCGCGTGTCAACGGCTACGTGGCAAAGTGGCGCGTCGACATCGGTGATCGCGTCAAGAAAGGCGACGTGCTCGCCACGATCGAAACGCCGGAACTCGATGCCGAGCTGGCTGCCGCGCAGGCCCAGCTCCATTCCTCGCAGGCGCAAGTCGAAGCCCGCAGGGCTGAAGCGGCTTTTAGCAAATCCACCAACGAACGCTGGCGCGACTCGCCCAAGGGGGTGGTGTCCGACCAGGAGCGAGAATCCAAGAAGGCGGACTACGAGAGTTCCGAGGCTCGGCTGTACGCGGCCAACGCGCAGGTCGCTCTGGACAAATCGAAGGTCGACCAATACAACGCGCTGACTGAGTTCAAACAAGTCAAAGCGCCCTTCGACGGAACCATCACGGAGCGTAAAATCGACGTCGGCAATCTCGTGACGGCGGGCAGCGGTTCCAACACGACGCCCCTGTATCGCATGGCGCTGACCGATCCGCTGCGCATCTTTGTCGATGTGCCGCAAAGTGCTGCCGGAGAGCTGATGAACGCCGGGGTGCCAGCCGAGATTCGCGCGACCGGCGCGGTGGGCGGCGTCTTCTCGGGCAAGATCGCGCGCTCCGCCGAATCGCTCAATTCGCAGGCCCGCACCATGCGAGTCGAGGTCGACATGCCCAACGCAACCCATTCGCTGGTACCGGGCATGTACGTGAACGTCGCCTTCAGACTGCCGGCTCGAGGAACGGTTGAGGTCCCAGCTGCTGCCTTGATTTTCCGTGCCACCGGGACGCAAGTCGCGCAGGTGGATGCCAACAATAAAATTCAATTCAAGAACGTCGTGATCGCTCGCGATGACGGCAACCTGGTTGAATTGGCTTCGGGGGTGCAAGCCGGTGACCGCCTGGTGCTGAACATCAGCAGTCAGATCGCGCCCGGTCAGGTCGTGGCCGCCAACCAGCCTGAGGCATCGGTACCGCCCAACGCGACATCGGTACCGCCCAGCGCAAAGCACTGAAGAGCTTTACCCGTGAAGGCGCCGCAGTTCATTTTGCTCTCCGTGGCCGCGGCCCTGGCCGCGACCCTGGCCGCGTGCGCCGCGGGACCCAACTACCACGTGCCGAAGCCGGACGTGCCCTTGGCCTTCGCCGCGGCCGCCGGCCCTACACCTGAGGCCACCGGCTCAAACCCTGCAGCCACCACCGGTGCATCGACTGCGGCGGTTACGGATCTGGCGACCTGGTGGCGCGCGCTCAACGATGAGGAATTGAATTCCTTGGTCGATCGGGCGGTGAGCGCGAACTTGGATTTGAAAATCGCACTGGATCGGTTGCAGGAAGCCCGCACCTACGAGGCCGTGATCGTCGGCAAAGCGCTACCCGAGGTAGATGCCAGCGCCGCGGCGGCGCGCGGGACCGGCAGCGACCTGACCAAGGGACGCGCCGATCAGCTCCTGCGGTCCGCCGATACCGGTACGGGTCTCGAGCGCATCAATACGCTCGCCGGCTTCTCCGCGATCTGGGAACTGGATATTTTCGGGAAATTCCGCCGCGAGTTCGAGGCGGCTCGCGCCGACACCCAAGCCGCACGCGCGGCCCGCAATGACGTTCTGACCGCCGTCATTGCCGATGTGGTTCGCGCGTATGTGGACCTGCGCGGATTCCAAGTGCGTGCCGGGGTGCTGCATGAAGCGGGCGACGTGCTGCGCGAGTCCTTGCGCATCGTCGAAATCCGCTACCAGCGCGGCATCACCAACGAGCTGGATGTGCAACTGGCAACCCGGGAACTGGCAACTCTGGAGGCGCAGATCCCGCCCATGGAAGCGCAGGCCGGCGCCGCGCAATACACCTTGGCGGTGCTGCTAGGTGAGTACCCGGAAAAGATAATTCAAGAACTTTCGCGCCCGGATCTCATTCCCTCGATGCCTCCGCCCACCGCCGAAGGGGTACCCCTGGATCTACTGAAACGGCGGCCTGACATTCAGCAGGCCGAGCGGGAGCTCGCCGCCGCCACCGCCCGCATCGGCGTCGCGACCGCGAATCTGTTCCCGCGGGTTTCCCTCAGTGCATCGATCGGGTCCGAAGGACAGGGCTTAGGCACTTTGCCCCATGTCGGTAAACATATCTGGTCGTTCGGACCCGGCGCCGTCTGGCCTCTGCTGGACTTCGGCGCCCTCGATGCCGAGGTCGATATTGCCGATGTCGCGGCACACGCAAGCTTGATGAATTATCGCAAGACCATATTGAACGCGGTACGGCAGGTCGACACATCGATTGATGCCTATGAAGCCGAGCAGGCGCGCATGGACCAGCTTGGCACCGCCATGATGGCCGGGCAGCGCGCCGTGGATCTGGCCACCGCGCGGTATGATCGCGGCCTGACCGATTTTCTCAACGTCGTCGATGCAGAACGTCAATTCTACGATCTGCAAATTCAGTATGCAGGCGCTCAGGTCGCCCAAGGCGAGCAGTTCGTGCAACTCTACAAAAGCCTCGGCGGCGGCTGGGAGAATTATCAGGCGGTTCCACCCATCCGGCGACCGCAGCCTGCCATCATCGCTGCGTTTCGCCGTGCCATAAGCGGCGGCACTTGAATCCGCGGCACAGTCTGGTTGCCGGGATCATCTGGCTGGTCGTGGCACTGGCGGCAAGCTTTGCCATTGCGGCCTCACTTTGGGCCGGTCGCGTCGCGCGAGAAATCGTCGTGCAACAACACGTGCGCAGACTGGTGCTCGAAACCGATCAACTCGGATCGGACTTAGGTCAGGCGGTGAGCGTGCGGCTCGACGCCATACGCGCCGTCCAGGCCTTTACCCCGCCCGCAGACGTTTTCAAACGCCTGCTGGCCGTTTACCCGGACTTGGGTTGGATTGCGATGGCGGATCGCGACGGGAACTTGATCGCCGCCAACGACCACGCGATTTCCAATGACAAGCCGGGTTCGGCGATCAACGTATCGGGCAAGCCGTGGTTTTCGCATCGACTCGCGGGACCGTGGATCGGCTTGATCGAGGAATCGCGCGACGAACGCCAAGCACCGCCGCCCGGCCAATTGGCGCCCCCCCTGCTCGGCGATCTGGCGGCACCTTTGAGCGATGAGTCGGGGCACGTGGTCGGGGTGATTGCGGCGCATTTGACCTGGCACTGGGCATCGACCGATGTTCAACGCCTGAGCAGCATCTTGGACCGGCGGGGATCCGCGCAAACACTGGTCTTGAACCGGGCCGGAGAGGTCGTGGTCGGGCCGCCGCAATGGCTCAACCGGCCGTGGAACGGTGTGATGCTCGATGAGTCACCGCCGCTCGACCCACCGCTCGAGCGTTCCGGCGCACCGCGCTTTGAACGGCTGGCAAACGGTGCAACGGTTCTGGTCGCGCACGCGCCGGTCGTTATCGAGGGCGATGCGCTACGCGGCGCTTGGCAGGTGCAGCTCAGCGAACCGAAGGAACTTGTCTATCAGCGCGCCAATGCCTTGGCCCTTCGCATTGTGTGGATCTCCCTCTGTCTTGGGCTGGCGACCGCCGCGCTCGGCGCTCTGGGTGCACGCCATCTGACGAACCGGCTGAAGCGCTTGACGCGCTCAGCCGCCGCCGTGGGCCGCAATGAGATCGCGCGCATCGAGGTGCCGAGCGGGCGCGACGAGGTTGCACAACTCGCCGCCGCCTTCGCGAGAATTCTCGATGATTTGACCCTGGAGCGCAGCGAACTGCTGAAGCTCAGCGGTGAACTGGAGCGGCGCGTCGCGGTCAGGACGCGTGAAGTGGTCCGCCTCGCCGAAGAATCCCGGTATGCGGCCATCGTGCGCGAGCGTTTGCAAATTGCGCGCGATCTGCACGACACTTTGGCCCATTCGATGATGGCCATGCTCAGCGAGGTGCGCTTGCTGCGTAAGCTACAGACGCACGATCCCAACTCCCTGGCGGATGAACTGGCGCGCGCGGAGCAAGTGGCTCAAGCGGGCCTCAATGAAGCGCGCTCAGCCATTGCGCAAATGCGGGTCAGTTCGGTGCGCGAAATCGGTCTCGGGCCGGCGTTGTCAAAAGCCGTCGAGCGCTTCAAGGACCATACGGGGGTCCAGGTGGAGTTCGTGCTTGATGCGGAAGCGGCGCGCTTCGGCGATGAACGCGCTGAAGTGCTGTTTCGTATGACCGAGGAGGCGCTGCGCAATATCCAGCGTCACGCGGCAGCCGCGCACGTCCGCGCCGCGCTGCACAGCGTCGCCGGCGCGCAGCTCGAGCTTGAAATAGAGGATGACGGCGTGGGCTTTGATCCAGCCGCTTCACGGCCGGGCCATTTCGGACTGATCGGCCTGCGCGAGCAGGCGCAGCTCATCGGTGCGGTATTCGACTTGAGGAGCGCCCCGAACCGCGGCACGACGCTTAGGTTCACGTTACGCGTCGCGCCGGAGGCGCTGTAGGCGCTGTAGGCGCTGTAGGCGCAGCGAGGCGTCCCGCGACCGCATCACGCAAGCAAGAGTTCCAAAGTGCGGCGATAAATCGAGTGCAACTGGTCGATGTCCGCCACTCGCACGCATTCGTTCACCTTGTGGATGGATTCATTGATCACCCCCAGCTCGATGACCTGCGCACCCATGGGGGCAATGAATCGACCGTCGGAGGTTCCCCCGCCCGTGGTGAGTTTGGGACTGATGCGCAATTGTTCTTGCACGGCGCGGCTTGCCGCTTGCGACAAAGTCCCGGGAGCCGTGAGAAACGGATGTCCGGAGATAAACCACTCCAGCGTGTACTTGACCTTATGCCGCGCCAAGATGCCTTCGACGATCTGCTTCAGCCCCTCGATCGTTTGCTGGGTCGAGAAGCGCAGATTGAATCGCGCCCGCAGCTCGCCGGGGATGACATTCGGTGCACCGGTACCGGCGGAAATGTTCGACACCTGGAAACTCGTCGGTTGAAAATGCTCATTGCCTTGATCCCATACGCGGGCGGTCAACTCCGCCAGCGCGGGCGCCAGCGCGTGCACGGGGTTGTCCGCGAATTGCGGATAGGCGATATGCCCCTGAATGCCATGCACCGTGAGACGACCGCTCAAGCTGCCCCGGCGGCCGATCTTGATGGTATCGCCAAGGGTACTCTCGCTCGAGGGTTCGCCCACGAGGCACCAATCGATGTTCTCGTGACGTTCGCGCAGCACTTCGACGACCCGGCGCGTCCCGTCGACCGATGGGCCCTCCTCGTCGCTGGTGATCAGGAAGGCGATGGTGCCGCGGTGCTGTGGATACTGCCCAATGAACTCCTCACTGGCAGTCAACATGGCGGCGAGGCCGCTTTTCATGTCGGCCGCGCCGCGTCCATACAAGAGGCCATCCCTGATCACCGGTTCGAATGGATCGGTGCGCCATTCATCCAGGGGTCCCGAGGGCACGACATCGGTATGACCGGCAAAGCAGAAGACAGGACCGCCGCTGCCGCGCTTGGCCCAAAAATTATCGACCACCCCGAATCGCAGGCTTTCGACCGTGAAGCCCAGCGCCGCGAGCCGCTCGATCATCAGAGCCTGACATCCCCCGTCGATGGGACTGACGGACTGACGCGCAATCAATTCCTGAGCCAATCGCAGGGTGC
>JALYIH010000021.1 GCA_030775865.1 Pseudomonadota bacterium | reverse complement strand
GGCTGCACCCAGGTTCCCGGAACCCAGTAGTACCCGCCTCCGCCCCACGCCCAGTATCCCGGCGTCCACATGTAACCGTCTTCGGGACACGGTGGTTGTTCGTAGTCCGGCAACGGAGGCGGTGCTTCGTTAGCCTGCACTTCGACATCAACGGCCGGCTCGACATAGGCCGGCGCGGGCGGCGGTGGCGGACGGACGTAGACACGGGGAGGTGGTGGTGGCGGCGGCGTTGCCACGCGCACGACGCAACCTCCGAGGAGCGCAGCTGCCGAGATGACTAGCGTCACTCCCGCGATCGGAAGCCTTGAATTTAAAGGGCTTTTTCTGACATTAACCATAGTGACCCCGCCATGTTGATGCTTTATGTTCCCCAGCGTACGCACAACGACGCTGTCCGTAGAACACATAACGTCACATTTCACAGAGCGGCTATCTCTGTGAAGGGATTTTAACCCTGAGCGACTTACACCTAGGTATCGATGGCGCGCTTGTAGGTTTCAGGCAGAAACAGCAGTCCCAGAACCAGAGTAATGCCAGCCACCACAATGGGATACCAAAGCCCATAGTAGATATTGCCGGTGGCCGCCACCATCGCAAATGCCGTGGTCGGAAGAAAACCTCCGAACCAGCCATTGCCGATGTGATACGGCAGCGACATCGCGCTGTAACGGATGCGGGCCGGAAACAGTTCCACCAGCAGTGCGGCAATGGGACCGTAGACCATGGTCACGTACAGCACCAAGATGAACAGTATCAGCACCACCATCGGCTTGTTGATGGCCGCGGGATCCGCCTTCTCCGGGTAACCCGCCGCCGACAAGGCCGTCTTCACTTGCTTCTGGAAAGCGGCAATCGCGGCCTTGCGATCGGCGCCGGTCACTGTTTTAGGATCAGGCGCGGTGAAGATGTTGCCATTGCTGCCGCTGCGAATCTTCGCCAGGGTTCCGGGCGGGGCGTCTTCACGCTGATAGGACACGCTGGCTTTGGCGAGAAAACTCTTCGCGATGTCGCACGAGGTCGAATCGAAAGCATTTTTCCCGATGGGGTCGAACTGAAAGGAGCATTCTTTCGGATCCGCGATCACGGTTACCGGTGCCGAGGACTGCGCCGCATACAACGCCGGATTGGCATAGCGGGTCAACGCCCCGAACAGCGGAAAGTATGTGAGCATGGCCAGCAGGCAGCCCACCATGATGATGGGCTTTCTACCGATCTTGTCGGATAGCCAACCAAAGAAGATGAACCCCGGGGTGGCCAGCACGAGCGCAATCGCCACCATGACATTGGTGGTGGGACCGTCGACTTTAAGTGTTCGCTCGAGAAAGAACAGGGCGTAAAACTGCCCCGTGTACCACACCACCGCTTGACCCATGACCGCGCCCAGCAGGCTGATGAGTACGATCTTCAAGTTCGGCCACCGGCCGAACGCTTCGGTCAGCGGCGCCTTTGACGTGGTTCCCTGATTCTTCATCTTCACGAATACTGGGCTTTCGGAAAGCTGCATCCGAATCCACAGGGAAACGCCGAGAAGAATGACGGAAATCAGAAACGGTATACGCCATCCCCACGCCTTGAATGCATCCTCGCCCAGGCTGGTCCGAGTGACGATGACGACGATCAACGCGCCGAACAAGCCCAGCGTTGCCGTGGTCTGGATGAAACTGGTAAAGAGTCCGCGCTTCCCCTGAGGCGAGTTTTCGGCCACGTAGGTCGCAGCACCGCCATACTCGCCGCCCAGGGCCAGTCCTTGCAGGAGCCGCAACGCCAGGAGCAGGACCGGTGCGAGCACGCCGGCGGTCGCATAATTCGGCAACAATCCAACGGCGAAGGTCGAGCCGCCCATGATGCCCATGGTGATCAGGAATGTATGCTTGCGGCCGACCAAGTCGCCCAATCTGCCGAACACCAATGCACCAAACGGCCGCACGGCAAAGCCGGCGGCGAATGCGGCCAACGCGAAGATGAACCCGGTGACCTCGTTGACGCCGGAAAAAAATTGCGAGCTGATGACGCTCGCCAGCAGGCCATACAGATAGAAGTCATACCACTCGAATACCGTGCCCAATGATGATGCACCGATAACGAGCCAAGTATTTTGTGCCGCTGCCGTCGAGTTCGGCAATCCTGCATCCGCGGATGTCGTGGCCATTTTACTTCCCCTGCCTTTTTTTAAATCGTTCGCCGCAAACCAATCGTCTAGACCGTCGCGAATTTTTTCTTATTCGTGCTTGAGCGATCCTGCCGTGATGACCGCTCGAAGTTCCGTCAGCTTCGCCTTCACGGCCTGGGCATTTTCCGGCCCCATCCGGATCAAGAGTTTTTGTCCCGCGGGCCGCGCCTCGAGCGCGGGATCCGCATAGGTATACATGACATTGGGCCGCACCAGTTGAATGGGTCCCTTCGGTTCCGGGGTTGCCAGCATGGCGTCGATGACTTCCACCAGCCGATCGTTGAAATATCCGTTGGGATAGCCGAGATTTTGATACGACTGCTGAAACAGTGGATAGAAGCGGATATACACCGCACCCACCTGCTGCATGTCGAGCTTGCTGATCACCGCGACCAGCGGCTTGTAGCGTTCGAAATTCTTCTGATTGAGCGTCGCATGCAATTCATCGCCGTCGGCGGCGAAAGAACCTCCGATCGCCTTGGTGGGCCGCTTGTCCACGGCGATTTTCTGCCTGGGCAGGTTGTCGATCGTTACCACCATCCGACGAATGACATCCTCCGGTACCAAGTAGGCCTTCACAGCGTCGGCACCCGCGAGTTGAGCGAGTGCATCGTGCAGCGGCGGATCGCTGTTGGCCAAGTCGGGCAGGGGCGCCGATGATGAGCCACTGCCGGGAGCGCCGGGCAGGGGATGCGCGATCGCCGGCTCCGTGGCGGCGGGCGCCGAGCTTGCCGGCGCGCCGGGTGCAGCGGGTGGAGGTGCGTTGCGGCTTCTGAGGTAGTACACACCACCCGCCGCAAGCACAAAAATCAAGGCGGCTACGCCGACGATCGGTTTGTTGACCATGCTTACCTCGCGGCTACCCCGCATTCAACATACGAAGTTGCAGCTCGTGACGGCGATAATCGATGATCAGCGTATCGAGCAACCCCAGCGTATCCATGCCGATCAATATCGCGGGCTCATTCGTCAGCCGCCACTGCTTGAATATGTACAAATCACCGAAGGTCACGCCGGGATCATGAATGGTAATGGCGCCCAAACCAATCGCGGGCGTCTCCATCAACTCTCCCCTTTGAACATCCTTGGTAGCACCGATGATCGTATCGATTTTGCTCCTCGGCGCAGTGCCCACGCGCGACAGCGCTTCCTTCAGGGCAAGATTCGCAATCGTCACTTGCCCGCCTGTATCGATGATCGCCTTGCAGCGGACTTGACCGACGTATCCGTCCACGACCACCAAGGTACCGTGCAATGAATGGAACGGCACGCTGATGAACCCCGGACCCGAGCGCTCGTTCTTCGAATACGCAATATTGATTCGGTCATGACGAAAATCGATGAAGATTCGCTTGCCCACCAGGCCCTCGGATCCCAGCACTCCTTCAGCGCCCCCCAAGGCATCCGGCACGATCGGCAAAATCGCCTGGTCGACCGCAATATCGCCTACGCTCAAGGTGTCCACCCGTATGGTCGGCACGGTGGCGAATCCAGTGACGCCGCGCAGGATCACCGGCGGAGAGCGATCGGTCGGGATACCCAGCGCCAATGCCACCAAGGCAGTGATCGCGCTGTGGCTGGCACCGGTATCGAGAACCAGGCGGAACGGCCCGCGCCCGTTGATCAATACCGGCGCCCAAATGCGTCCGATTTGGTCTCGACGCGTTGGGGACACGTAGCGCGGCTCTCGCGCCTCGACCATGACTTCGGTCAGCTCATCGATGGGATCAACAATCCGGGTCGCGGGCGGCGAAACTTCCGGGGCCGTGGCGCCCGTCCAAGCCGGCCAGGCCGCCAGCGCACCCGCGACGAGCGATGCGCCGAACCACCGCGTACGGTGACTCGCCGGCGAATAAAATGTCCGCATTATGTCGTTCAAGTGCCCGCCCCGATGCCGCACGTCGCGCAATCCAAGTGCAGCATAGCACCGCGCTTCCTGCGCACCAATATTGGCGGCCCGACGCCTTACTGAGAATGCCTTGCGACGCTGTTCCAGGGAGGCAACCCATGCGGGTTGTGCGATCATGGCCACGGAGGGAGTCCAATTGAAAACGTATCGAAATCTAGCGGAACTGAAAGCACTGGTGGGATCCCCGATTGGGAGCAGCGATTGGCTCACCGTCGACCAGGCGCGCATCGACCAATTTGCGGCCGTGACGGGCGATGATCAGTGGATTCACGTCGATCCCCAACGCGCGGCCGCCGGCATGTTCGGCAGCACGGTGGCGCATGGCTTTTTGACCTTGAGTTTGCTGCCCTACTTCATCCGCAGTTCGCACAAAGTCGAGGGCGCGCGAATGTCTGTCAATTACGGCCTGAATCGCGTGCGCTTTCCGGCGCCCGTTCCTGTCAATAGCCGGTTGCGAGCGCACTTCAAGCTGCTTGCCTTCGAACCCATCGAAGGCGGCGTGCAGACGATTACCGAAGTGACGGTTGAACGCGAAGGCCAGGCCAAGCCTGTGTGCGTGGCCGAGAGCGTCGGCAGACTCTACACCTGAACCGGCTGCGCCTGCGACAGCGTCCTGACATGAGCCGCGGCGCTGCGGCCCAGCGCGGATAGGTTGTAGCCGCCCTCGAGCATCGATACCACTCGTCCTTGCGAATGGCGAGCGGCCACCTGCAGCAGTTCGTGGGTCATCCACGCGTAGTCGGCTTCGACCAGGGCCATGCCTCCAAGCAGATCTTCCTTGTGCGCGTCGAACCCGGCGGAAATAAAAATCATCTGGGGCTTGAAGCTCTCGAGCGCGGGCAGCCAGTGCTTTTCCAAGGCTTCTTTGGCGGCGGCGCCGTCGCTGCCCGCGGCCAAAGGCACATTGACCATGTTGGGCGCGGGATTCGAAGCGCCGCTGTAGGGGTAGAAGGGATGCTGAAAGAAACTCGCCATGAGTACGCGCTTGTGCCAGTGCATAGGGCTGAACATGTCTTCCGTGCCGTTGCCGTGGTGCACGTCGAAATCGATGATCGCGACGCGTTCCAGTCCCTTTTTTTCCAACGCATATGCCGCCGCAACACCGATGTTGTTGAAGATGCAAAAGCCCATTGACCGGACTTGGGTGGCGTGGTGTCCGCAAGGGCGCACCGCGCAGAATGCATTGAGTGATCGCCCCGCCATGACCTCATCCACCGCCAGCACCCCGGCGCCGGCCGCGCGCCGCGCCGCGGCCAGGCTGTACTGATTCATCGCCGTATCGGGATCCAGCTGTACATAGCCTTCGCTGGGTGCTGCCTCGAATATCGCGTCCACATACACCGCGCGATGCACGCGTTTCAGATCATCGGCGCTCGCCAGCGGAGCCTCCAGAGAGCGTAATTCTTCGAGCAATCCGGATGAGCGCATTTCCTCGTTGACCGCGTTCAACCGATCGGGACATTCGGGATGCCCCGCGCCCATCTCGTGACGGAGACACTCAGCGTGCGTGATATAGGCCGTTTTCATGATCCGGATCTTACCCTGTTAGCCCCGAAGCGCGCTCCTTGATCAGCGCCAGAAGGGGGCCGAGCATCGGGTTATGGTCGGCAAGAGCGCTGATGGGTTAGTTCGCGGCTTCCGACAATGCCACTCGATCGTTTGTCTTGGAAGCGAACACGGCCGCGTGAATGGCCGCGGCGATTTCATGTTGCGTGCAGGGCTTCGCCAGTCTGGCTATCCCCAAGCTCGCAGGATCCACGGGCAGCTCCGCGTAGCCCGTCGCCAAGATGATGGGCAAGCCGGGAAATTTCTCTTGAATGCATCCGGCAAGCTGCAGGCCGGTCATGACCGGCATGGCGTGATCGGTCAACACCACGTCGACTTTGAGACCGGAGCCCAGCATGGCCAGCGCCTCGGCCGCCGAGGTCGCCTCGACCGGCGTGTGTCCCAAATCCGAAATCATCGCGGCGGTGCCGGTCATGACGAGCGCATCGTCATCGACAATGAGTACCTTGCAGGGCGTGGTCTCGGGGCTGCTTTGAGTGGTCGACTCGAGCGCGCGAATGACTGCCGCGGGTATGGAGTTGGCCCTGGGCAGCCAGAGTTCCACGACCGTTCCCGCGTTCGGCTCACTGTGGATTCGCAGCAGACCGCCCGATTGCGCTGCCAGGCCGTGCACCATCGACAAGCCAAGGCCTGTCCCCTTGCCGGGGCCCTTCGTCGTGAAGAACGGTTCAGTTGCCTTGGCCAGGGTGGTCGCATCCATGCCGACACCCGTATCCACGACGGTGATTCTCACATACTCGCCCGGCGGCAATGAGGCCCCACCCACGCTCCCGCTCAAAGAGTTGCCGCTACCCTTGGCAGCGCGCCGCCAATTGGAGGCGACCGGTAATCCCACGGTATCGGCCTGCGCCGTGATCTTGACGCTGCCGCCATCCTGCATCGCATCGCGCGCGTTCAACGCGACATTTAGCAGCGCCAGTTCGAGTTGATTGGCATCCACCAATACTGCCGGCAGATCGTTGGGGAGCTCGGTGATGAACGCGATCCCGTGCCCCACGGCGCGCTTGAGCAGTTCTTCCATGCCACGCACGAGTTGCGCAAAGTCGACGGCCGCGGGTTTGAGGTCCTGGCGGCGGGAAAATGCCAGCAGGCGTTGCGTCAGTGCCTTGCCCCGATCCGCGCCCTGAATGGCGTTTTGCAGCAGCCGCCGCGTCTGCAGATCCGCAGGCAGGCGTTTTTCCAGCAGCGCCAAGCTTCCCAGCACCGCCATCAGCAAATTATTGAAATCGTGGGCCACGCCGCCGGTCAGACGGCCGATCGTATCCATTTTCTGCGCCTCGAAGAGCTGTGCCAGTGCGAGTTCGCGTTCACGCGTGCGCTCTTCGATCCGGTGTTCGAGTTCCTCGTTGAACTTTCGCAGCTCCGCGGTGCGCTCCTCGACGCGCCGCTCGAGCTCGGCGTTGAACTGTTCGAGCTGCCGGGTTTTCCGATACAGCTCCACGAAGACTTTGACCTTGGCCCGCAGCAACTCCGGAACGACGGGCACGGGTACATAGTCCACCCCGCCCGCGTTGTAGCCGCGCAGCTGATCGATATGCGCCATCATCACGGCCGAGATGAAGATGATCGACGTGTTTTGAAATCGCGGATGCTCGCGGATCATGGTGGCCAGCTCAAAACCGTCCAGGTCCGGCATGCACACATCGATCAGGATGAGCGCCACTTCGTTTTTGAGCAGGCACTCGAACGCTTCGCGCGCAGAACTTGCCTTGAGCAAATTTTCGCCCATTCCGGCGAGAACGACCTCGTGGCTCAGCAGCTTCGCTTGCTGATCATCGACCAGCAGAATATTCACCTTGTCGGAGGCGCTCATGTTTTTGCGTTCCCCTAGCGATGCAGCCACATACGCAAAGCGGACATCAATTGCTGGATGTTAACCGGTTTCGCCAGGTAGTCTGAGGCTCCTGCGTCGAGGCACTTCTCGCGATCGCCCTTCATGGCCTTCGCCGTCAGGGCCAGGATCGGCAGGCGGCGATGACCCGGATTGCCACGAATCGCCTGGATGGTTTCGTAGCCATCCATGCCGGGCATCATGATATCCATCAACACGATGGCAATATCCGGCCTTGCAGCCAACACCCCGATCGCCTCGCTGCCCGTCGTCGCGGTGAGCACCTCCATGCCGCGCCGCTCGAGCACGCTGCTCAAGGCAAAAATGTTTCGCGCATCATCGTCCACCAACAGCACGGTACGGCGCAGCAGGTCTTCGTCCGAGCTGTGCAATCGTTCCAGCATGCGCTGCTTGGCAGCGGGCAGATCGCCGACGACGCGATGCAGGAACAGCGCCGTCTCGTCCAACAGCCGCTCCGGCGATTCCACGCCCTTCACCACCACACTGCGCGCCATGGTATGCAGTTTGGCGTCCTCATCCGGCGAGAGTTCGCGGCCGGTGAATACCACCACCGGAATATCGCAGAGCGACGCATCGTCACGAATGCGCTCCAGCACTTCGAACCCGGACATATCCGGGAGCTTGAGGTCGAGCACCACGCAATCGATCGTATTGTCTCGCAGCTGCAACAGGGCGCTCTCTCCCGTGTCCGCCGCCATGATTTCGATGTCGTCGGAGCTGAGCAACTCCGTGACGCTGTTGCGCTCCGCCGTGTCGTCCTCGACCAGCAACAAACGCTTGCGCCGCGATTTCGCGTAACCCTTGATGCGAGCAAAGGCGTTTTCCAGGCCTTCGGGGGTCGTCGGCTTCTGCACGAAGGAGAATGCCCCCCGTGCCAGTCCGTGATGGCGGTCTTCGTCCAATGTGACGATCTGCACCGGGATGTGCCGCGTCGAGGGATCCTGCTTCAGCTGGCTCAACACCGTCCAGCCGAGCATGTCCGGCAAGAAAATGTCGAGCGAGATGGCGGTGGGACGATGAGCGCGCGCCAGCGCAAGCGCGTCCGCTCCGCGATGCGCGACCAGCACTTTGAATCCCTCGTCTTTCGCAAGATCGACCATGACGCGCGCATAATGCGGATCGTCTTCGACGATGAGCACCACGCTGTCGTTCGGCGCGAGATTGTCCCTGTCGTCCGTGACCTGCTCGATCGGCCGCTCCGCGAGGCGTATCTGCGCCACCGTGGCGGTGTTGGCAGCCGGAGCATTGTTGTCGGTGATTGGCGGGGCCTTCGACGAGGCGCCGCCCAGATAGGTAAGCGGCAGGTACAGCGTAAAGATACTGCCCACGCCCGGCGCGCTGCGCAATTGAATTTCCCCACCCAGCAAATTGGCGAGTTCGCGGCTGATTGCCAGGCCCAAGCCGGTGCCGCCATATTTGCGGCTGGTGCCCGCATCCGCCTGTTGAAACGCCTCGAATATAATGCGCTGCTTCTCAGGCGGGATGCCGATGCCGGTATCCGAGACTTCGAAGGCCACCACGGAGGGGGCGTGCTTCAAAACCGGATGATCGGCGTTCCAGCCGCTCGCCGCAGGCGACACCGTGAGTTTCACGCCGCCTTCTGCCGTAAACTTGAACGCGTTGGAAAGCAGGTTCTTCAGGACCTGCTGCAGGCGTTTCGAGTCGGTGATGATGCTGCGATCCAGATCGGACGAAATCCCTATCTCGAATTGCAGCTTGCGATTTTCCGCCTCATGACGGAACGGACGGCCGATCATATCCAACAGATTGTTGAAGTAGACTTCTTCCGCATCCACCGACACGGTGCCGGATTCGATCTTCGACAAATCGAGAATGTCGCTGATCAGGTTCAACAGGTCGGTCCCCGCGCCATGGATCGTGCGCGCGAATTCGACCTGCTTGTTGCTCAAGTTCCCTTCCGGGTTCTCGGTCAGCTGTTGGCCCAGAATCAGAATGCTGTTGAGCGGTGTGCGCAATTCGTGCGACATGTTCGCCAGGAATTCGGATTTATACTTCGAGGTCAGCGCCAACTCGGTGGCCTTCTCCTCCACGGCGCGCCGCGCCTGCTCGATTTCCTGATTCTTCGCCTCCACTTCGACGTTGCGGTCGGCAAGCTGTTGCGCCTTCTGCTCGAGCTGTTCATTGGTCTGCTGCAATTCACGCTGCTGAGTCTGCAGCTCGGTGGCGAGTTGCTGCGATTGCTTCAGCAGCCCCTCGGTCTGCATGGTCGCTTCGATCGAATTCAGCACGATGCCGATCGATGTCGTCAGCTGTTCCAGGAACGACATCTGCAAATCGGTGAACGCTCCCAGCGAGGCCAGTTCGATGACCGCTTTGACCTGCCCCTCGAATGACACCGGCAGCACGATGGCATTGCGCGGCGGCGCGCGGAACAGGCCGGAACTGATGGGTACCACGGTGTCCGGCATTTCGGTGATGAACATGCGTCGCGCGTCGCGCGCGCATTGGCCGATAAGCCCCTCGCCGAGTTCCAGGTGCTCTGAGTAGCCATTGGACACATCGTCCGCATAGGCGGACAGCAGCTTCAGGGCGACGTCCGCGCCATCCGCCTGCACTTGATAGATAACACCGTGCTGGGCTCCGACCAGGGGTGCCAATTCGGACAACAGCATCCTGCCCACCGTCGTCAGATCGCGCTGACCCTGCAGCATGTTGGTGAATCGCGCCAAGTTGGTCTTGAGCCAATCTTGTTCCGTGTTGCGATCGGTCGTCAGGCGCAGATTGCCGATCATGGTGTTGATGTTGTCTTTGAGTTCCGCCACCTCGCCGCGCGCTTCGACCTGCACCGAACGCGTCAAGTCGCCCTTGGTCACCGCCGTGGCCACTTCGGCAATGGCGCGCACCTGCGTCGTCAGATTGGCAGCCAGCAGGTTCACGTTGCCGGTCAGATCCTTCCAGGTGCCGGCAGCGCCCGGCACGTTCGCTTGGCCGCCCAATCGGCCCTCGACCCCGACCTCGCGAGCCACTGTGGTGACTTGATCCGCAAAGGTTGCCAGCGTGTCGGTCATGTTATTGATGGTTTCGGCCAGCGCCGCCACCTCGCCCTTGGACGCTACGGTGAGGTTTTGCTTCAGGTCGCCGTCGGCGACCGCGGTCACCACCTTCACGATGCCGCGCACCTGCTCCGTCAGATTCGCCGCCATGACATTGACGGTGTCGGTCAGATCTTTCCACGTGCCTGCGACGCCGGGGACCTGCGCTTGACCGCCGAGGCGCCCTTCGGTACCGACCTCGCGGGCCACGCGCGTCACTTCACCGGCAAAACCGTTGAGCTGATCCACCATGGTGTTGATGGTGTTCTTCAGCTCGAGAATTTCGCCCTTCACGTCCACGGTGATTTTGCGGGACAAATCGCCGCGGGCCACTGCCGTGGTCACTTCGGCGATGTTTCTGACCTGCGTCGTCAGATTCGCCGCCAGCAAATTGACGTTGTCGGTCAGATCCTTCCACGTTCCGGCAACGCCGGGCACGACCGCCTGGCCGCCCAGGCGGCCGTCGGTACCCACTTCGCGGGCGACGCGCGTCACCTCACCGGCGAATGAACGCAGCTGATCCACCATGGTGTTGAGCGTCTCTTTCAACAGCAAAATTTCGCCGCGCACGTCCACTGTGATCTTGCGCGACAAGTCGCCGGTGGCGATCGCGGTCGCCACTTCCGCGATATTGCGCACCTGCGCGGTCAAATTGCCGGCCATTGAGTTGACGTTATCCGTCAAGTCCTTCCACGTTCCCGCAACACCGGGTACCTGCGCCTGGCCGCCCAGCTTGCCCTCGGTGCCCACCTCGCGCGCTACGCGCGTGACTTCGCCGGCGAATCCGTTGAGCTGATCTACCATGGTGTTGATGGTGTTTTTCAGCTCGAGAATTTCGCCCTTCACGTCCACAGTGATCTTGCGCGACAAATCGCCGCGCGCCACCGCGGTGGTGACTTCCGCGATGTTGCGAACCTGGCCGGTCAAATTCGATGCCATGGAATTGACGTTCTCGGTCAGATCCTTCCACGTACCGGCGACGCCCGGCACGTTGGCCTGGCCGCCGAGCTTGCCTTCGGTGCCGACCTCGCGCGCCACGCGGGTCACTTCCGAGGCAAATCGGTTGAGCTGATCGACCATGGTATTGAGCGTTTCTTTCAGCTGCAGAATTTCGCCCTTCACATCCACGGTGATCTTGCGCGACAAATCACCGTTCGCGATGGCGGTCGACACTTCCGCGATGTTGCGCACTTGCGCCGTGAGGTTTCCGGCCATGGAATTGACCGAGTCGGTCAAGTCTTTCCATGTGCCCGCCACGCCCGGCACCTGCGCCTGGCCGCCCAAGCGGCCCTCAGTGCCGACCTCGCGGGCCACACGCGTGACTTCGCCGGCAAAGGAGCGCAGCTGATCGACCATGGTGTTCAAGGTTTCCTTGAGCAGCAAGATCTCGCCTGACACCGTCACCGTGATTTTCTTGGATAGGTCGCCTTGCGCCACCGCCGTTGCGACCTCGGCGATATTGCGCACTTGGCCGGTGAGATTCGAGGCCATGGAGTTCACCGAATCGGTGAGATCCTTCCACGTGCCTGCGACGCCCTTCAGCTGCGCTTGGCCGCCGAGCTTGCCCTCAGTTCCCACTTCCCTCGCAACGCGCGTGACCTCGCCGGCGAATGCATTCAACTGGTCCACCATCGTGTTGATGGTGTCTTTCAGTTCCAGGATCTCGCCCTTCACGTCCACGGTGATTTTCTTCGACAAGTCGCCGTTGGCGACCGCGGTGGTCACCTCGGCGATATTGCGAACCTGGCCGGTCAGGTTCGAAGCCATCGAATTGACGTTCTCGGTCAGATCTTTCCAGGTGCCGGCAACGCCGCGCACATTGGCCTGGCCGCCCAATCGGCCTTCGGTGCCGACTTCGCGCGCCACGCGCGTCACCTCGGATGCGAAGGCGTTGAGCTGATCCACCATGGTATTGATGGTTTCCTTCAGCTCCAGAATCTCGCCCGAGACGGTGACGGTGATCTTCTTGGCGAGATTGCCGCTGGCAATCGCCGTCGACACTTCGGCGATATTGCGAACCTGCGCCGTCAGATTCGACGCCATGGAATTGACGTTGTCGGTCAGGTCTTTCCAGGTGCCGGCAACGCCGGGCACTTGCGCCTGTCCGCCCAGCCGGCCTTCGGTGCCCACTTCGCGCGCCACGCGGGTGACTTCGCCTGCAAACGCATTGAGCTGATCAACCATGGTGTTCATGGTCTGCTTGAGTTCCAGGATTTCGCCGGAGACATCGACCGTGATCTTGCGCGACAAATCGCCGCGCGCCACGGCAGTCGTCACCTGCGCGATGTTTCTGACCTGCGCGGTGAGATTGCCGCACATGGCATTGACCGAATCGGTCAAATCCTTCCACGTACCGGCCACGCCTGGGACCAACGCCTGGCCTCCGAGCTTTCCCTCCGTACCGACTTCGCGCGCCACGCGCGTCACTTCAGAGGCGAATGAACGCAGCTGGTCCACCATGGTGTTGATGGCTTCCTTGAGCTGCAGGATTTCGCCGCGCACGTCGACCGTGATTTTCTTCGACAAGTCGCCGTTGGCGACGGCAATGGTGACTTCGGCGATATTGCGAACCTGCGCGGTGAGATTCGACGCCATGGAATTGACGCTTTCGGTCAGGTCCTTCCAGACTCCGGTCACTTCGCGAACTTGCGCCTGACCGCCCAGCTTGCCGTCGGTGCCGACTTCGCGAGCCACGCGTGTCACTTCCGATGTGAAAATGCTGAGCTGCTTGATCATCGTATTGACGATATTTGCAGAGCGCAGGAACTCGCCTTTCAATGGCCGGCCGTCGACATCGAGCGGCACGGTCTGCAACAAGTCGCCGCGCGCGACCGCGGTGACGGTGCGTGTCACGGCCGTCGTCGGCCACAATAAGTCATCGATCAGCGCATTGACGGAGCCTTCCATGTCGGCCCAGGCCCCATCCGACAGTCCGAATCGAACGCGAGTGCGCGTCTTGCCTTGGTGACCGACGACCTCGCCGACGTGCTCCAACTGCTGGGCAATGCGTTCATTGGCCGCGACGATGGTATTGAACGCATCGCAGATCTTCCCCGCGACGCCGACTTGGTGGCCGGGCAAGCGCACTGAGAAATCCCCGGCCTGCATGGCATGCAGTGCCTTGAGCAATTCAGGCTGATTGAGGTCGGGGGTGGCAGCATGGCCATTGCCGGCCGCTTTCTTTGCGCGCCCGTTGCGTCCCGCAACCGCGTTGCGAGCCTTGTCGTTGCGGGCCTTCACGCCGCTACGGGCGGCGGCGGGCGAATTCTGATCCATGGTCACTCTCCGGGCCGCAAGGGGCGGCCGCGACGGTTGTTTCATCCCTTCAGCGCGAACAACTCGAATCGTGTTTTGTTACATCTTAGCCGGTTCGGACCGTCTTTATTGCGCATGCCTCATGGCGCGGAAGCTTGGCAAAGGCACTCCGGAAAGTCCAAACTTCCGCACGGGTGCCGCTCCGAATTTTGTGTAGGACATTTCCGACAAAGCAGTATAAAAACCGCAGGAACTGCCCCTGGCAGCGGGGAAAGGAGAAGCCGCGGCGGCGGGATCCTTAGGTGCCGCGGCCAAAACGCTCGACTTTACCTATTCTATCGAAATAAGGTGCTCATTGATCGAGCGCCAGCCAAATGGCCTTGGGTTGCGTGAAGTTCTCGAGCGCCGCATCGCCATGCTCCCGGCCCAGCCCCGACTCTCCCGAACCGCCCCAGGGCAGTCGCACATCGGTGTACCCGTAAGTGTTGATCCATACAGTACCGGCCTTGAGAGCTGCGGCGATACGGTGCACGCGTCCGATATCCGCGCTCCAAACGCCCGCGGCCAGGCTATAAGCCGTGCCGTTTGCAATCCGCAGCGCATCTTGCTCGTCGTCAAAGGGAATGACGGAGAGCACCGGTCCAAAGATTTCTTCCTGTGAAACTCGCATCTCGTGCTCGACGTTGGCGAACACGGTGGGCTCCACGAAGTAACCCTCACGCCCAAGCCGCGCCCCGCCCGTGACGAGAGATGCGCCTTCCTTCTTGCCGATGTCGATGTAGTCCAGCACAATTTTCATTTGCCCGGCGGAAATGACGGGTCCCATCGTGGTTTTTGGATCGGTGGGATCGCCGACGCGGATGGCGCGCGCTCGTTCAGCCAATCGCTGCACCACATCCTCATACACCGGGCGTTGCACCAGCACGCGCGAGCCCGCGGAGCAGACTTGGCCGGCATTGAAAAAGATCCCCGACGCTGCCGCGCGCACGGCGCGATCCAAATTCGCATCGGCGAAAATCAGATTCGCGGATTTTCCGCCGAGCTCCAAGGTCACCTTTTTGAAGTTGCTGGCCGCGCCTTGCATGATGGTGCGGCCGACTTTCGGCGAACCGGTGAACGTCACTTTGTCGACGCCGGGATGGCGCACCAACGCCTCACCGACCACGCTGCCCTTGCCGCAAACCACATTGAGCACACCCGGCGGCAGACCGGCCTCCAGGAACAACTCCGCGACACGCAGCATCGACAGCGGTGTGAGTTCCGCCGGCTTGACCACCACGGTGCACCCGCACGCCAATGCCGGCGCGATTTTCCACATGCCGATCATGAGCGGAAAATTCCAAGGCACGATGGCGGCGACCACGCCCACCGGTTCGCGCACTGTGTAGGTAAGCGCATCCGGGCGCGCCGGAATGACCTGTCCTGTGATTTTGTCGCACCAACCCGCGTAGTAGCGCACCGTGTCGATGACCGCAGCCATGTCCTGGCGGCGGACTGCCGCGAGCGGTTTGCCGGCGTCCAAACTTTCGATTTCGATGAGTTCTTCTTGGTGCTGCTCCAACAAGGCTGCAGCCCGCTGCAGTATGCGGCCCCGTTCGGCCGCACGCAGGGCTCCCCAAACCTTGAGCGCAGCCCGTGCGGCGCTCACCGCCTTGTCAACGTCTGCCTTGCCGCCCTGCGCGACTTCGGCGATCGGCTCTTCGGTGGCCGGATCGAGGTCGATGGTGTACTCGCCGGTTGTCGGGGCGACGTGCTTACCGTCGATGAATAATTCGTAGTGTTTCAGATCAACTTTCTGGTCCATGGGTTTCTCCTTGCGCGGCCCCGCCGTGCAGGGCGGAGCCAATCACTGAATGGCCGCTTTCAGTGTGGGATCAAGGGAGATGGGGGTCCAATCGTTTGGACTGATCAGATGATAGGTGGGACCAATCAGCCGTCAAACTACTCAAGCGCGTGGTCAAAGCGCTGCTGCAGCTTAAGACCCCGCGCAATGTCCCAGACCGCGGCGGTAATGGGCGCAAGTGCGGGTTGATTTCGAGCAATCAAGCCGATGGCGCGCGTCAGGTAGGGCAGCAGGGGCCGTGCCTGCACTTTGGCCAGATCGAAGAAGTTCAAGAGGCTGTGCGGCACGATGCTGAACAGACCCGCTTCACTGACATGCGCGTACAGGGAAAAAATCGAATCGGTCTCGAGGATCACGTCCGCCTTCGCGCCTGCACGCCGAAAGGCCGCATCGATCACTTGGCGGTTGCGCATCTTGCCCGTCAGCAGACACAGCGGCAGTCGCCCTGCCTGTTCCCAGGTAAGTGCCGGCTCGAGGGCCACATTGCGGCCCGCCAACAGCACGTAACGCTCATCGAAGAGATGCAGCGATTCGAATCCGTCGATGGTTTTCTCATCCAGATAAGTCAAGCCCAGATCGAGTTCGAATCGGTCCAATTGCCCGGCAATGGCTTCGCTGCTCAACGAGGAAACGGCGTAGCGAATGTTCGGATAGGCGGTTCGGCAGGGTGCGGTGATGAACGCCGTCACGGTCATGGTGGTCGGAATCGCACCGATACGCAGCGTGCCGGCCATGGTGGACTTTGCAAGCGACGCGTCCTCGCGCATGTGCGACAGCGAGGCGAGAGTTTGCTGCGCCCACACGAGCACCCGTTCCCCCTCGGCCGTCAGCCCCATGAAGCGCCGTCCGCGCTGGACGATCATGATGCCAAGCTCTTTTTCCAGGCTGCGTATGGCCGAGGACAAAGCGGGTTGGGACACGTGACACGCTTCGGCTGCCTTGGCGAAGTGCTTTTCGCGGGCGAGAGTGACCAAGTATTCGAGTTGGCGTATGAACATATGAGCATCTTGCCGCACAACGGAGGATTCTTGCCCAAATATAGCGCAGCGTTTAGATTGGCCGCCCTCTTTTCAGTTTGATGAACGCGGAGAATTGCATGACATTGCCTCGTGAAATGACGGTGGTCGAAATCGCCGCGCCGGGCGGCCCGGAGCAACTGAAGACTGCCGTCCGGCCGGTTCCGCAACCCCGCGATGGTGAGGTGCTGCTCCGCGTCGGAGCCGCCGGCGTCAACAGGCCTGACGTCATGCAACGCCAAGGCCGTTACCCGCCGCCGCCCGGAGCCTCTGATTTGCCCGGAATGGAGATAGCCGGAGAGATCGTCGCGCTGGGTCCGAACGTCTCGGGGCTGTCGATCGGCGATAAAATCACATCGCTGCTGCCGGGAGGCGGCTACGCCGCTTACGCCATCGCCGCCGCTCCCTTGTGCATGCCCATCCCTACCGGCCTGAGCATGGTGGAAGCGGCCGCCGTACCGGAAACTTTTATGACGGTGTGGACCAATTTGTTTGAACGCGGCGGCTGTAAGGCGGGAGACATCGTCCTCATTCATGGCGGCACCAGCGGCATCGGCACCACTGCCATTCAATTGGCGACCGTTTGGGGCGCGCGCGTCTTTGCCACGGCTGGATCGGAGAAGAAGGCGCGAGCCTGTGAGAGCTTGGGGGCCGTTCGCGGCATCGACTACAAGACCGAGGATTTCGTCGAGGTCATGCGCGCGGAGACCAAGGGTCACGGTGTCGACATCACACTCGACATCGTTGCCGGCAGCTACGTGCAGCGGAACCTGGAGATCGCCGCGGTGGAAGGCCGCGTCGTGACCATCTCGCTGCTCGGCGGCTCGCGTGCTGAAATCAACATGGGCACGGTATTGACCAAACGGCTTTACCTGACCGGTTCGACCTTGAGGTCCAGAACCGTCGCGCAGAAAGCGGCCGTTGCCGACGCCGTTCGCAAAAATGTTTGGCCGCTGCTGGCCTCAGGCAAGGTGCGTCCGGTTATTTTCGCAACGTTTCCCCTGGCCGAAGCAAGCGAAGCGCATCGGCTCATGGAAACCTCGAATCACATCGGCAAAATCGTGCTCACGATTTGACGCGATGCGTTGATTTGACGTGATGTGGCGCGTTGATGTGACGCGTTTGGATCATGCGCCAAGAATCGTGCCCAGGCAAAGCCCGGATTCAGCGCAAAACTGCGGCGCCGGCAACTTCTTGCCGCCGTCATAGCGCAGCTTGAATACTTCGATCTGACCGCCCTGGGCCGAGATGCTCATGCTTTGCTCGCCAATGGCGGTGATCGCACCCATCTTTCCTTTGACCTGGGAAAACGTACGCGCGCAATGCTTGCGCGCGTCGTAGAGTTGAAGCCGTTTGTGATTGAATAAGGTCCACGCGCCCGGGGCCGGATCGCAACCCCGGATCAAGTTGTAGGTTTGATCCACATGTCTATGCCAATTGATCTGCGCTTCCGCATCGCGGCACCACCCTTCGTAGCTCGCGCCCGACTCGTCTTGGTCCCGGAGCGGCGCCCGCCCGCTCGTCACCAAGTCCGCAGCTTCGAGCAAAGCCGCGACGCCCATCGGAAACAGCCTGCCGAAGTACACCTGGCCGACAGTTTCGTCAGGGCCGATAGGCGTTTCTTTCTGCAAGATGACCGGACCTTCATCGAGGCCGTCGACCGGCCGAAATATGCTCAAGCCCGTGCGGGTATCGCCCAAGATGATGGGCCAATTGATGGAACTCGGACCCCGATAACGCGGCAGCAACGAGGGATGGAACTGAATGGTGCCGTGACGCGGAATGGTCGCGAAATCCTGCGGCACGAATTGCAGCACGTAGGCCAGTACGGCGACATCGACACTCAAGGAGCGCAGGGCCTGGCGCGCTTCCTCCACCCTCAAGGAGGGCAGCGCAAACACCGGGATGGCGGCCTGCTCAGCCGTTACCTTGAGCGCATCGGGCGCCTCGCCGGGCTTCTCCGGAGCGCAAAAGACTCCCGCAACGGTATCCCCACGCTTGACGAACGCCTCCAGAGCCGCTTTGCCGAAGTCCCGTTGACCCACAATGGCAATGCGCATGATTCCCTCCTGATATCTCATATATCATCAGTCGAAGCGGCCTATAATCTGGTCAGACAGACCATTTTCAGGACGCCTGGGGGTAAGGATACCCGGTATTTTGATTTTCATCGATGGGCGCTACACGGCGCTTGATCGCGGCATAATCGAAGCACAATTACGGGAGATTACAGTGGCTGGTCGAAATTTTCTGTTTGTTCCGGGCCCCACCAACGTTCCAGATCGCGTGTTGCGGGCCATGTCGGTGGCCTCGGAGGACCATAGGTCCCCGGACTTCCCGATCCTCGCCCGGGCCTGCCTCGATGGCCTCAAACCGGTATTCAAAACCACCACCGGGCATCCCATCCTGTTTCCCTCCTCCGGCACCGGGTGCTGGGAAGCAGCGCTCACGAATTGTCTGGACCCGGGTGCGAAAGTGCTCATCGCGCGCTTCGGCCAATTCAGCCATCTGTGGGCGGACATGTGCGCGCGCCTTGGCTTCGAGGTGCAATTGCTCGAGACCCCGTGGGGGGAAGGCGCGCCGGTAGATGAGTACCTGGCGGCGCTCGAGGCCGACGGGCAACACAAGATCAAGGCCGTGCTCGTGTGTCAGAACGAAACCGCCACCGGCGTGACCAGCGATGTCGCCGCCGTTCGACGCGCCATGGACAGCGTCAGGCATCCTGCACTGCTGCTCGTGGATTCGGTCAGCGCCCTGGCCAGCATCGACTTTCGCATGGATGAATGGGGCGTCGATGTCTGCATCAGCGGTTCGCAGAAGGGCCTGATGTTGCCGGCGGGCCTTGGCGTCACCTGCATCAGCCGGAAGGCGCTGGAGGCTTCCAAGCGCGCCACCTCGCGACGCTGCTATTTCGATTATGGCGATATGGTCTCCGCCAATGCTTCGGGCTACTTCCCCTATACTCCGTCGCTGCAAATGCTGTGCGGGCTGCGCGAAGCCTTAAGCATGCTGGCCGAGGAAGGCTTGGAGAATGTTTTCCGCCGGCACAGCTATCTGGCCGGCGGCACCCGTGCCGCCGTCATGCAGGGATGGAAGCTCAACGTCTGCGCAACCGCACCGAAGTGGTATTCGGATACGGTCACGGCCGTCATGACGCCGGCCGGCATCGATGGGGCGGCGGTCATTGCACGCGCCTACAAGCGCTACAATTTGTCGCTCGGCGCGGGACTGTCAAAAGTAGCCGGGAAGCTGTTCCGCATCGGTCACTTGGGAGATCTGAATGAAGTCATGCTGCTCGGCGCAATCGCGGGATCCGAAATGGCCATGCTCGATATCGGCATAAACATCGAGGCCGGCAGCGGCGTGGCCGCGGCGCAAGCTTATTGGCGAAAGAATTGACGATGCGCGTGGTGTTTCTCGATCGCGCCTCGCTCAAGGCGAAGGTGCGCGGCTTAGGGTTTCCGGCCGAATACATCGAGCACCCAAAAACCGATGTCGCTGACATCGCGCCGCGCCTGGCCGGCGCTCATGTCGCGATCGTCAACAAAGTACCCATGCGCGCGGACACCTTGCGGCAACTGCCCCAACTGAAAATGATTGCGGTGGCGGCAACCGGTTATGACGTGGTGGATGTTCCCTACTGCCAAGAGCATGGGATCGCGGTGGCCAACATTCGCAATTACGCGGTGCATACGGTGCCCGAGCACGCGTTCGCCATGATCCTGGCGCTGAGGCGCAACCTCTTAAGCTATCGGCAGGATGTCGAAGCGGGTGTCTGGAACAAATCGGAACAATTTTGTTTTTTGACGCACGACATCGGCGACTTGCACGGCGCAACGCTCGGCATCATCGGCGAAGGTGCGATCGGCCAAGGCACTGCCGCGATCGGACGTGCCTTCGGCATGCGGGTGCTGTTTGCCGATCATCCTCCGCCCAAGATGGAAGGGGTTGCCTTTACGCCGTTCGATACGGTGCTGGCGCAATCCGACGTCATTTCCCTGCACTGCCCCCTGCTGCCCGCCACGCGCAATTTGATCGACATCAAGGCGTTTCGCAAGATGAAGCGCAACGCGCTGCTGATCAATACGGCACGCGGCGGACTGGTCGACGAAGCCGCCTTGATTCAGGCTCTCGATGAGGGATTGATCGCGGGCGCAGGCTTCGACGTGCTCACCGTAGAACCTCCCAAGAACGGCCATCCTTTGCTCGATCTGCGGCGCCCGAATTTCATCCTGACGCCGCACGTGGCGTGGGCGTCCGACGGCGCCATGCAATTTCTGGCCGATCAGCTCATCGACAACATTGACGCCTGGGCCTCAGGCAAGCCGCAGCATCTCGTGACATCATGACGGCCTTTGAACGATGACCGGCGACAATGAAAAAGCTGCTTTACCAGTTCGACACCGACTCCCTGCCTTCCGTCTTTGACAACGTCGTGGGCTACGATGGCGGCGCGGATCACGTCTCGGCCTATGGCGGAGTGAATGCCGACAACGTCGGCGGCTTGGTCGAAGGCGCCATCTTCACGCGCTCGCCGAAGGACAAGAAAAGTACCGCCCTCTTCATCGGCGGCTCCAATATGGTTCAAGGCGAAGCCGTTCTGCGCGCGATTCACGCGAAGTTCTTCGCGAAGTTTCGCGTCTCTATTATGTTCGACTGCAACGGCTCCAACACCACGGCGGCGGCGGCGGTTGCGTGGTTGGCTCACGGGCGAACGCTGGGCGGCAAGCGCGCCGTCGTGCTCGCGGGATCCGGACCGGTGGGTCAGCGCGCCGCAGTCCTGCTTGCCCATGAAGGCGCAAACGTCGCGCTGACCGGCCGCAAGCGCGCGGGCGTTCAAGCAGCTCGCGATGCCATCAAGGCACGCTTTGGCATCACGGTCGAGGCGATCGAGGCCGCAACCAACGCCGAACGGGCGGCCGCCATCGCGGGCGCGCACATCGTGCTCGCGACCGGCGCGTCCGGGGTGACGCTTTTGGACGCGAAGCAGTGGCAGGAGAGCCCATCGCTGGAGCTGATTGCCGATGCCAATGCCTCGCCCCCGGCCGGGATCGAAGGCGTGGGTGCCAGCGATCGCGGTGCCAGCAGCCACGGCAAGATTCTGTTCGGGCCTTTGGGCTTTGGCGCTTTGAAGCTGGCTGTGCACCGCGCCTGTATCACGCGCCTGTTCGAGCAAAACGACCTGGTGCTGGACGCCGAGGAGATTTACGCCATCGCCAAGGGGATGGTTCAAGCATGATCACGCAGCGTCCGCTCGAGACCTTTCTGGATGAATTGGCCAGCGGCGCGCCCACGCCGGGAGGGGGCAGTGCCGCGGCGATCATGGGCGCCATGGGCGCCGCGCTTGTATCCATGGTGTGCAACGTCACGATCGGCAAGAAGGGGCTCGAAGCCGTCGAACCTGAGATGACATCGGTGCGCGACGAGTCGGAACGACTGCGCAGGCGTTTGACTTCCATGGTTGCCGAGGACGTCTCTGCGTTCGATGCGCTGATGGCGGCGTACAGACTGCCAAAGAGCAGTGAAGACGATAAATCACGGCGCGCTGCAGCGATTCAATCGAGCTTGCGGGCCGCAACCGAGACTCCGCTGGCGTGTGCGCGCGCCTGCGCCGAAGTGGTGGCTCTGTCGAAGCGCGCCGGCGAGAAAGGCTACGCGGGCGTCATCAGCGATGCCGGGGTGGGTGTGCTGGCCGCCAATACGGCCCTGCGCAGCGCCGCGCTCAATGTCTACATCAATGTCCCCTCGCTGAAGGATCGCGTCTTTGCCGCGGCAGCGATGGCCGAGGTGGGAAAGTTGCTCGAGGATTGCGCGCGGGACAGCGAACTCGTGTTTGAACTGGTACGTAGCCGGCTCGGTTAACCGGTCTTGAAATCCCTACTCTGCGACTCCGAGAATTAAGAAATTATCGCCGGGGGTCTGGTTCGCCTACACCCACGTACCGCAAGTGCACGACTTCTTTGAGCACTTTGTTCAACACGTGACCACGATGTAGAACAACATCATCGATTCATTCCGCCACACGGCTTCGCATGAAGTTGCTGGTCGGCAGCGTCATGTTCGGCATCAAGCATGCCGCCCGGGTGATGCAATCGCGCGGCGGCAGCATCATCAACAATTCAAGCATTGCGGCGCATCGTCTTGGTCAAGGTGAAACTCTTTATTCCGCGGCGAAAGCGGCGGTCAGCCACATCACGCGCATCGCCGGCGCCAAATTCGGGCCAAACGGGATTCGGGTCAACGCGATTTCACCGGGCGCGATCGCCACGCCCATTTTCTGGGGAGGCTCCTCGAAAGCACAGACCATGAGTGCCGAAGATAACGCCCGAAAACTTGCCAAACTGGAAGGTAACTTGGCGCGGGCAACACCCCTGCCGCGGTCCGGGCTCGCGAACGATATTGCATACGCTGCGGTGTTCCTGGCGAGCGATGAAGGCAGTTTCATCAATGCGCATGACCTGGTGGTCGACGGCGGCCGCATCGCACAGTTCTTCGAGCGTCCGCAACCCGGTACTTAGGGCGAAGCCAGGGTCGACCCATGTTTAGGACTGCGGACCCGAAGGATATGCGCGAGTGAGAATCATTCGGGCGATCAAGGGGCAGGAGAGGCTGGCGCTGGTATTCTGGGGATACTGCGTTGCCGGCACGCTGATCGTTCGCATTCTGTCGTCCTGGGTATATCTGCGATTGCCGGATACCTATTTCAATCAGATATGGCTCAACGCGTTTCAATCCACGCGCCCGCACGGGGCGCGACCCTGACTGTCCACATACGCCGTTACACCGGGCTCCGAGGCGTGCGCGTTGTCATCTCAGGTGTCGACGATTCTTACTTGAACGCCCATATATTCGTAACGACAGCCACATGCCCGCGCGGCACGCTCGAACGCATGATCGTGGGCTCTCCAAGAATAGTCTCTCGGCGGGCATCGGCTCGCGATCATGAGTTCTTACCGGATTGCGGTATAACTACAAATGTAGTACAATTTTCATGAATTTTGAATGGGATCCTCGCAAGGCGAAGTCCAATCTGGACAAGCATGGCGTGGAGCTTCGCGGAAGCAGGCCGAATCTTCTTGGATCCGCATCGAATTGAAACCTATGTTGGGGCGGAAGAAGCGCACGGCGAGGACCGCTGGAAAGCGATCGGCCTGGTTGAAGTTGTCGTGCTGACGGTTGTTTATACGATACGCGGTAGGGACGCTGACATCATTCGGCTAATTTCGGCGAGAAAGGCGGACAATCATGAGCGCGCGCAATAGGGTCAAATTTAAACTGGACGCCAAGAATCCTCCTAAGCTGACTGCCAGGCAGCGCAAACGCTTGGCCACCCTAGCGACCATACCGGATTCGAAAATCGATTACAGCGACATCCCGAGGCAAACCGGCGACGTGAGCTGGACCCACCCGGGTGCGCTGATATCCAGCGAGAACAAACGGCAGATCACGCTTCGCCTGGATTCGGAGATACTCGATTTCTTCAAGAGTACGGGCGCGCGCTATCAGAGTCGCATCAACGCTGTGTTGCGCGAGTATGTGAATGCGCATCGCAACGTGGCGTAATCCCCGCTGGTGCGATCTCGCCACTATTGCCACTGCGCCGCTTCGGCCTGCTTCTGTCTGTAAATCGGCCGGACAATCAGCAGCAACACGATGGCCGCGACTGCGGAACAGAACACGACGATGACCAGGCTGTAGCGAATTTTTACTGGATCGTGGAAAAGATGCTCATTCACGAACGGCACCAAAGTCGGCCCGACACCGAGTCCCAGTGCGTTGACGACGAACAGATAAACCGCCGAGACTTGCGCGCGGTATTGATTCGGTGTGACCTGGTTGATGGCCATCGGGCCGACACCGTTGTACGCATTGAAGGTGATCCCGGACACGAATATTGCGGCCCAAATCAACGGCACAACAGGCATGAAAGGCGGCAGACCGCTGAGAAGGGCAATTCCGCCTGCCGAGATCAGAGCGACAATGATCGGCGCGTCCTTTTTACCCTGCCGGGTCAGTCGGTCGCATAGCAGACCGGCCAAGAGCATGCCGGTTGAGTTCATCAAAATCGTGGAGGCGCCTAATACCTGGCCGACCTGCCCCGCGGTGACACCGTAGGCGCGGATCAAAGCGGTCGGCAGCCAAGCTGCGACGCAGTAGCCGCACATGGACAGCAATGCAAGCGCAACGAAGTACAGGCCGAAGAATTTTCTATTCGACCATACGTAGTTGAGCACTTCACTCAGCGGCGGCTTGGGGGTTGCCGTTGCCGGCTCTCCAGCCGATGGCCTTCGCAGAATTCCGCGGCGCGCCGGTTCGCGAAACGTCAGCAGCAAGAGCGGCAGGAGAATGCCTGGCGCGCCGGTGACGATGAACACCATTTGCCAGGCGCGTACTTCGCCGAGCAGCGGCAGGGTATACGTTGCGCCTGCATGGGAAACGGCAGCAACCACGATACCTCCCACCAGAAATGCCGTACCCGCTCCGATCGTAATGCCGATGTTGTACAGACCAAATGCGCTGCCCAGCTTAGAGCGCGGAAAGCTGTCGGTAATGATGGAATACGCGGCCGGCGACAGGGCAGCCTCGCCGACGCCGACACCGACGCGCGCCGTGAATAGCTGGGTGGCCGTGCGCGCCAATCCACATAAGGTCGCCATAATGGACCAAATGAACACACCGGCGGCAATGATCGCCCGCCGGCTGTGCCGATCCGACAAGCGCGCAATCGGCAGACCAAGGAAGGTATAGAGCAGCGCAAACGCCAGTCCCTGCAACATGCCGATCTGCGTATCGCTGATGTGCAAATCGCGCTTCATCGGCTCGACGAGCAATGAAATCGTCGTGCGGTCGATGAAGGAGAATATATACATGAGCATGAGTACGGCGACGCTGTACCACGCGGCGAAAGATGACGGATACGGCGACGCATCGGCATCGGCGGCCGCGTTGGTCGCGTTGGAATGCGCTGCCATCTGCCTCCCGCCCTGATCCTCGGAACTTACGCGGTTGCCGGCTCCCGTTGCGCATCCGCCATCGCAATACCCCGACGTTCGGGACCCCATGTGACCAGCAATGAAATGACGATGACGACCGTGCCCACCACGCTCGCCATGGCAAGGCCGTAATTATTGCCGTGACCTTCGGCAATCATGACCTGGATCGGCAAATTGTAGGAGGCCACAAGATTGCCGAGCTGATAGACGAAGCCGGGGAAAGTGGCGCGAATCTCCGGCGGAGAAAGCTCATTCAAATGCACCGGGATGATGCCCCAGGCGCCTTGAACCGAGACTTGCATGAGGAAGGCGCCAATACCCAAGACCACGGGCGTCGTTCCAAATGCCCAGAACGGGATGATGGGCAAGGCCAGCAATGCCGCGATGGTAATGGTGCGACGCCTGCCGATGCGTTCCGACAGCCAGCCGAAGCCGATTCCGCCGCAAATCGCGCCAATATTGGCGATCGCCGTCATGAGCGACAAGGTCTTGGTGTCAAAACCATGCTGGATCTTCAAGAACAGATTCGGATACGCGTCTTGCGAACCGTGGCTGAAAAAATTGAACGCCGTCATGAGAACGACGGCATACAGAGCCAGCTTCCACTCGCGGCCCAGAACTCCGAGCAGATTGGACGGCTGTTTCTTCGACCGCTGCTCGGCCCATGCGGGCGATTCATCGACACCCATCCGAATGAAAAACACCAGTATTGCCGGAACGATGCCCAACAAGAACATGTAGCGCCAGCCCAATCGATCGTAGAAGAAGTATGACGCGATCGAGGCGACGAAGTAGCCGCTGGGATAACCTGCCTGTAAGAGGCCAGACACCACTCCCCGCGCACGCACCGGTATGGTTTCAAAGGTCAGTGCGGATCCGATTCCCCACTCTCCCCCCATGGCAATGCCAAAGAGGAAACGCAGGATCAAAAAGGTGGTCAGCGAAGGTGCAAAGCCGGAAGCGGCTTCCAGAACTGAGAAAGCCAGGATGTTCCACATGAGGGTGGGCTTGCGGCCGAACCGGTCGGCGAGCCGCCCGAAAGCAAACGCGCCGATTGGGCGTGCAGCCAGTGTCAAAAACACCGCCTGGGCCACATCTTTCACACTCACATGGAAAGTCGTGGCGACGTCCTTGAACATGAACACCATGAGAAAGAAATCGAAGGCGTCCAGTGTCCAGCCGAGATAAGCGGCAACCACGACATTCTTTTGACTTTTGGTCCACTTCATTCCGACATTCCCCCATTTTCCGCCCGATCGTAGCGGTCGCCGCCGCAATTGTCGACAGGCTCCTGCCGGCTTCCATTCCAACGCCGTTCAGCCGAAACTAATCGTTGCTGAAGAACTCCTATAAAAATCGGCTGGGCCAGTTTCGGGGGCACACATGCTGAATAGACCCTTGCACGAATATCCGATGCGCAAGCTCAATCGGCCTGAACCATGCGTGGCCGTGCGAAATGTCGCTGACGGTGTCGTGTATGTCAGCTGCGGCCTGAACTACGAGCCAGGCTTGCCTTCGCTCATCGACTATCTGACTCGCGCCGCGGAACTGCGCCCGAACACGACCTTCTTGGCCGAGCGGGACGCCTCCAAGCAATGGCGTAGATTGACGTATGCCCAGGCCGCCCGCGATACCGCAGCGGTGGCGACCTGGCTCATTCGCCAAGGACTGGGAGCGCATAGCGCACCGGTCATGATCTTGTCCGAGAACAGCATCGAGCATGCGCTGCTGATGCTCGGCGCAATGCGAGCGGGCGTCGCAGTGGTTCCGGTGTCGCCCACCTATTCCTTCGGAGATGATCTTTCCCGATTGGGATACGCATTGGAATTGACGGCGCCGGCATTGGTGTTCGCCGGCGACCCGGTTCGCTACGCCGCCGCACTTGAATATGTCAAAGCCCCGGGGCGACGAACGATTGCCGGTGAGCAGTTCTCCGAACTCCTGCGCGACGTCGATGAGGCGGCGGTAGCGTCGCGCCGCGCGAGAATTGACGACGACACGATCGCGAAAATTCTGCTCACGTCCGGATCCACCGGACTTCCCAAGGGCGTCATCAATACTCACGGCAACATTGCCGGTTCGGTCCAGATGGTCCGTCTGGTGAGTGAACCCTTCGACGCCGACCGAACGCATACCATCGTCGATTGGCTTCCATGGCATCACGCCTTCGGCGGCAATGCCCAGTTCAACGGCGTGCTTGCGCTGGCCGGCACCTTGTACATCGATACCGGCCGGCCGGTGCCTGGCATGTTCGATGCCACGATCGAGAACTTGCGAGAGATCTCGCCGACGAGTTTTGGTTGCGTGCCGGCGGCCTTTGCAATGCTCGCCACGGCGCTCGAGCGGGACGCAGATCTGCGGCAAAAATTTTTCAAGAACATGCGTGGACTTGGATATGGCGGTGCATTGCTGCCCCAGCCCATCTGGGAGCGCATGCAGAGAGTGACCGTCCAGGAGATCGGTGAGCAGTTGCCATTCGGCACGGGGTGGGGAATGACAGAAACTACGGCGACCGGCGTTGCGGTGTACTGGAACACGGAACGCACCGGTCTCCTGGGACTGCCACAGCCCGGCGTGACGCTCAAGCTGGTGCCCATCGGCGATCGGATGGAGCTGCGGATCAAAGGTCCGCACATCATGAGCGGCTACTACAAGGCCGACGCGCTGAATGCCGCGGCTTTCGATGAAGAGGGATACTTTAAAACCGGCGACGCCGTTCGCTGGGTTGATCCGCAACAGCCCATCGAAGGGCTCGAGTTTGCCGGGCGCATCGCGGAAGATTTCAAGTTGCTGTCCGGAACGTGGGTTCAGGCGAGCATCGTGCGCCGTGACTTGGTTGAGGCCTTGCAGCCCTATGTCAGCGATGCCGTGATATGCGCGCCCGATCACTCATGGTTAGGGGCGCTCGTCTGGCTGACAAGACCCGACGATGAGCGCGCACGTACCGGCCTTTCCGAAAAGCTGGGCGCGTTCAATCGCGCACGTCAAGGCAGCGCCGACACGATCGCGCGGCTGCTGATATTGAAGGAACCGCCATCGCCGGAAGCCGGCGAGATCACCGACAAGCGTTCCATCAACCAACGCCTGGTGATGCAGCGCCGAGCAAGCGAGGTCGAGCTGCTGTACGCACAGCGCATCGACCCCCGCATCATCGAGCCGGCCGCTGCAACCGACGAACTCCAAATCAAAGTGCGGGGTTGAGCACCGGCAGAATCATCTGCGCGGCACGGACGGCCGCCCGCCCAAGAAACCTAGGTCATTCTCGAGGATTCAATGACAAAAAAAGTATGTGTGGTTACCGGTTCATCCTCCGGCATCGGGGCCGCGAGCGCCATTTTATTTGCTCGGCGCGGCTGGGATGTGTGCGTGAACTATTCGAGGGATCCAAAACCAGCGGAAAAGGTTGCGGCGGCTTGCGCCGGTTACGGTGCGAATGTACTCACGGAACGTGCGGACGTATCCGACGATGCTCAATGCGTGCAAATGGCCATGCGCGTGAAGGCGCACTTCGGACGCTGCGACGCGCTGGTGAACAACGCCGGCACCACGAAATTCGTCGACTTGAAGGATTTGGACGGACTCGATGCAGCCGATTTTCAAAGGATCTACGCGGTCAACGTGATAGGACCTTTTCAAATGACGCGCGCGTTCGCACCCCTGCTTCGGGACAATTCAGGCGCCGCGGTCGTCAATGTATCTTCGATTGCCCCCTTGATCGGGGGCGGTTCGAGTATTGCGTACATCGCCTCGAAAGGCGCCCTCAACGCACTCACGTTGGTCTTGGCGAAGGTACTGGGACCGCAAATCAGAGTGAACGTGGTCGCACCTGGAATGGTCGATTCGCCCTGGCTTAAGAATGGGCTTGGGCCCGAGCGCTTCGAGGCCATGTTGCGCGGCTACGAGTCGGCATCGGCGCTCGGCACGCTGGTGTCCCCCGAGGATGTGGCCGAAACCGTTTACTACTTGGGCGCCGTCGCCTCAAAGACGACCGGCGAAGTACATCTGGTCGATGGGGGCCGACGAATCGGCCGCTAGTACGCTGATGTGCACGGGGTGCGGATGCTTTGATAAGCTTCCCTCCTTCTTTTGGAGACTTAACACATGCAAGGTAGATTCGAAAGGCGCGGCGATGTCGGCATCATCTGGATCAATAATCCCCCGGTTAACGCCATCAGCGTCGGCGTTCGCGTGGCGATCATCGACGGCGTGACCAAGCTTGCAGAGGACCCTGAAATTAAGGTAGGCGTTCTCGCGTGCGAGGGTCGAACCTTCATGGCCGGCGCTGACATAACTGAATTTGGCAAGCCTTCCTTGTCTCCCAGCCTGCACGATGCCATCAAAGCGGTGGAGAATTCCGCCAAGCCCATTGTCGCCGCCATTCATGGCACGGCATTCGGAGGCGGCCTGGAGGTCGCCCTCGCCTGCCATTATCGCGTCGCCATTGCGAGCGCCAAAGTCGGACTCCCAGAAGTCAAACTCGGTCTGCTTCCCGGCGCCGGGGGCACGCAGCGCTTGCCGCGGCTGATCGGCGTGGAAGCCGCACTCAGCGTGATCGTTTCCGGCGATCCCATTCCCGCAACACAGGCCGCCAAGGCAGGAGTAATCGACAAGCTCATCGAAGGTGACTTGCTCGAGGGCGCCATCGCCTACGCGAAAGAGCTTGTGGTCCAGAAGGCACCATTGCGCAAGGTGCGCGACATCAATATCGACGCCGGCAAGGTGCCGGCTGGATTCTTCGAGGAAGCCCGCAAGCGCATCGCAAAGGAAAAGAAGAACCTATTTGCGCCGCAACGCATTGTCGATGCCTTGGAAGCGGCTACGCTGCCCTTCGAGAAGGGCATGGCCCGCGAGCGGGAATTGTTCATCCAGTGCGCGCAGAACAGCCAGTCCAAAGCGCTGCAGCATGTGTTCTTTGCCGAACGCAAAGCGGCCAACGTGCCGAATCTGGACAAGAGCGTCACCAAGCGCGACCTCAAGTCGGTGGCCATTATCGGCGCGGGCACGATGGGCGGCGGCATCGCCATGAATTTCCTGAACGTCGGTATTCCGGTAACGCTGCTTGAAATGAAGCAGGAAGCGTTGGATCGCGGCGTCGGCGTGATTCGCAAGAACTACGAAAACACGGCCTCAAAGGGCAAGCTCACGCTGGACCAGGTGGAGCAGCGCATGGCACTGCTAAAGCCCACGCTGTCCTACGAAGACCTGACCCAGGCCGATCTGATCATCGAAGCCGTGTTCGAAACCATGGCGATCAAGAAAGACGTATTCGGCAAGCTCGACAAGGCTGCCAAAAAGGGCGCCATTCTCGCGTCGAACACTTCTTACCTTTCCATTGATGAGATTGCCGATTCGACGTCACGGCCAAGCGATGTTGTGGGCATGCACTTCTTCTCTCCCGCCAATGTGATGCGGTTGCTGGAAATCGTTCGGGGCGCGAAGACGGCGCAGGACGTTCTGATGACGGTCGTCGATGTGGCCAAGCGCATCAACAAGGTCGGCGTCGTGTGCGGCAATCGCGACGGCTTCATCGGCAATCGCATGTTGGGCGGCTACTCGTACCAGGCATCCTTGATGGTGCTCGAAGGGGCCATGCCGGAACAAGTTGACGCCGCGCTGCGGAATTTCGGAATGCCCATGGGCGTCCTGCAGATGGGAGATTTGGCGGGCCTGGACGTCGGCTACAAGTCGCGAAAGGATCGCGATCCGGCGACCTTTGACGGACGGGTGACGCGCTCGGCAGACCTGTTGGTGGAAATGGGCCGCATGGGCCAAAAAACCCAGGCGGGGTACTACGATTACGCGCCGGGCGATCGCACGCCTCGGCCGTCAGCAGTGGTAGCCGACATCATCGAGAAAGTTTCGCAGGAATATGGCATCACACGCCGTAAATTCTCGGACGAGGAAATCGTGGAGCGCTGCTTTCTGGCGCTGATGAATGTCGGCTGCGAAGTGTTGAGCGAAGGTGTGGCGTATCGTTCCAGCGACATCGACATCGTTTACTTATATGGCTACGGCTTTCCCGCCTATCGCGGCGGCCCTATGTTCTGGGCCGAAAACGAAGTAGGTTTAAAAACAGCACTGGAAAAACTCAAGAAATACAGCGCCGAGACGGGCGGCAAGTGGCTCCAGGTGTCGCCGCTTCTGGAGCAGCTGGTTGCGCAAGGCAAGGGGTTCGCAAGCGTCGGGCAATAATGGATTGCCCTGCCCCTGAGTGAGGCCGCTATGGAGCGGCCGTCAGGCCTCGATACTTCATCATGGCATCGATACTCGGAGCCTTGCCGCGCCATGCCACATACATGGCCGCGAGATCTTGCGTATTGCCCCGCGATAGGATCATCCGCCGGAATCGATCACCGTTGGCGCGCGTCAAGCCGCCATGATCGTCGAACCACTGATACGCATCGTCGTCCAGCATCTGTGTCCACAAATACGCGTAGTAGCCCGCTGAATAGCCGCTATTCCAGATGTGACTGAAATAGCTGGACCGGTATCGCGGCGGCACCGCATTCATGTCCAAGTGCGCCTTCGCCAGAGCCTGCTGTTCGAATTCATCCGGCTTCTGCAAAGGAGCGTCCGCCGACAGCGCATGCCACTGCATATCGAGTTCGGCCGCCGCCAATAGCTCCGTCAGCCCATAACCCTCCGCGAAGTTTTTGGCTTTCTTGATCTTGTCCACCCATGCGGCCGGCATCGGCGCGCCGGTCTTATAGTGCTTGGCATAGTGTTTGAACACGGCGGGATATATCGCCCAGTGCTCATTGAACTGCGAGGGAAACTCGACAAAATCGCGCGCCGTCGAGGTTCCCGAGAGGGTCGGATACTGTGTGTCGGCAAACAATCCGTGCAGCGCGTGACCAAACTCGTGAAACATCGTGGTGACGTCGTCGAAGCTGACGAGCGCGGGCTCTCCCGGCGCAGGCTTCGGCAGATTTGCCACGTTATAAATGACCGGCAAGGTGCCGAGCAGCTTGGACTGGCCGACATATTCGGACATCCACGCGCCCCCGTTCTTGTTGTCACGCTTGAAATAATCGCAATAAAAAAGCGCCAACGGCTTGCCGTTGACATCGGTGATTTGGAAAACACGCACGTCCGGTTCGTACACCGGAATATCGTGTCTTTCCTTGAAAGTGATTCCATACAGCCTGTTCGCCGCGTAGAAAACGCCGTTATGAAGGACATTGTTGAGCTCGAAGAACGGCTTGATCAGCGTCTCGTCAAGATCATATTTGGCTTTACGCACTTGCTCGCCATAGTACTCACGATCCCAAGGCTGCAGCGCAAATCCGTCCCGCCGGGCATCGATCAATGCCTGCATCTCCTTGGCCTCGCCGGCCGCCTTCGCGGCCGCGACCGGCACCAGCGCGTCCATGAATTGCAGCGCCGTTTCCGGGGTCTTCGCCATTTGGTCCGAGAGCTTCCACGCCGCGTGGCTTGGGAACCCGAGAATTCTTGCACGCTGGGCTCTGAGTTGGGCCAGGCGCGCGATGATCTCCCGCGTATCGTTCGCATCGCCGTGCTCGGCACGGTTCCATGAATTGCCAAATATGGTCTCGCGCGTGGCGCGGCCGCTCAAAGTTGCGAGCACTGGTTGCTGCGTGGTGTTTTGCAGCGGGATGAGGTAACCCTTGGCATTGCGGCTGACGGCGGACTGGGCTGCGGCCGCGAGTTGCGCATCGCTGAGACCCGCAAGAGCGGCTTTATCCTCCGTCGCGAATGCACCCGCCTTGGTCGCGTCGAGCAATTTTTTCGAAAACGCATCCGACAGCGACGAGGCTTCCTGGTTGAGCTTTTTCAGCTGCGCTTTATCCTGATCAGACAGGTTGGCACCGGAATGGACGAACTGGTCGTATTCCCTCTCGACCAGCCGCAGCGATTCCGGATCCAACCCCAGCGAAGCGCGCTGCCCGTAAACGGCGGCGACGCGCGCAAAAAGCTTGCCGTGCAAGCGGATCGCGTCCTGGTGTGCGGCAAGCTGCGGTGCCAGCGCGGTCTTCGCCTGCTGCAGCACCGGGTTGGTATTCGCTTGACTCACACCGTTGAATGCGGCCGTCGAACGCGCCAGTAGTCGTCCGCTGCGCTCCATCGCCACGAAAGTGTTCTCGAAAGTCGGGGGTGCCGGATTATTTGCGATCGCATCGATCTCGGCGAACTGCTGCGCCATCCCCGCCTCGATGGCCGGTTGATAGTCCTCATCCTTGATCCTGTCGAACGGCGGCGCGCCGAACGGCAGCTTGCTCGATGCGTAGAACGGATTGGACGGACCGAATTCAGCCGCCGCAGCGTTCAACCGGCCACCGATCGTCAGCGCGAACACAGCCGCAAGCATACAATTCCTGTATTTCAAGGTGATCATCCCAAGAGGTAGCGTGGCGCAATTATACGTCAGCGGCCTGCGAATCCGGCATGTATCCGGTCATGGAGGTCGTCGGGATGGCGTAGAATGGTTCATTGATTTAAACCGATGGCCGGGGAGACGTTGGTTCCGATGCCCAAAAAAAAGCGCGCACAGCGCATGTCGCCCGATAAGCGACGCGAGCAAATAATGGACAGCGCCGTGTCGCTCATCATCAGCCGCGGGCTGTCGAGCTGTACGCTCGAGGTTGTCGCCGTCGAGGCACACATCAGCAAACCCCTCATTTACAAATACTTCCCCAAGCTCGCGGATTTGTTCAAGGCGCTCGTCGAACGCGAATATCGGTTCTTGCGCCGCCGCGGCCTGGATGACTTGCCAAAAAATGCGGCCTATGAAGAGGTCATCCACCGCTCGAATCTTCGCTCGATGGAGTACCTGTATGAGCGCGGTCCGATCATGCGATTGCTGGCGAGCGATCGCTCGATTGCCGGCCTGGCAAAACGGCAAGACCGCGACGAACGCGGCGTCATGATCGACTATTTCACCAAGAGATGCATGGAAGTGTATGGCTTTCCCAGTGATGTGGCACGGGTGTGTTCGATCATGACGGTCAACGCTCCGATCTTGTCGGTTCGCGCACTGCGCAGCAGCGGCATTGCCGCGCACCGAGCTGCCGAGATTTGGAGCGACTTGATCATCGGCGGCAATAACGCCCTGCAGGTGAAGTACGGCAAGCGCAAGGTGGCCAAGCCGCGCAGAAGGAAAAACGCCGCTTGACTGTTAGAAAGCGTCGCGGGTGAACCGGAAAGCGGGATTTACATATGAGCTTCGGCGGGCACTGCGTCCTTAGGCGGGACTTTGGGCCTCTCGCGCATCGGCAGTTCCGGGATCATCAACGTGGCTGCGAGCGCAATGACTACCACGATGATGCTCAGAAGAAACACGTGTGTCACCGACTCCGCAATCAGCACGCGGATGGGCTCCGGAAGATCCATCACGCCTGAATGAAGTTGGGCGTCGACCGATAAACTGCGCAGCGTGGACAGGTTCATGGACGGCATGCCTTGGTGCGCGGCCCACGACATGAGTTTGGTATTGAGGTTGTTGGTCAGCAGCGTGCCGAATACCGCCACGCCCACCGTGGAACCGATCTGGCGAAAAAACTGGTTGGCACTCGTTACCACGCCGATTCGATTCGTCGGCACGGCATTCTGAATCGCAACGCCGTACAGGCTCTGCAGCGGGCCCAAGCCCACGCCGAGAATCGCCATGCGCCACCCCAGATCGAGCCGCGTCGTGTGGTCAGTCATCTGGCTCATCAAGAGTGTCGCGACCAGCAGCACGATCATGCCAAACAGCATGAACGGCTTGTACCGGCCGGTGCGGGTGACCAAGCGTCCGCTGATGGTCGCCGCGACGATCAATCCCAGCATCAGAGGCAAGGTCGAAAGCCCGCTGGTAGTGGCCTGAACGCCTTGTCCGAGCTGCATGAACAGCGGCAGGAACGCCACCACGCTGAGGAAGGACATCGATGAGAAGAAACCCGCGGTGTTGGCCCAGGCGAACACCTTGTTGCTGAACAGTTCCAGGTGGATGATCGGGTCTTTCGCCCGTTTTTCCACGATTACAAACAGAATCGTGCAGACAACGAACATGGCCAGCAATCCGATCACCAGCGGCGAATCCCAGGCATACTTTTGGCCGCCGAAAGTCAGCGCCAGAAGCAGCGGCACGCAAGCGGCCGCAATCAGCACCGCGCCCAAGTAGTCGATGCTTCCCTTGGAGGCGTGGGACAGCTTGGGCATCTTGGCGATGACCATGAATAGCGCCACCAGGCCCACCGGAAGATTCAGATAAAATACCCATCGCCAACCTTCGACAATGTGGCCGGCAATCGATACGGTTCCGTGGTCTGTAAAATAGCCGCCCAGCAGCGGACCGACGGCGCTGGCAAGCCCAAACACACCGCCGAACAGTCCGGCAAACTTGCCGCGCTCTCGCGGCGGGAACAGATCAGCAATGATGGCGAAGGCGGTTGTGAACAGCGCGCCGCCGCCCAGCCCCTGAATCGCCCGGAACACCACCAACTGAACCATGCCGCCGCCCAAAAGAGGCAGCGTTCCGAATTCTCCCGCGAGTCCCGACAGCCATGAGCCGATCAGGAACAGCCCGATGCCGGCCAGCAAAACGGGCTTTCGTCCGTACAGATCGCCCAGCTTGCCCCACACCGGCACCATGACCGTCGAGGACAGAAGATAGGCGGTGGTGACCCACGAGTACAGTTCCAGACCATGCAATTGGCTGATGATCACCGGCATGGCCGTGGACACGATGGTCTGGTCCAACGCCGACAGCAGAAACACGATCATCACCCCGATGATCGTTATCCTGCGCTCGGCATCCGTGAAATGCGCCGTCGTCAAGAATTCAACTCAGTCATTGGTGCATTATCGCAGCACGCCTCCCGCGCAGCACGAATTTTTGAATCTTCCCGGTCGCGGTTTTCGGCAACTCGTTCACGAAGTGGAATGCGCTGGGCACTTTAAAATGCGCCAGCGCGCCGCGCGCGAAATCACGCAGCTCAGCGGCCGTCGCGGACGCGCCGGCGCGCAACACCACGAATGCATGGGGCGACTCGCCCCACTTCTCGTGCGGCATTCCGACCACCGCTACTTCCAGCACCGCCGGGTGCCGGAGCAATGCACCCTCGACTTCGATCGAGGAGATGTTCTCACCGCCGCTGATGATGACGTCCTTGAAGCGGTCCCTGATCTCGATGTAACCATCAGGATGTACGACGGCGCCATCGCCCGAATGAAACCAACCGCCCGCGAACGCCGTCGCAGTCGCCTCAGGATCATTATAGTAACCGCGCATGACGACGTTTCCTCGGGCGACGATTTCGCCCATCGTCGCGCCGTCTTGCGCAACGTCCCGCATCTCGCCATCCACAACGCGCAATTCGCCGGAGGTGATCAATTCGACGCCCTGGCGAGCTTTCACCGTCGCGCTTTCGGCGCCGCAAAGCGCCGCGTGCTCAGGTAAAGGTTCGCAAATGCTTATGAACGG
>JALYIH010000020.1 GCA_030775865.1 Pseudomonadota bacterium | reverse complement strand
GGTGCCCAGGAGAGGACTCGAACCTCCACGAATTGCTCCACTGGTACCTGAAACCAGCGCGTCTACCAGTTCCGCCACCTGGGCAAGATGGGTCCGCCGCACGCGAGGCGCAGAAATGTACGCACTGACCTGGGGCTTGTCAATCCGGGGTACTCCGGGGTACTCGGGGTACTCGTGTTGGCTTGGGCGCGCGAGGCGCAAAGCTGATAACCTGACCACGTCATTCTCCTCGGCCGTTTCCGCGGCACTGCGAGAATTGCCCCCATCTCACAGGTTTGCCAATGCATGCATCGCCTTAAGTTCCCCTTTAATACCCCATGACGCAACGCCGATCGACCGGCTCATCAAACGGCTCACGGCCCAAAGCCGGCGGCGCTGCGAAAGCCGCCGGTGATTGGCGTCGCGAGGATCCGAATCTAGAACTCGAAAAGTCGCGATATTCGGACCCGATCGCCAGCCGCGAGCTGTTGCTCAAGCACTTGGGCGAGGCGCCTGAACCCCTGACCGCGGCCCGTCTCGCCAAGCGGCTGGGATTGAATACGGACGCGCAGCGCGACGCGCTGGCCAAACGGCTGGCCGCGATGGTGCGCGACGGTCAAGCCATCGAGGGGCCGAACGGTTTTGCCACGGCAGGCGAGGGCGAGCGTGTCGCAGGCCGGGTGCGCGGCCGCGCCAATGGCGATGTCCTGGTGATGCCGGATGACGGATCGGCGCCCTTGGTACTGGCGCGGGTCGATACGGCAGCGCTCATGCACAACGATCGCGTGGAAGTGCTCGCCGTCGGCATGAACGAACGCGGCAGGCGCATCGCGCGATTGATCCAGCGCATCGGCGATGCGTCCAAGCTGATCGGGGGCGTCTGGCATGCCGGGCAATCTCGCGGCCGCGTCGAGCCTGAGGATCCGGGCCATTGGTATTCGGTGGAAGTCTCGATGCGCGATCGGCATGGCGCGAAAGAAGGCGATAAAGTCATTGTCGAAGTCTCCAAGCGGCCGCAAGGCGAAGCCCCGGCCCAGGGCCGAATCGTGGAAGTGCTGGATAGTTTGAGCCCAGCACACCTGGCCGCTCGTTTTGCGATTCTCAGGCATGACCTGCCGCAGGAATTTCCGCCTGAGGTTTTGAGTGAAGCCAACCTGTTTTCCCCTGATGTGCCCGCGCAAGATCTGCAGGGCCGTGAGGATCTGCGTGAACTGCCGCTGGTCACCATCGATGGCGAGGATGCCAAGGACTTCGATGATGCCGTGTACGCCGAAGCCGTCCGCGGCGGCGGTTGGCGGCTCATCGTCGCCATCGCCGACGTCAGCCACTATGTGCGCTGTGGTACCGCGCTGGATAGCGAAGCGCGGGCGCGCGCCACGTCCGTGTACTTCCCGGATCGCGTCATTCCCATGCTGCCGGAGCACCTGTCCAACCATCTGTGCTCGCTGATGCCGCGAGTCGAGCGACTGGCATTCGTCTGCGACATGCATGTGAGCAAGGCCGGCAAGTTGAGCAAGTCCCGGTTTTATGAAGCGGTGATTATTTCGCATGCGCGGCTCACCTATGACCAGGCATGGAGCTATTTGCAGAATCCGCGCGCGCATGCCCGCGATGTGGCGCCGGCGGTTGGCGTTTCGTTGCAAACGCTGTACGCGGTATACGGCGCGCTGAAGACGGCGCGCGATGCCCGCGGCGCGCTGGATTTCCGCGGTGGTGAAGTCAAGGCGCGCATCGGTGAGATGGGCACGATCGAGGGATTTTATGCCGTGACGCGCAACGACGCGCACCGCCTGATCGAGGAGTGCATGATCGCCGCCAATGTGGAAGCCGCAGTGGCTTTGCGTATCGCGAAAGCCAAGAGCCTGTATCGCGTCCATGGTCAGCCCGAGGATAAGCGGGTGACGGAGTTGCAGAAGGTCTTGAGCGCGCTGCAGGTGGGTGCGCTCTTCTCGGAGAAGCCGACGCCTCGCGAGTTTCGCCAGCTGGTGGAAAGGCTGGCAGCACGCCCCGACGGACTGCTGCTCGAGGGCCTGGTGATTCGTTCACTGGCACAGGCCGTCTACCAACAAACCAACATCGGTCACTTCGGTCTCGCGCTGCCGGAGTACGCTCACTTCACCTCTCCCATTCGGCGCTACCCGGATCTGCTGGTGCATCGAGCAATCAAAGCGGCGGTCGTGCCACAGTCGGCATCAGGGCATGCCTACACGACGGCCGAGCTGCAGGTCTTGGGCGCGGAAAGCTCGCAGCGCGAACGGCGCGCCGATGATGCGTCGCGCGATGTCATGGGATACCTCAAGTGCCTGTACATGCAGCCGCGAATCGGCGAGACATTCGATGCGACGATCTCCAGTGCACTGGAGTTCGGTTTGTTCGTGCAGTTAAAGGAAATGCCCATCGATGGTTTGGTGCACATCTCCGCCATCCCGGGAGATTATTGGGAACTCGAAGACGGCGGCATGGGCCTGGTGGGGCAACGTACCGGCCGGCGCTGGCAGTTAGGGGACTCGGTGAGAGTGCGCCTGAACCGAGTCGACCTCACGCAGCGGCAAATCGACTTCGAACTGGTCGATGCGAACGCCTCTGCAAGCCGCGGAACGGTGCGCGCACCCCGGCGC
>JALYIH010000019.1 GCA_030775865.1 Pseudomonadota bacterium | reverse complement strand
CGGGTTCTGGATGCCGAGATCGAATACTTCTGCTTGAACCTCGACACCGGCAAGCCCTCTCGATTTCCAGCCGAGTTCGTGTCGCACTACACGGTGATGCCCGAAGTGGCCGCCGCTTACGCGAAGTTGCCGGACTCCTCGCGTCATGTCGGTCGGTCTCGTGCGTCCTCCTCTTAGATGAACCAGCAGTTGGTGGCGACGGTTATCCGCGTATCGCTGCCGTAAAAAGGGGCCACTTCATGGAATACGTAAGAAGGGAAGATCACCATTTGGCCGGCTTCAAGCTTCAATTCCAGCGGCGCGAGCGCGTATGCGCGGTGCAAAGATATATTCGCCGGATCAACGTAGGCATTGGCACCCTGCCTTACATCGAGGAATCGCAATACGCCGCTATCCGGATGCTGCGGCACGGTCTCACCCGGCCGAACGCAGTACACGGCGGACCAGGATGCCAGCGGATGATTGTGGGCGACAAAGGATCCCGCGTATCTTGAGATATGGAACCAGGTATGGTTTTGAAAGGTGAGCCGTTGCAGATCCTGTGCCGTCAGCGACGTGTTCTCGATCACCATTTGCGCGACCGCGTTCAGCATGAAACCACGCAACTCCTGTACGCAGGCTTCGGTCCAGCGAAACAAATTGAAGCGGCTTTCGAACATTTCGGCTTGCGGCACATGGCTTGGCGTGGGATTTCTATGCTCCTCCGTCTCGCGCTGCAGGAAAAGCGCCTCGAGTTCGCGGTTGAGGCGTTCGCAAGCGGGCAGCCGTGCCTCACCGAAGGGCGTCGCAAATAGCGCGCGCACCTTGATCCCGGTGCTTACCATCGCCCGAATCCTTGTTGGCCGGCCCCGGTGAAGCGAATACGCGCCGTGACCAGCGTCAACTCGCCGCCGGCACGCAACAGCGCTATTTCGTGCGTCAGAGATGCGGGGAAGATGATCATTTGTCCCGGCACCGGGCGCCACGCGTAATGCGATTGCGAATACGGAATTCGCATGGTCGAGTTGCTCGCATCCTGGAAGGTCGTGCCAAGGCGTGACTCGTACAGGCGCACGACGCCGCTTTCGGGGCGAGTCTCGTTAGGGGGCGGCGCGTTGACGCAATAGATCGCACACCAAGACGTCAGCGGATAGTTGGCGGCGGGCACGCTGCCATTCGTTCGTATCACCGTGAACCATGCGCGCGATTCCAATTTGAACGCGCGGATTTGCGCCACCGTAAACTCATTGAGGCTGCCGACCACGGCGCAAACCGCACCCGTTATGCCATCCGCCAGCCGCCGCACCGGGAGTTCCGGCCATTCCATCAGATCATCTGCGCTGCAGAAGCTCAGCGGATTGCGCCGCGGTCGATGATCCACGGCCATTCGCTGCGCGAACAGCTCGTACAAACCCGCATTGATTTGCGCTGAGTCTGGAATGGATGCGATGCCGAGCGGTGTCGCGAGAATGGGAACGATTGTCGGCGAGCTTAAGGTCATGGCAGATTCGAGAGTTCGTCGCGCAATTCCTTGAGCTCAGCGGCGTAATGCCGTGCGCGTCCCGATGAGGTTCGGTACAGCGGTTCACGCACCTGCCATACGCTGGCAGTCCTGATGGCGCCGCTGCGCGCCGCGACCGTGGGGACCTGTCCCGGGCACGGAAGTCCCAGAAACACGCACAGTGCCTTTAGTTGGCGTTGCGGCTCCTCGACCAGGGCATCGTAGCTGAAATCGAGAATATCGCCGGCAAACTCGCTTTTCCAGTACGCCATGAGGCGTCGATACTCGCGATAGTAGTGAGCGATATCCGCGATATTCAGGGCATAACTCATCTGCTGCTCGAGATGCAGGAAGAAAATGGATAGGCAATTGTCCAAAGGATCTCGCGTTGTGTGCACGATCTTGGCGTCGGGAAACAGACGCTTGATGAGACCGATGTACAGGAAATTGTCCGGCCGCTTGTCGATGACATAAGTTGCATATGCCGACACACGCATCAGTTCCGCCCTGTACCGGGCCGCCATCTCGTCGAGCTGCTCGGGTGTCAAGGTTGCCGACACTTCGAAAAGCGGCGTGAGTTCGGTGTTGATCAACCGCGGCAGAAAATCGATTTCGCCGCCGGCGGCGACACCCGGGATCGCGGCAAGCAGCTGCTCGGTTACAGTCGATCCGGACCGAAACATACCGACGATGAAAATGGGCCGTGGCGGGATAGCGGTGGCGTTGGCTCTGGCGCCGGACAGCCCGGTGCCGATCAAGCGGTCGATAAAGGCCTGCTGCCGCGCACCGTCATAAGGGACGACATGGGGCCCCGCGCTGGCAAGACTCGCCCGATTGGCCGCCGTATAGGCCAAGAATGCGGCGCGGTAGTCGCCCGCGGCATCGAGCAGGCGTCCGAGCGCAAAACCGAGACTGGCCCTATCACTCATCGCTGAGGCAGCGGTGAGCGCGTCTCTCAAGGCTTTGACGAGAGCGACATCGACGTTGTCCGCCGGCTGAATGTTAGCGAAGCGCGCCAGCGCCTCGAAGGACTGCGGTTCGAGGGTGAGAATCCGCGCATACAGCGAGCTGGCCTCCGCCCGCTTGCCAAAGTCCTCATACAGGTTGGCCAGGTTGAGCATCGCCGGCGTGTAGGCGGGATTGAGCGTCAGGGCTTGCTGCAGTTCCGCGGCCGCGCTCGCGTGATCGCGCAGGAAATCGCTGAAGATGACGCTGCGATTCAGGTGCACTTCTTCCGGCCGCGCCACGCCCGAGGCGAGTGAGTGTTGATAGGAAGCGAGCGCCTCGTCGAATCGGAAGGTTTGTCGTTGCAGTACGGCGAGGTTGTACCAGGCATCCGCCAGCTTCGGCCATCGAGCGAGAATCTCCCGATAGGCTGCAATGGCCTCCGCAACCCGGTTTTGGCGTTGCAACTGCACCGCCATGCCCATCAATTCGCCGGAAGCTTCGCCCAAGATCACCTCAGCCTCGCATTGCCAGGAAGGATTTTCCCATATCCCCCGCATTCCGGTAGCCTTGCGACCAACAAATACGCAAACCGAATGACCCGCAATCTTGAAACCGACATGGACACGCTGCGCACGGTGCTTCGCCTTGCGGAAAGTCGTGATTTTGTCGGCGCGGCAACGTTGGCTGAACGAACCCTCGCCGGCGGTTTTGAGCATCCCATGCTGCTCAATATCATCGCGACGCGCCGTGAACAAGAAGGCAAGTACGAGGCGGCGCTGATATTGCTCAAACGAGCGGTCGCGATGGCGCCCAATGACGTCGGTGCACGCCACGCGTTGGGATTGTGTTTGCAGCGTCTTGACCGCCCGGCCGAAGCGCTAGGGCATATTGACGAACTTTTGAGACAGCACGCCGACCTCCCCTTTGCCCATGCCAGCAAGGGCAACGCGTTGATGGCGTTGGGATCGCTGGGCCGCGCCCGGCAGAGTCACCAACGTGCCCTCGAGCTCGAGCCCGGTAATTTCTCGGCCACGACGGCGCTGGCCTCGATCGCCACGCACCGCGGCCAACACGAGGAAGCGAGGGAGTGGGCACAACGCGCGCTCAATATCGTTCCTGGCTATCCGGATGCGGTTTTGTGCCTTGCCGCCGCGGATCTGGCCGGCGGTGAGCTTGCCGCGGCGGAGAAAATGTTGAGACTTCTCATTATTGACTCCCGCGCGGGCCCCTCCGATCGGGCGCGCGCGACAGGACTGCTTGCGGACGTGCTCGACGCCGGCGGCCGTTACGATGAGGCATTCGAAGCCTATGACGCCTGCAACCAGGCACTCAGGCATATTCACCGTCGCTTTGCGGCCTCGAATGTCTTGGGATATACGCGCGCATTGACCGCGGCCATGGAGAAGCTCGACGCCCATCCATGGGGCGTTGTCCCAGAAGCACCGCCCGCAGCGGCCGGCCATGTCTTCCTGCTGGGTTTTCCGCGCACTGGTACCACCCTGGTGGAGGTCGTTCTGGACGGCAATCCGCGCGTCGTCAGCCTGGAAGAACACGAGCTGCTGGCCGACGGCGTGCTCGCCTTCATGCGCGAGCCCTTGAATTTCGACGCGCTGGCGCACGCGGGAGAGCCGGCCGTGAATGCGCTGCGCGAGGCCTATTGGCGCCGGGTGCGCAGCGCCGGCATCGATGTCGCGGGCAAAGTGTTCGTCGACAAGCATCCGCTGAACAGCCTCAAGTTGCCGCTGATCGTCAAACTCTTTCCGCGCGCGAAGATTCTGTTCGCGGTCCGCGACCCACGCGATGTGACACTCAGCTGCTTCAGGCGCCGCTTCCAGATGAATCCGTCCATGTATGAATTCCTCACTGTGCCTGGGGCGGCCGCTTTCTACGCAGCTGCCATGAAATTCGCATATACGGTCAAGCGCTCGCTGGCGTTGGATTGGCACGAAATCCGCTACGAAAAATTGGTTGCCGATTTCGAGCGCGAGATGCGCGGTATTTGCGGATACCTTGAGCTCGATTGGCTGGCAAGCATGGGCGAGTTTGCGCATCGAGTTCAGGCCCGGGAACATGCCACCCCGAGCACTGCACAGCTCTCGCGCGGTCTCCTCACCTCGGCGACAGCGCAGTGGCGCAACTACCAATCGCACCTCTCACAGGCGATGCCGGTGCTCAAGCCTTGGATCGAGAAATTCGACCGCTAGCGAACTAACGCAACCGCCGCACGCGATAGGAATGATTCGAGGGAGTCATCATAAGAAAGGATTTCAGCGCTGCCCGCTTGATGGTGACCGCATCGCCCGTGGACAATCGTCCGTCGTCGTCCAATACGGCCCAGGTTTGGCCGCTGTCGAGCACGATGGTGGTGCCAGCCAATTTATCGGAGCTGACGATTGCAATATGCGCCGCAATCGATTTCGGCCCCACATCAGCGGTATGCTGCTGTTTTGGCGTCAAGCCAAAATTTTTCGGGTCCGCCGCAATGGCGGCGGCGGATACCGGCGCTGGAGCCGGCGTGGACGCTGGGGCCGGCGTGGACGCTGGGGCCGGCGCGGACGCTGGGGCCGGCGCGGACGCTAGAGC
>JALYIH010000018.1 GCA_030775865.1 Pseudomonadota bacterium | reverse complement strand
TGAAGACAGCCGCGGACGTTGGTATCTGAATGTCTGCGTGCCCCGCGCTCAGCGAGTCGGGGATGAGAGAAATAAACCGTCCGTGAAATCGATTCTCGATCGCTCGGTCCCGAGTCTGGGCATCGATCTGGGGTTGAGGACCTTTGCAGCGTTCAGTGATGACGCTCTGCCGCCGATCGAGGCCGAGCGCTTTTACCGCGACTTGGAACCGGTCCTTGCCCGTGCACAGCGCGCCCGTCATCGAAACCGAACCCGAGCGATTCACGCCAAGATCGCGAATCGGCGAAAAGATTTCTTGCAAAAACTGAGCACCCGCCTGGTCAAGGCCTATGGTGCTATCTCCGTCGGCAACGTGAATGCCTCCGCGCTGGCAAAGACCCGACTGGCCAAGTCGGTGCTCGATGCGGGCTGGAGCGCATTTCGAACCATGCTGCTGTACAAATGCGATGACGCAGGCGTGTGGTTTGATGAAGTCGATGAAGCGTTTTCCACCCAGACCTGCAGCGTGTGTAATAGCCGCGCCGGCCCTAAAGGCCGGAAAGATCTTGGAATTAGGGGATGGCAGTGCACTGTGTGCGGAGCGATCCATGATCGTAACGTCAATGCCGCTCACAATATCCTCGCGGCGGGACATCGCCCTCTTGCAGAAGGAATCCTCGGCCCTTGAGAGCGAGGAGGATGTCAAAGTCCTGGTTTCCCGCGAACTCTAAAAACTTTGAACGTCGGTGACTCGTTGGCCACGCCCGATCAGCACTGCGTCCGTAAACGTGCCGCCGGTGTCGAGGCCGAGCCAGAGACCTTGTGCCGGCGAGTGTTCGTTGTCGTCCAACGACGAATTCACGTCGCTCATCTATCGTCCTTCAGGTTCCGGGTGCATCGCATTGCCTTGCGGCGCAAACAATAGCCGAATTTTCCACCTCTCGGCAGTTTCGAGGACAGTTGGGCAACGCCATCGGCGTCCGAGTACCATGCTTGAGGCATCAACGAATTGGGGTGGCATATGCAGCAAGCTGTGCGCAAATATCTCAAGGCCCTTGAAACGGGCGACGCGGATAAAGCGGCCGCGCTGTTCGTCCTCGATGGCTGGGTTCAGTCGCCGTTCTTGGGCAAAATTCCGGTGCGTGACTACGTGAGGAAAGTTGCCGCCGCATCGAGCAGCACGGCATTGACGGTGCATGATGTGCTGGTGAGCGCCGAAGGGAACATGCGCGCGGTCGCTTACTACCTATACGACTGGCAACTGAAGGACGGTTCGAAGGTATCGTTCGAATGTGCTGACGTATTCAATTTCGATCTCAATACCGGCCGAATTGCGTCTATCGTGTTGGTCTACGACACGCATCTGGTCCGCAGCGCCGTCGAAAACAAGTATCCGTAAGCTCCTGCGCGGCCGGCGCCATGGGTCCTGCGGGCAACCGCGATGTACTGTCGGGCGCGCGAGCCCTAAGGGTCTATTAAGGGCCTATCGCTCGCGCATTCCGCCGGTTCGTCGTGCGTCTACCGGTCGCGCCGGCAGCAGCGCCGGCTTCGCGACTGAATTCGCCGCGCAACTGGGCCGTCGCACCGCTCGAAATGGCGCCGAGCTTGGATTCAATAGTGGCGAGGTCAGGCTTCGGTCCGCGTACATGGGATTCGAGGGCTAGGCGCATGATGCGCACGTGCTCCGGCGTCGTGCCGCAACAGCCGCCTATGATGCGTGCTCCCGAATCCAACGAAAGGCAGGCGTACTGCGCCATCAACTCGGGCGTTCCGTTGAAGCGGATTTCACCGTTGACGAATTGCGGAATGCCGCAGTTCGCTTTGGCAACCAGAACGGCGGACGGGTCGGAAGCCGTGGCGAGATTGACGATGCAAGCGACGAGTTCAGACGGGCCGGTGCCGCAATTGCTGCCGCACGCGGCTAGATTGTGCTTGCGGTGCAGGCCGGCCAGTTCGGACGGCGTGATGCCCATCATGGTTCGGCCGTTGGTGTCGAAACTCAATGTCGCAACCACCGGTAGACCCGTGATCTCCGCGCCCGCGATGGCGGCTTCGGTTTCCTCTATGGACGACATGGTTTCTATCCACAGAAGGTGGGCCCCGCCGCGCGCTAGAGCTGCCGCCTGTTCGGCGAACGCTGCGCGTGCGTCATCAAAACTCAAAGGCCCCAGAGGTTCGAGAATCTCTCCGGTCGGCCCGATGCTGCCGCCGACCAGCACCACGCGATCGGCGCGATCGGTTTCGGCACGTGCAATACGGGCCGCTTTCTCATTCAGCTCTGCAACGCGATCCTCCGCCCTGTGAAGCTTCAATCGGTGGCGAGTGCCGCCGAAACTGTTCGTCAGGATGATATCCGCGCCGGCTTCCACGAACGCGCGCTGCAATTCAGCAACTTGCTCCGGGCGATCGGAGTTCCATAGTTCGGGCGCATCGCCCGATTTGAGACCGCGCTCGAACAGGTTACTGCCGGTCGCACCATCAGCGAGCAGCCAGGGCCGCTCAGATAACAAGGAGGTCAGTCGATCGGTCATTTCGCACTTTTTAACTGATAGGGATCTGAAACTGTAGCATGGGCCCAGAGGGTAATAGGAATCCAGGCCCGCTGCGGTCCCGACCCGCGCCCCGTCGTATGTTACAACCCTTAAATGATCGTTCAATTCTTGGATCCCGCGCAGATCGTTTCAAATTAGTCGATATAAGCTTCCTATACATTTGAAATATAACGTTTAAATATTTCGCGCCACAATCTTGATTCCGCTGCTGTCTTGGAACAAGATATGTTGTAATCAGAAAATAGAAAAAATTGAGCGTACGTTCAATCGTCTTGTGGACCGGGACAGAACTCATCGCTAATAGAGTCAAGGGATGTACATGCGGATACTCAAGGCGGCACAAGGCGCGCCCATGCGTGGCGCGATTTCATTGACCCCGGGGTATTGCGGAGGCCCGCCGCAGCAATAATTCCATCAGTGGGGATACAGCAACATGAACTCGAATTCAAAGTTGTCCTATGCGATCGCCGCGATCCTTAGCAGCGCGTCCACCGGTGTCGTGCATGCCGCAGGTGCGTCTGATGCCGCCCCCAGTACCGACGCGATTTCAGAAATTATCGTCACGGCGCAGCGGCGCTCGGAAAATAGCCAGAACGTGCCGATTCAAATTCAGGCGCTCACGGGCGAAACCCTGACCCAATTGAACGTGACGACGTTCGATGACTACATCAAGTATCTGCCAAACGTTACGACGGCGAACAACGGGCCCGGCCAGAACGAGGTTTTCATGCGGGGCTTGAGCGCCGGCTCGCAGCCCAGCCAGGGCAGCGGTTCGACGGGCTTGTGGCCTAACGTCGCCATCTACTTGGACAATCAATCTGGCCAACTCCCCGGCCGTAACCTCGACGTCTATGCCGCCGATCTAAATCGCATCGAGGTCTTGGAGGGTCCGCAGGGAACGCTGTTTGGTGCCGGCGCCGAGGCCGGGGCTATCCGTTACATCACGAATGAACCGAAGCTCAACGTGACCGAGGCGAACATCAAGGGCGGCTACGGAGTGACCGCTCACGGCGATCCGAATTACGACGTGACGGCGGTGTTGAACCTCCCGTTGATCGCCGATACCATGGCCGTGCGCGCGGTGATCTACGACGACCGGCGCGGCGGCTACATCGACAACGTGCCGGCGACGTTCACGCGCAGCAACAGCGACATCGGTATTCACTATGCCAACTTTCCGGCGGTCAACGGACAATGCCCGGACGGTCAGCCGAACGCCGGCTCCTGCGTGCCGCCCGGCAGCCCGAGCCTCAATAACAAAAACATCGCCGCCAGAGCCATCAACCCGGTTACCTACAAGGGGATACGGGTCGAGGCGCTGTACAAGTTTAACGATGACTGGGACGCGCTGATCACGCAGTCGTACCAGGAAATGAACTCGCAGGGCGTGTTCTACCAGCAGCCCAATGCCTCGGATGGCGCGCCGTTGCAGCCGCTCCAAGCCACGCTGTTCAACAACGCCTTCGACAAGGATAGGTTCGAGAGCACCGCATGGACGGTAAATGGCAAGGTCGGAGATTTGAGGGCCGTCTATACCGGCGGCTACCTGGTGCGCAACGTCGAGCAGGTCGGCGACTACACGAATTACGCCCGTGGAGTCTATGCCGATTACTATCAGTGCTACGGACCGGGATCGGGCGGCGATGCAAGCCTCACATCGACCTGCTTCTCGCCGAGCGCTAGCTGGCGCTCGGTCGAGCGCAATACCCACCAGCAACACGAATTGCGCTTCAGCACACCCGACGACTGGCGGTTGCGCGCGATCGCGGGTGCGTACTATGAACAGAACACGCTGTTCGACCAGACCGGCTGGATGTACAAGACGATTCCTGCGTGTACCTCGAACGGGCCCGCGGGCACGCCGGGCAATAGCGGCTGCCTCACGAACGTTGGCACGTTCCCGGATACGACCGTCCATAATCCCGGTGTTCAGAACTCCAGCACGTCCTTCTACCAGGACACGGTGCGCGAGACCAAGCAGACGGCTTTCTTCGTGTCCATCGACTTCGACCTGATTCCGAAAGTGCTGACGGCAACGGTCGGCACGCGCCATTTTCGCTTCGACAACTCCTCGGAGGGCAGTGTCCTTTCCAGCTTCGGTTGCTTCGAGGGAGGTGCGCCGGCGGGTGGCTGCCACAGCCCCGGGTTCAGTTTCAACCTCAACGCAGCGAATCTCACCGACACCGAGTCCGGCAACAAGAGCCGCGGCAATCTGACCTGGCATATCACGCCAGATATCATGACCTATTACACGTTTTCGCAGGGCTTTCGCCCCGGCGGCTTCAACCAGAACGGCGGCTCCTTGCATGCCCCGGGCCCGGATGGAGTACTGCAGTACGCGGTCCCCGCAGCTTACTCATCTGACAAATTGACGAACAACGAGATCGGCTGGAAGACGGAATTTTTCAACCATCGATTGCAGTGGAACGGCGCCTTTTACCGGGAAAACTGGGACAACGTTCAAGTCGCCTTCTTCGACCCCGGTTTGATCGGCAATATTTTCTACAACGCCAACGGTCAGAATTTCCTCATCAAAGGTGTCGAGACCTCCTTGGTGGCAAGGGTCGTGAGCGGGCTGACGCTGCAGGGTGGAGCAGCCTGGAACCAGAGCCGGCAAACGAATTCGCCGGCACTCATCGACAACAATCCCGCCAGCGCGAACTTCGGCAAGCCGCTCACGCAAACCTGCAGCACCACCGGCACCAATTGTACGCCGATCACCAATCCATTCGGCCCGATCGGCTCCCCGAGCGCCAATGCGCCGCCGATCCAGTTCAGCCTGCGCGCCCGCTACGAGTGGAACATCGCCGGATACACCCCTTTCCTTCAAATCGGCGCCGCGCACAACGGCCATTCATTCACGCAGGCGGGTTCGAATCCTTCGATCGCGCAAGCCGGAGCCATCACTACCGGCAGATTGCGATTCGAGAATCCCGCCTACACGACCTACGATGCGTCATTCGGCGTTGCAAAAGATGCCTGGTACGTGAACGTGCATGGTGAGAACCTCAGCAATTCGAACGCCAGTACATTCGTAAGCACCGATCAATTCATCGTAGCTCAGACGCCCCTCAGGCCCCGGGTCCTCGGCGTCTCGTTGGGGTACAAATTTTGAGGACTGAAACTCGGCAGCGCCGGGTGTAATACCGGTTCCGGCAGTGCGGGGTGTGTTTTGCAGACTCTAGCGCTGCGCATTCGGCCAATTCGGCGCCGCGTAGAACGGCGCGATCTCAGGGGGCGCCAAGCCTCGTCCTAAAATGTGATCCGCGGCCTTCTCCGCCAGCATGATCGTAGGCGCATTGAGATTGCCTGTGGTGATCGAGGGCATGATGGATGAGTCCACCACACGTAAACCCTCGATTCCGTGCACACGCGTCTCCGGGTCGACGACGGCCATCGGGTCTTCGGCGCTGCCCATCTTGCAAGAACACGACGGGTGATACGCACTCTCAACCTTGGCGCGGATGAAGGCATCGATCTGCTCGTCCGTCTGTACGTCCTTACCCGGCTGGATTTCCCGTCCGCGATAACGGTCGAAAGCGGGCTGCCCAAAAATTTCACGCGTCAATCGCACGCAGGCGCGCATTTCGGTCCAGTCATCCGCTTCGCTCAGATAGTTGAACAGGATGCGCGGCTTGTCGAGGGGATTGCTCGAGACCAACCTCACCCAACCACGGCTCTTGCTTCGCATCGGTCCCACATGCGCTTGGAATCCGTGTTCTTGCGCTAACGATGAGCCGTCGTAGGCCACTGCCATGGGCAGAAAATGATACTGAATGTCCGGATACGGCACTCCGGCGCGGCTGCGGATGAAACCGCAGGTTTCGAAGTGATTGCTGGCGCCCAAACCGTCCTTGCGAAGCAGCCAGCGCGCACCGATCAGAGCGCGGTTCCAAAGATTGATGGACGAGTACAAGGTAATCGGTTCCTTGCAGGCGAGCTGGAAATAGAATTCCAAATGATCCTGCAGATTTTCACCGACTCCGGGCAAATCGTGAACCACCGGGATGCCAAGCGCGCGAAGTTCCGGCGCAGGCCCAACGCCGGAGAGCTTCAACAGTTGCGGCGAATTGATGGGCCCCCCGGAAAGGATCAATTCTCCTGCAATCTGTACGCGATGAGTGATGCCGCCTCGGCGGTACTCCAGCCCGGTGGCGCGCCGACCCTCGAACATGATGCGCGTCGCCAAAGCATGCGTCAGCACCTTGAGGTTAGGACGGCGCATGGCCGGTCTTAGATAGGCGTTTGAGGCGCTGCAGCGCCTACCATCGGCCACCGTCATGTCCATTCGGCCGAAGCCTTCCTGCTGAAAGCCATTCACATCGGCCGTGGACGGATAGCCGGCCTCGCCGGCTGCGGCCAGCCATGCTGCATGCAAGGGATTGCTCACGGTCCCGTAGCGAGTCTCGAGCTTGCCGCTGTTGCCGCGATATTGGTTGCCGCCTTCCTGGCGCTTCTCCGCCCGTCGGAAATAGGGCAACACGTCGCGATATGCCCAACCCGCCGCGCCTTGCGCGCCCCATCCCTCGAAGTCCTGAGGGTTGCCCCGGATGTACACCAAGCCGTTGATAGAAGAGGACCCGCCCAACACTTTGCCGCGCGGCGTGTGCATTCTTCGGCCGCCCAGATGCGGCTCCGGCTCCGTGTGATAGAACCAGTTGTATTTCGGCATGTTCATCGGTATCGAAAGCGCCGACGGCATTTGAATGAAGATCGAGCGATCGGAGCCACCGTATTCCAACAGCAACACGCTGCGCTGTCCGTCGGCGCTCAATCGATCCGCGAGCACGCAGCCCGCAGAGCCCGCGCCGGCAATCACATAATCAAAACTCTCGTCAGACACAGTCTTTCAGCTCCATCAGTAGGGCGCGTCGACATCGGCCATGGCTACGTAGACACTCTTGAGTTGCGTGTAGTGTTCGATGGCGGCACGGCCGTTCTCGCGGCCGAGCCCCGAGAGCTTGACGCCGCCGAACGGCAGTTCGATCGGCGTGACGTTGTAGTGATTGATCCAGCACGTGCCGGCCTGCAATTGAGCGATCACTCGATGGGCGCGCGTCAAATCATTGGTGAACACACCGGCCGCCAAACCGAACTCCGTGGCATTGGCGCGCTCGATGACTTCTTGCTCGTCCTCGAATTCCAATACGGACATGACGGGACCGAAAATTTCTTCTCGCACGATCGCCATGTCGTCGCGGCAATTATCGAATACGGTGGGTGCAACGAAGTAGCCGTTTGCCAGATCGCCCGTCGTCACTCGCGTGCCGCCCGTCAAGATGCGCGCGCCCTCCGCTCGGCCGCGGTGGATGTAGGAAAGCACCTTGTGCATGTGCTCCTCGGATATCAAGGCGCCCACCTGTGTCTCGGGATTCATGGGGTCGCCGATTCGCATTGCACCGACGCGTTTGATGAGCCGCTCGAGAAAGGCCGCTTTGATCGAACGGTGCACGAACACACGCGTACCGTTGGAGCAAACCTGTCCCGAGGAATAGAAATTGGCCAGGAGTGTGCCTGCCACAGCGTTGTCGAGCTTTGCGTCACCGAAAACGATCAGCGGCGATTTGCCGCCCAACTCCAGTGTCACGCTCTTAAGGGTTTGAGCGGCGTCGCTCATGACCGCCCTGCCGGTGCCGACTTCGCCGGTGAGGGAGACTTTGCGAATGTCGGGATGACGCGTGAGTAAGCGCCCGGTTTCCGCAAAACCCTGCACTACCTGGAATACGCCCGGAGGCAGTCCCGCCTCGAGCAGTATTTCTTGCAGCTTTACAGCCGTAAAGGGCGTGAGCTCCGCCGGCTTGAAGATCATGGCATTGCCGCAGGCTAGCGCCGGCGCGGCTTTCCAGCAGGCGATTTGCAGCGGGTAATTCCAGGCACCAATGCCGGCGACTACGCCGAGCGGTTCACGGCGCGTATAACCGAATGCGTGGGCTCCAAGATCGATGTGTTCACCGCTGAGACTCTGTGCGAGACCTGCAAAATACTCGAGGCAGTCCGCCCCCGAGGCGACATCCACCACCAGCGTCTCCTGGATGGGCTTTCCGGTGTCGCACGTTTCAAGTTCTGCGAGTTCTCTATTGCGCGATCTCAAGATCTCGGCGGTCCGACGCAATACGCGAGCGCGTTCCGCGCCGGTCATTGCGGCCCAAATCAGCTGACCTTTCTTGGCGGCGACTACCGCGGCGTTGACTTGTGCGGATCCGTCGGCAGTGACAAGCCCAAGCACTTTGCCGGTCGCGGGATTGATCGAGGCAAATCTCTCGCCGGCATGCGGACCGGAAGACCGCGCCTTTGCCGATCCCGGCAGCGCCGCTATTTCGATCGACGAAGGTGCGGACTGCGACAAAGCTGCCGCTTGACTGAGACGACCATCGACGAATGCAGTCAACAATGCGCGCGCACTTTCGCTGTCTGCCTCGCGCCACCCGGATAAAGCGGCCCGCAGCCACACGCCGTCAATCATGGCGGCGATCATGGCGGCAAGACGCTGGGCTTCGTCCGCCGGCACGAGTTTCTTCAGTGAACTTCTCAGATTCGACAAAGTGCGTAGTTGATAGACCGATTGGACGCGCTTCAGCGGTTTGACGTGCAAGACCTGACCCCAGAAGGCGAGCCAGGCGGTGCCGGTACGTTGCTCGAACTCCTCGGGAGCCAAATTCGCATCAATGACGGCCTGTATTCGTCCGCGTGGGGTGCTCACCCGTCGCAGGCGCGCGCGAACCTGGTTACCTACGCGCCTTGCCAATGAGCGGAAAGCAGCATCGAGTAAGCCGTCTTTGTCCCCGAAATAATGGGCCACCAAGCCCGGTGATACCCCTGCACGATTCGCGATCTGCGCAAGTGTGGTGCCCACATAGCCAAGTTCCGCTAGGCTGTCGATGGTGACCTCGACCAATTGGCGACGCCTCGTATCCTCAACGGACGGGTGCGAGCCGTCGAGGGGAATCATTGATTGGTTGTTCAATTTGGCAGCCTTCGCAACTCGCAGACAGCGCTTGTGGACGCCCGGCCGAAGTTGCGCCTAAGATACGTTATAAGAGAATTTATACGTTTATTTTCAATCCACTAGGGATACGCGGGTGAGCTTAAATCAGACCTCGCTAAACGCCCGTTCAAGGGCTGAGCCGCTGCGTCAATCATGCCGCCCGACGGGTCGCGTGGTCAAGCCCCCGAGGCAACCGGCCTCCCGGTTCACCTGGGTACTGCCATGGGTTGTCTTGGCGCCGGTGATGATGACTCAGGTCACGCGCGCCGCGGTGCCGAGCGCCGCGGTGGCGAGCGCCACGAGTGAGCCTATGAGTTGCCAAACAGTCCGCTTTTCCGACGTGGGCTGGACGGATGTCACCGCTACGACAGCACTGGTCAGCCAGTTGCTCCGCACCATGGGCTATTCGCCGACCATTACCGTGCTGTCGATTCCGGTCACCTTTGCGTCTCTTCACAATAACGACATCGATGTGTTCTTGGGCAATTGGATGCCGGCCCAAGAGGCTGACCGAAGCCGGTACGTGAACGACGGCTCGGTCGAGGTGATTGGAGCGAATCTGACCGGCGCCAAGTACACCCTGGCGGTTCCCGCCTACACCCACGCGGCGGGTCTGCAAGACTTCAAGGATATTCAGCGTTTCGCGCCCGCGCTCAATAATTCCATCTACGGGATCGAGCCCGGCAATGACGGCAACCGCCACGTGCTGGAAATGCTGAAGCAAAATCAATTTGGTCTCGGCGATTTCAAATTGATCGAGTCCAGCGAGCAAGGCATGTTGGCTCAAGTCGAGCGTGCCTATCGCGAGAAGAGTCCGGTCGTGTTTCTGGCGTGGGAGCCGCATCCCATGAACATGCGCTTCGCGTTGAAATACCTCAGCGGGGGCGATGAAGTCTTCGGCCCCAATTTCGGCGGCGCAACCATTTACACCGTGACCCGCAGGGGCTACAGCGCCGAGTGCCCCAACATCGGCAGATTGCTCAGAAATCTCAAGTTTTCGTTGCGCGGCGAGAGCGAAATGATGGCGGCCATATTGGACCTGCACGAGGCACCCGAGATCGCGGCAACGGAGTGGCTGAAGGCCAACCCCAGTGCGGCCAAGGCATGGCTCGACGGCGTGCTGACGTTTGATGGCCGCCCCGCCGGCGCCGACATGACTCAGGCGACACGGCCGCCGCGCCCCGGTGGCTTCGAACAATGGATTGTCGCTCATAAGATTCCGGTAGGCGATGCGATGGCGGTGGCGATCGACTACATCAAGACGCATGGCACTTTTCTATTCGATGGAATCTCCATCGTGATTCGCGGTCTGGTCAACGGCGTGACGGCGCTGTTGCGCACCCTGCCCGCGCCGGCGTTGATAATTGCCGTCGCTGCTCTCGCCTGGGCCTTGCGCCGTTCCATTGCCCTGGCCGCCTTCGTCGCGTTGGCGCTGCTGTTCATACTCAATCAGGGCTATTGGTTGGCCACGATCGAGACATTGGCGCTCGTCATGGTCGCCACCGTGGCATCGGCGGCCATCGGCGTGCCATTGGGAATCGCTGCCGCGCATCGGCCGCGGCTGTTCGCGGCGCTGCGACCGGTGCTCGACTTGATGCAAACGCTGCCGACTTTCGTGTACTTGATTCCGACTCTCGTCTTGTTCGGACTCGGCGTGGTTCCCGGGCTGATATCGACGGTGATCTTTGCGCTGCCGGCCCCGATTCGTCTCACCCATCTGGGCATCTCCGCGGTATCGAAGCCGCTCATCGAGGCCGGCGAGGCTTTTGGCGCCACGCCCAGGCAGCTTTTGTGGAAAGTGGAATTGCCGAGCGCCGCACCGACCATCGTGGCGGGAATCACTCAATGCATCATGCTGAGCCTCTCGATGGTGGTGATCGCCGCCCTGGTAGGCGCCGGCGGGCTCGGTGTGCCGGTGGTGCGCGCGTTGAATTCGGTGCAGGTCGGCATGGGCTTCGAAGCCGGTTTCACCATCGTATTGCTGGCCATCATATTGGACCGCATGAGTAGACCGTCAGAACGCGGAGCGCCGCGATGAACTCTGCAATTGAATTCAAGGACGTCGATATTCTATTCGCGAGCGCGGACCGCGCCGGACGCTTAAGGTTGCGCGATGCGCTCGTCGCGCTCGACGCCGGCGGAACACGCACTGACATTCAAAACAAATATGGCGTCGTCGTGGGTGTGGCGGGCGCGAATCTGAGTGTCGCCTGCGGTGAAATTTCGGTGCTGATGGGCCTCTCGGGCTCGGGCAAGTCAACCTTGCTGCGTGCCGCAAATGGTTTGAATCCCGTCACCCGCGGTCACGTCATGATGCGCGACGGCGATTCCACCATTGACGTCGCTACCTGCGACACATTGCAAATGCGACGCTTGCGGCGCGAACGAGTGGCCATGGTGTTCCAGCAATTCGGCTTGCTGCCGTGGCGCACAGTTCGGGAGAACGTCGGTTTTGGCCTGGAACTTCGCGGCGAAGCCGCCGCAAAGCGCAGGACAATCGTCGACGAGAAACTGGAACTGGTCGGGCTGTCGCAGTGGGCCGACCGTTACGTCAGTGAACTTTCGGGCGGTATGCAGCAACGCGTCGGGCTGGCCCGCGCGTTTGCGACGGATGCCGATATCCTGTTGATGGATGAACCATTCTCGGCGCTTGACCCCCTGATCCGAGGCAAGTTGCAGGACGAACTTCTCACGCTGCAGGCTCTCGTGAAGAAGACCATCCTGTTCGTCAGCCACGACTTGGACGAGGCGCTGCGCCTGGGCGATCACATTTCGATTCTTCATAACGGCCGAATCGTTCAAACGGGCACTGCCGAAGACATCGTACTGGCACCCGCCGATGACTATGTGGCCGAGTTCGTGCGCCATATGAATCCGCTCACCGTGCTGACCGGCAGCATGATCATGCTACGTCGCGCGAATCTCGCCGGCGACGCGGGTTGCGTATGGCTCGATGACAGGCGCCGCTATCGACTATCCCTGAATTCGGCGGACCAAGCTCTCGAGTTGCGGCTCGATGGCGTCTCGCATTCGCTTTGTCATGTCAAAGACGATGCTGATCTGAGCCAGCTTGCCTTAGGGGTAGCGGTTGCGCCCGCCTGGCTGTCACTGCAATCCATCATTCAGCTCCGCCAGACCACGGGTCACCCGGTGTTGCTCGCCGAAGACGGCAGAATTCTGGGCGTCTGCGGCGAGACTGAGATTATCCGGGCGCTCGCAAGCGGGCGGCATACGAGTGACCCTCGACGCGACCTGTCAAAGCGTGTATAGTCCCCCGAGCTTACAAGAGGTTGGTGCTCGGTCAGTGCCACCTTTAGCTCGCGGTCCGTCCTCGACGCACTTCGTTTTTTTACCCTCCTCGCTGCTGACCGCTGCGGACGCTTCAAGTGCCGTCGTGCGAGTCCACTTTCAATAAAAGGTTTAATAATGTCATTTTCCGATCTCGGGCTATTGCCCGAATTGATGCGTGCTGTTGCCGATAAAGGCTACGACACGCCCTCTCCCATCCAGATTCAGGCGATACCCGCCGTGCTTGCGGGGCGCGATGTTCTCGCCGGCGCGCAAACCGGCACAGGCAAGACTGCCGGCTTCGTGCTGCCCATTCTTCAGCTTCTTACGGCTGATCAAGCTAGCGGCACCTTAAGAGCGCCGCGCGCGCTGGTGCTGACGCCGACCCGCGAGCTGGCGGCTCAGGTCGCTCAAAGTTCGCGAGACTATGGGAAATACATGCAGCTACGCACGTATCAAGTGTTCGGCGGCGTGAGCATCAATCCGCAGATCAGCGCCTTGCGCAGCGGCTGCGACATCTTGGTTGCAACGCCGGGCCGGCTGCTCGATCTCGCTCAGCAGCGCGCCGTAGATCTCTCCCACGTGCAGGTGCTGGTGCTTGACGAGGCCGACCGCATGCTCGACATGGGCTTCATTCCCGACATTCGCAGGATCATCAAATTACTGCCGCAGAAACGTCAAAATCTGCTGTTCTCCGCCACCTATTCGGACGACATCCGCGGGTTGGCGGAACGGCTGTTGCACAATCCCCTGTCGGTGCAAGTCGCGCCGCGCAACGCCCCGATCGAACTCGTCGAACAGCGTGCCTATCGGGTGCAAAAGGAACAGAAGCGGCATCTACTCGTGCATTTGATTCAAGAAGGTCAATGGCGCCAAGTGCTGATCTTCACGCGCACCAAGCACGGCGCGAATCGCCTGACGCAACAGCTCGAAGGCGCCGGCATTCAAGCCGCGGCGATCCATGGAAACAAGAGTCAGGCCGCGCGGGTAAAGGCGCTCGACATGTTCAAGCGCGGTCAAGTCACTTGCCTGGTCGCCACGGAGGTTGCCGCCCGCGGACTGGACATCAAAGAACTGCCGCAAGTGGTGAACTACGAGTTGCCCAATGTGCCGGAAGACTATGTGCATCGCATCGGACGCACCGGTCGCGCCGGAGCCAACGGCGAGGCAATCTCGTTGGTATCTTCCGATGAAACGGGATTGTTGCGGGACATCGAACGGGTTCTTCGGCGCAGCATTCCGACACTGCCGACACCCGCATTTAAAATCGTCGAATCCGCCTCGCCGCCCCCGTCTCGCGAAGGGCGCCCTGCGCAAGCACACGGCCGACATGGCGGCCAGAATCATCATGGCAGTGGACGCAGGGATGGAAATAGCGACCGCCGAGATTCGCGTCGCCCGCCCAGTTCAGGGGCTCGTTCGAACACCGGCACCGGTTCGAGTTCGGGTACGCGTAGCTTCGGTCAGTCGCGAGGCCGTTCTCGCTAGAACCACTCGATTGCGCTAGGACGGCTTTGGAACCAGGTCGCGCAAGTAGTGCGCGAATTCAAGGCCTAAGCTCGGATGCTTCAAGCCGTACTCGACGGTCGCTTGCAAGTATCCGAGCTTACTGCCGCAATCGTAGCGCTTGCCCTCGAATTCGAAGGCATACACCGGCTCACGCTGCATCAGGCGAGCGATTCCGTCGGTGAGCTGAATCTCGCCGCCGGCACCCTTGCCAATTTTGGCGAGGTCGTCAAAGATCCCCGCCGTCAGTAAGTAGCGGCCCACCACTGCCAATGTTGAAGCGGCCTTGTCGGGCTTCGGCTTCTCCACGATATGCGACATCTTGCCGATGCGCGGCGCTATCGACCGCTCCAACGATACGATTCCATATTTATCCGTATCTTGCTTCGGAACGTTTTGCACACCGAGCACGCTGACCTTGTGCTTATCGAAAACATCGACCATTTGCTTGAGGCAAGGCACCTTCGCATCGATCAAATCGTCGGCCAGATGCACCATAAACGGCGCATCGCCGACCACCGGGCGCGCGCATAGCACAGCATGTCCCAAACCTAACGGCGCGGGCTGGCGAATGTAGACGCAGGAAGCCCAGCTGGGCAGAATTCCGCGCAAGGTATCAAGCAGGTCCTGTTTTCCCTGTGCCTGCAGCACCGCCTCCAGTTCGGGATTCGAATCAAAGTGATCCTCGATCGCGCGCTTGGAGCTGCCGGTGATGAATATCAGTGTATCGGCGCCGGCAGAAAGCGCCTCATCCACCGCGTACTGAATGAGCGGCTTATCCACGATGGGAAGCATCTCCTTCGGGCTCGCTTTGGTGACCGGGAGAAACCTGGTGCCGCGCCCCGCCACAGGAAATACGGCCGCTTTTACTTGCTGTGTCATTCAGAAAGCATAACGGATTTCCAACGGCTTCGCCGTCGGACATTTCTCACACGCCAACGAACGTGACGATGGCGACCCTAGCGCAACTTGACGATGGCGTATGCCTCGAAACTGTCCCAGGAATGACACGCCGGGCAATGCCAATAAAAATTGCGCCCGGAAAAGCCGCATTCATTGCAGCGATATTTCTCCGCCTGCGCCAAGAGCGCACCGATCTCCTGCGCGATGCGTTCTGATTGAGTCGGGCCTTCGCGCCAAACTGCCTGCAAGGTGCTGTCTTGGGAAAAGACTTCTTCGATCGATGCACGCAGCGGCGCGGCCGAGCCCAAGTCGGCGGCAATCGCAGCGAAAACCAGGCGCTTGAGTTCATCGAAGCCGCGCAGCTGCGCTTGCGCCACGAATTCGCCCAGAAAGGCGTCCCGTTCCTGCGCTCCTACCAGCTTGAGCAGGTGCGGCAATTCCTCCTGCAGCAGAGTCGGCGATTCGGTGAGAGCCTGCCTGAGAAGTTTTACCGCAAGTTCCGGTTGCGCTTCTCGCTCCGCGATCTGCGCACCCAGGAGCGCTGCTCGAGGAAACGGCAGGGCTTCCTCGCGCGCCTGGGTGAGCAGCCTGCGCGCGCTGTCGATGTCGCCGCGCTCGATCGCGACGGTCGCCAGTTCACAAAGATAATGCGCGGCCACGGTGCGCGCCGGCGCAGCTTTGATGCGCGCCAATTGCCGATAGGTGCCGAGTGCCTGCTGCCAGTCATGTTGCCGCTCGTATACGCCCCGTAACGCATCGAGGGCGCTGGCGCGCAACCGCGGAACTTCGCTGACTTGCTGGAACAAGCCTTCCGCCCGATCGAGAACCCCGGCCCGCAAATAGTCCTGCGCCAAGGCCAGCAACGCTTGTTCGCGGTGCTCGGGAGCCAACTCTTTGCGAGCCAGCAAATTTTGGTGAATGCGGATGGCGCGCTCGACTTCGCCGCGACGGCGATACAGTGAACCCAGCGCGAAATGCGTCTCGACGGTTTCCGCGTTGGCCTCCATCAGCTTCAGGAACATATCGAGCGCCCGGTCGGGCTGCTCGGTCACCAGATAGTCGAGTCCTGTCAGATAGTCAGGATGGAGTTTGCTTAAGGACGCGGGCCAGCGCTTACCCCAGCCGAAATGGCCGGCAAGAATACCCAACACCAGCGCCGCAAGCACCAGGACCCATGTCAGCAGGGGTAGGTCGGACACGTACCCGGGCCCGATCTCAAATCAGTCCCGGATCGGCTGATCCGCACCGTCGTTGACGCGTTCGCGCAGGTCTTTGCCAGGCTTGAAGTGCGGCACATGCTTTCCGGCAAGCGCGACAGCCTCGCCGGTCTTCGGATTGCGTCCTTGTCGTGGCGGGCGGAAATGCAATGAGAAGCTACCGAAACCGCGTATCTCGATGCGCTCACCGGTCGCCAACGCGTCGCTCATGATTTCCAGAAGCTGCTTCACGGCCAGCTCGACATCCTTCGCCGGCAAATGCTTCTGCTTCGCCGAAATGATCTCAATGAGTTCCGATTTCGTCATTATCGATCCGTGCGCATCACTAGACATACTTAAAGAGGGCGGCCGCGGCGAATGCGCAGCGGCCGCCGTGTTCCCTTCAATCCTGACCGGAGATTTGCTCTTTCAGAAGATCTCCCAGACTCGTTCCGGTGGGTGAATCGGTCCGATAATTCTGCATGGCCTCCTGCTCCTCGTGGATGTCCTTCGCCTTGATCGACAGCGAAATGCTGCGGCCCTTGCGATCCACCCCGGTAAATCTGGCTTCGACTTCGTCGCCGACTTTGAGTATCAGGCGGGCGTCTTCCACGCGGTCGCGCGATATATCGGAAGCGCGCAACTGACCGTCGACTCCATTGCCGAGATCGATGATCGCGCCCTTCGCATCCACCTCGCGTACCACGCCTTTGACGACGCTGCCTTTCGGATGCTCGGCGATGTAGGCAGAGAAAGGATCTTTGGCAAGTTGCTTGATCCCTAGACTGATGCGCTCACGCTCCGGATCGATCGACAACACCATGGCATCGACCTGCTGCGCTTTTTGATAGCTGCGCACGGCCTCTTCTCCGGGCAAGTCCCAGGAGATATCCGAGAGATGCACCAGGCCATCGATACCGCCGGCCAATCCTATGAAAATGCCGAAATCGGTGATCGATTTGATCTGGCCGCTGACTTTGTCGCCGCGGTTGTAGTTGTCCGCGAATTCCTTCCAGGGATTGGCCTTGCACTGCTTCACACCCAAGCTGATGCGCCGGCGTTCTTCGTCGATGTCCAGAACCATGACTTCGACTTCCTGGCCGACATGCACAACCTTGGCGGGATTGACGTTCTTGTTGGTCCAGTCCATTTCCGAGACGTGCACCAAACCTTCCACGCCCTCTTCGATTTCCACGAAGCAGCCATAGTCCGCGATGTTGGTGACCTTGCCGAACAGACGTGTGTTGGCAGGATAGCGCCGCGCAATGTTCTGCCAGGGATCGGCGCCCAATTGTTTCAGGCCCAACGACACTCGCTGGCGTTCGCGGTCGAACTTCAATATGCGTACATCGATTTCTTCGCCGACCTTGACGACTTCGGATGGATGCTTGACGCGCTTCCACGCCATGTCCGTGATGTGGAGCAGGCCATCGATGCCGCCCAGATCGACGAACGCGCCGTAGTCGGTGAGATTCTTCACCACACCCTTGACCGCCGCACCCTCCTGCAAATTGTCCAGCAGCGCGGAACGCTCGGCGCTGTATTCCTGCTCGACGACCGCGCGGCGGGAGACCACCACATTGTTGCGCTTCTGATCGAGCTTGATGACCTTGAATTCGAGAGGCTTGTTTTCGAGGTAAGACGGATCGCGAACGGGGCGAACGTCTACCAAGGAGCCCGGCAGGAATGCCCGAACATTGTCGATCTCGACGGTAAAGCCGCCTTTGACTCGACCGGTAATGATGCCGACGACGACCTCTTGCTTTTCAAAGGCTGTTTCCAGCCGCGTCCAGGTCCGCGCGCGTTTTGCCTTCTCGCGTGATAGCCGGGTCTCACCGGAACCGTCCTCAACGCTGTCCAAGGCGACTTCAACGGTCTCGCCGACGACGACCTCGATTTCACCTTTTTCGTTCTTGAATTGATCGGATGGAATGACCGCTTCGGATTTCAATCCGACATTCACGATCACATAATCCTGGCCGACTTCGACGATCAATCCATTGAGGATGGTGCCAGGTCGAATGCGCTGGCTCGCAATGCTCTGTTCGAACAGTTCCGCAAAACTTTCTGTCATGTGTTCTCTTACTAAATCCCTGACACAGATCCCGCGTGCCCAAGGGGTTACCATTAAAAACGGCGATCAGTCCCTGATAGCCGCAACCTAAATCATCAGCCGCTCGCGAGCGATCTTCAAGACGCGCCCGATCACCTCATCGACGGACATACCCGTTGTATCCAACATGGTGGCGTCGGCGCTTGCGACAAGAGGCGAAGCTGTGCGCGTGGAATCGCGCCGGTCACGCTCCGCTATCTCCAGCGAAAGGGCGGCAAGGTTAGCAGCAACCCCCTTTTCTTTCAACTGCTTATAGCGCCTCTGGGCCCTTTCAGAAGGGCTTGCGTCGAGAAAAATCTTGACCCCTGCCCGGGGGAATACGACGGTGCCCATATCGCGGCCGTCGGCCACCAAACCCGGTGGGACCGCAAAGCGCCGCTGGCGGTCCAGGAGGGCAGCGCGGACCTGCCCGAGGGCCGCGACCCTGGAGGCGTCACCACCCGCCTCCTCGGTGCGAATGGCCCGGGTGACATCCTGGCTGTCCAGCCACACCTCCTCGTCGCCGGCCTCGTTGGAGCCGAACCGTATGTCCATTCGGCCGGCCAATTGCCTTAAGGACGCTCCATCGTCCAGACTGATAGAAGCCCGGCGCCCCGCCAGGGCGACCAAGCGGTATAGCGCACCGCTATCGAGCAGTGACCACCCCAACGCCCGTGCGACCGCCCGGCTGACGGTACCCTTGCCCGAGCCGGACGGGCCATCGATGGTTATGATTGGTACATCGTTCATCGAAGCCCCTAAATGGCCGTCTCACGTATCGCGAGTCCGACCGATTGGGCCAGTCCTACGAACCCGGGAAACGAGGTGGCGACGTTGGCCACGTCCCGGATCGAAATCGGTCCGGCGGCGCGCAGGCTCGCAATCGCGAACGACATGGCGATGCGGTGATCGCCGAAACTATCGACCTCTCCGGCCGAGAATACCTTTCCCTGGCCGGGAGCATCGCCGCCACGACCCTCGATCCGCATCCCGTCGGGCAAGGGGGTATGCGCCACATTCAACGCCGTCAAGCCCGCGCTCATGGCGGCAATCCGGTCGCTCTCCTTCACCCGCAGCTCCTCGGCACCCGTCACCCAAGTTTCGCCTCGCGCGCAGGCTGCGGCGATGAACAAGACCGGAAGTTCATCGATGGCCAGGGACACCAATTCCTTGGGCACGCGAATGCCCCGCAGAGGCGAGTTCAGTACGCGCAAATCGGCCACGGGCTCTGCCCCGCTTTCGCGCACGTTCAAAATCTCGATCCTTCCGCCCATGCTGCGCAATATGTCGAGCAATCCGGTGCGGGTCGGATTCAATCCGACATTTTGAAGCAGCAAGCCCTCCTCGGACGCCGCCAGCAAGCCGGCGACGATAAAAAATGCGGCGGAGGAAAAATCACCGGGTACATTCAACTGCAGATTGGTCAATCGATCGGGAGGATGAACCGTCGTTCGCAGCCCCTCGCTGATAATGCGCACGCCGCACCCCTGCAGCATGCGCTCACTGTGATCGCGGCTCACGGCAGGTGAGGTTATCGCGGTCGGCTCCCCGGCATAAAGCGCCGCCAGAAGAATCGCCGACTTCACCTGAGCACTCGCGATCGGCATGCGGTAGTCGATTCCCCGCAAGCGCTTGGTGCCGCTGATATCGACGGGCGGAGTGCCGTCATGGGTGCGAACATCGGCGCCCATTTCGCGCAGCGGCCTGGCGACGCGCTCCATGGGCCGCTTCATGAGCGATGCGTCTCCAATCAGCTGAGAGTCAAATCTCTGCGCCGAGAGCAGGCCCGTGAACAACCGCATGGCGGTGCCCGCGTTGCCCATGTCGAGTGGCCTGCCGGCAGCCTGCAGACCGTGCAGACCTACGCCGTGAATCACCACATGGGTTGCACCGGGCTGTTCGATGCGCACCCCGAGGGCGCGCATGGCGGACAAAGTCGCCAAGCAGTCCTCGCTGGTCAGAAATCCGGTGACTTCGCTGATGCCCTCCGCAATACCCGACAGCATCAGTGCGCGATGCGAAATGGATTTGTCGCCGGGCACCGTCATCGTGCCAAAGGCGCTCATCGCCGGATCCGCTTCGAACCCCCGCATCAGAGCACGGCCCGCGGATACGAGCCCAACACCTTGAACAAGGACGCTCGCGACTCCAGCGCGGCCAATGCCTTTGCCACGGGCGGGTCGCTGACGTGGCCCTCGATGTCGATGAAGAACACATAGTCCCATTTGCGCCTGCGCGAGGGGCGCGATTCGATGCGAGTCATATTCACTCGATGTTGCGCCAGCGGCTCCAGCAGTTGAAACAGCGCCCCCGAATCATCGGTGTCGCTGGTCGACACCAGCAACGTCGTGCGATCGGCACCGCTCGCGCTGAACAGCTTTCTGCCCAACACCAGGAAGCGGGTGGTGTTATCCGGTCGATCCTCGATCTCGTTGGCCAGCAGGTTCAGCGCATAAATCTCGGCGGCGGCACGTCCGGCGATTGCCGCAGTGCCGCGCTCGTCGCGCGCGCGCCGCGCGCCTTCGGCATTGCTGGATACGCCGACTCGCTCCGCCTCAGGGAGTTGCTCATCCAACCAGGCCCGGCACTGTGCCAATGCTTGGGGGTGCGCACAAACGCGTTTGATGGCCTCGAAGCCGCTCATCTTGCCCATCAGAAAGTGGCTGATTCGCAATTCCACTTCGCCGCAGATCTTCAGTCCCGAGGACAGGAACATGTCGAGCGTGTGATTGACCGTTCCCTCGCTGGAATTTTCGATGGGCACCACGCCGAAGTCCGCCACCCCGGCCTCGACTTCGTGGAAAATCTCATCGATCGCCGCCAGGGGCAGGGCGCGCACCGAGGAGCCGAAGTGCTTGAGCACGGCGGCCTGCGTAAAGGTCCCCTCCGGCCCCAAAAAAGCCACTTTCAAAGGCTCTTGCTGTGCCAGACAAGCCGACATGATTTCGCGAAACAGCCGCGCGATTTCCTCATTGCGCAACGGGCCCTGGTTGCGCTTGAGCGCCATTCGCAGCACTTCTGCCTCGCGTTCGGGCCGATAGTAATCGACCGCCTTGCCCGACGCGGATTTGAAAATGCCGACCAATTGCGCGAATCGCGCGCGTTCGTTGAGCAGGCCATGAATGCGCGCGTCAATGGCATCGATGCTATCGCGAATATTTCCAAGACCCGCGCCGGCGGGAGTTGCACCCGGCGCGGCCGCCGCTTCCGCGCCGCTGCCTTTCGCACTGTTGCCTTTCGCGCCGCCGCCCTTCGCACCACGCTTCTGTGCGGCGGCAGCGTTGGGCTTAGGCGCGCGTTTTTTGCTGCCCTTCTCGCGCTTCATGAATGCCGGCCTTCGAAATCGTGCATGAACGCGGTCAATTTCTCCACGCCTTCAATCGGCATGGCGTTGTAGATGCTGGCGCGCATGCCTCCCACCACACGATGACCCTTCAGTCCCGTAAGGCCGGCCGCCGCCGCGGCCGCCAGAAATACCGGATCCAGGTCCGGGTTGCTCAAGGTGAACGTGACATTCATCCAAGAACGGGCATCCTTCGCCACCGAATTCTCATACAGATGCGAAGCGTCGATAGCCGCGTATAGCATCCTTGCCTTGAGTCGGTTGGCATTGCCGATCGCCTGCACGCCGCCTGCCTTCTTGAGCCACTTGAACACCAGTCCAGCCATGTACCACGCAAATGTCGGCGGCGTATTCAACATCGACTGCTGGTCTGCGATCGCCTTGTAGTCAAACACATGAGGCGTATCGGCACGTGCGTGGCCGATGAGATCGTCGCGCACGATGACTACCGTCAGTCCGGACGGTCCGATGTTCTTCTGCGCGCCGGCATAAATCAACCCGAATCTCGACACATCGAGCGGCCGCGACAGAATGCTGGATGACATGTCGGCCACCAGCGGCACCGCGCCCGGATCCGGGACATAACCATACTCGACCCCGCTGATGGTTTCATTCGGCGTGTAATGCACATAGCAAGCACGCCCGCTGAAGCGCAGCTCATCCTGCGGCGGCACGCGGCTATAGTTGCCGCCGGCATCACCGGCGATGTGCACGCGGCAGTACCGGCGCGCTTCGACAATCCCCTTCTGCGACCAATGTCCCGTGTCGATGTAATCGGCGGTGGCTTGCGGCGGCGCAAGATTCAACGGTACCAAGGAAAATTGCGCGGAGGCGCCGCCCTGCATGAACAGCACTTGGTAATTTTTAGGTATCGACATCAGCTCGCGCAATTCGGATTCGGCTTGCGTCGCCACTTCCACGAAGGCCTTGCTGCGGTGGCTGATCTCCATCACCGACATGCCGCTGTCTTGCCAATCGAGCAATTCGTCACGCGCCTGCTCCAGAACCTCGAGCGGCAACGCGGCAGGCCCCGGCGAGAAATTGAAAACGCGCACCGAAGACCTATGAGTCGTCGACCGTGGGGTCCGCGGGCCCGGGGTCGGCCGGCTCGAGCTCTGCGTCCTCGCCATCCCCTGCCAGGCCCTCGATGCGCTCGAGTCCTGAGAGCTGATCGCCGTCTTCGAGGCGGATCAAACGCACGCCTTGCGTGTTGCGTCCGACGATGGAGATGTCCCTTACCGGCGTACGCACCAGCACGCCATTCTGGCTCATCAACATGATCTCATCGTCCAAACTGACCTGCAGCGCACCGACCATGATTCCGTTGCGATCGGTAATCTGCAATGCAATGACGCCCTGGCCACCCCTTCCGTGCTTCGGGAAATCCTCGAGCGGCGTCAACTTGCCAAAGCCGTTCTGCGAGGCGGTGAGAATGAAGCCGTCCTGCGCGACGATCAGCGCGTTGACGCGTTGGTCCTCAGCGAGTTTGACCCCCCGCACACCTGCGGCCTCCCGGCCCATCGGACGCACCTCCCCCTCCACGAATCGAATCGCCTTGCCGGCCGTGGTGAACAACAGGATGTCCTTGGTGCCGTCGGTAATCGCGACGCCCACCAGCTTGTCGCCCGGATCCAGTGCCACGGCGATGATCCCGCTCGCACGCGGGCGCGAGAACAAGGCAAGGGAAGTCTTCTTAACCGTCCCCAAACTCGTGGCCATGAAGACGAATTTTCCCTCTTCGAATTCCTTGATCGACAGCATCGCGCTGATACGCTCGCCTTCCTGAAGCGGCAGCAGATTGACGATGGGCTTGCCGCGAGAGCCGCGGCTGGCCTGCGGCAGCTGATAAACCTTGAGCCAGTACAGCTTGCCGCGATCCGAAAAGCACAGCAGCGTATCGTGGGTATTGGCGACGAACAGCTTGTCGACGAAGTCCTCGTCCTTGACGCTGGTGGCAGCCTTGCCGCGGCCGCCGCGGCGCTGGGCCTGGTAGTCCGAGATCGGTTGCGCCTTGGCATACCCGCCGTGCGACAACGTGACCACCACATCCTCCGGCGAAATGAGATCTTCGGTCGTGAGGTCTTCATGATTGACGAGGATTTCAGTGCGGCGCTTATCACCGAAGGTGTCGCGGATGTACTCCAGCTCCATTCGTATCACCTGGAGCAGCCGCTCGGGACGCGCCAGAATATCCGACAAATCGCGTATCTGCTCCAGCAGCTCTTGGAACTCGGCAAGAATCTTGTCTTGCTCGAGGCCCGTGAGGCGGTTGAGGCGCATCTCCAGAATCGCCTGCGCCTGGATCTCCGTCAGACGATAGCCACCCTCCACTATCCCTAAGGCTGCGATCTCGCCATCGGGTCTGGTGCTGATGGCACCGGCGCGCGCCAGCATTTCCGGCACGGCGCCTGACGCCCAAGCTCGCGACATCAACTTGACTTTGGCCTCGGCCGGCGACGGCGAGGCCTTGATGGCTGCGATGATCTCATCGATATTGGCCAGCGCGATCGCCAAGCCTTCCAAGATATGTCCGCGCTCGCGCGCCTTGCGCAGCTCAAACACGGTGCGCCGCGTGACGACTTCGCGTCGATGCCTAAGGAATGCATCCAGCATCTCCTTGAGGCTTAGCAGGCGCGGCTGGCCATCGACCAGCGCCACCATGTTGATGCCGAACACCTGCTCCATGGGGGTCTGCGCGTAGAGATTATTGAGCAGAATCTCCGGTACTTCGCCGCGCTTCAATTCAATCACGACGCGCATGCCGTCCTTGTCGGACTCGTCGCGCAGGCCGTCGGAGGCAATGCCCTCGATCAGCTTGTCGCGCACCAAATCGGCAATGCGCTCGATCAAGCGCGCCTTGTTCACCTGGTAAGGCAGCTCGGTGATGATGATGGCTTGACGCTCGCCCTTGCCGACGTCCTCAAAATGAGTGCGCGCACGCAAATGCAGGCGGCCGCGCCCAGTCTTATACGCCGCGACGATTTCCTGGGCACCGTTGATGAAACCCGCCGTCGGAAAATCCGGCCCGGGAACGATCTGCATCAATTGCGCGAGGGTTATCTCCGGATTCTCGATCAGCGCGATGCAGGCACTGATGATCTCGGTCAGATTATGCGGTGGAATGTTGGTGGCCATGCCCACCGCGATTCCCGAGGAGCCGTTGATCAACAGGTTCGGAATGCGCGCAGGCAGTACCGCCGGCTCGTGCTCGGACTCATCGTAGTTGGGATTGAAATCGACCGTTTCCTTGTCGATATCGGCAAGCAGTTCGCCGGCCAATCGGGACATGCGCACTTCGGTATAACGCATCGCGGCCGGCGGATCGCCGTCTACCGAGCCGAAATTTCCCTGCCCGTCGACCAACAGATAACGCATCGAGAATTCTTGCGCCATGCGCACGATCGCATCGTAAACGGAAGCGTCGCCGTGCGGATGGTACTTGCCGATGACATCGCCCACGACGCGCGCGGATTTCTTGTAGGCCTTATTCCAGTCGTTGCTCAGCTCGCGCATGGCATACAACACCCGCCGATGCACCGGCTTCAAGCCGTCGCGAACGTCGGGCAAAGCGCGTCCGACGATCACGCTCATCGCGTAATCGAGATAGGATTTGCGCATCTCATCTTCGAGATTTACGGGCAATATTTCGCGTGCGATCTCGGCCATTTGCGAGAGTCCGGTGAGCCTTTTATCGGCTGCTATTGAGCGGGTTTAAAGGGGGCAAGGCAGGTCTGAAACATGGCGGAATTCTAGCACATATCCCTCTGGTTCTTAAGCCTACTGCGCGGGTTTTGCCGATATACTTCCGTCATGCCGTTTGTTGCCGCTGATTTACGTATCGAGGTCCGCTGGATCGCCTCCATGACCGCGCGAAATGCCCTCCTCGAAGATCATTCATTGGTGGTTCGCGATGGTCGAATTCTCGACATTTTACCGAGTTCCATCGCCGCTCAGCGCTATTCTGCGACGGCTGTGCTGCAGCGACATTCGCATCTTCTGATGCCCGGCATGGTCAATGCGCAAGCCGCTGCAGCCATGCTGCTGTTTCGCGGCGCCGGGACCCAAGCGCCGCCAAGTGACCGCACCGTCAGTGCTGATTTTGCGCGCGACAGCACCTTGGCGGCCATCGCCGAAATGCTGAAGTCCGGGATTACCTGTTTCTGCGATCGCTATTATTTTCCGGAAGAAACGCTGCGCACGGCAAACGAACAGGGCATGCGGGCGGTTGTCGGCATGCCGGTGACCGAGACCCCGACACCCTGGGCAAAAAATGCGGCGCAGTCGTTGACGCGCTCCTTGAGCCTGCGCGACAAATATAAGGGCGAGCCATTGGTGTCGACGGCCTTCGCGCCGCGCTCGGTGAGCACCTTGGGCGACGATACGTTGACACGCCTTGTCACGCTGGCCGATGAACTCGACGCCGGCATCATGATCGATCTGCATCAGTCGACGCAGGAGATTGCCGGCTGCATCGAGATTCATGGCATGCGGCCCATCGAGCGCCTCTGGCATTTGGGGCTGTTGACGCCGGCGCTGAACGCGGTGCACATGCTGCACTTGACGGCTGCGGATATGAGCCTGATGCAACGCACCGGGATCTCCGTCACGCTGTGTCCTCAATGGGCCCTGAAGTACGAAAATGCCTTGCCGCAATTCGCAGCGTTTGCCGCGGCCGGTGTCCGTCCCGGGCTCGGCAGCGGCGAGGCTGTAGCGCTGGGCCAGGACATTTGGGGAGACATGAAAATCCTCGCGCTATCGACCGACCCCTGGGATACGCTGCACGCCGCGACCCGCGGCGGCGCCGCGGTTTTGGGGCTCGAGAATGAAGTGGGTACCCTGGAGTCGGGAAAATGGGCGGATCTGTGCTGTGTCGATCTTTCGGGTCCGGGCACTGCGCCCGCCGGTGACCCGCTCGCACGATTGGTTTTCGGCGGTGGCCGTGACATCGTAAGCGATGTCTGGGTCGCAGGCCGGCAGCTGCTATCGGGCGGCGAATTGACCCGCCTCGATTGGCCCGACGTCGCCGCCCGATCGGCTGCGTGGGCCACGCGGCTGAAAACGAGAGGTTGAGAGATGGATGCGTCGATGCGAAATGCTGATCCTGCGGAACTTGCGAAGTTCGCCTCCATGGCTCAGAGCTGGTGGGATCCTGCCGGTCCTTCGAAACCATTGCATGAGCTCAATCCATTGCGCTTGCGATACGTCGAAAGCGTGGTGGGCTTAAGCGATGCACGGG
>JALYIH010000017.1 GCA_030775865.1 Pseudomonadota bacterium | reverse complement strand
CTTATCTGCTGCCCCTCTTTTCGCGCATTGATCCTGCGCAAGCGGCGACCCAGGTCGTGATCGTGGCGCCAACCCACGAATTGGCCATTCAGATCCATCGTCAATCCTGTGAACTTGCGCTAAACGCGGCGTGCGCCATCCGCTCGGTGTTGCTCATCGGCGGTACGGCGACCGACCGACAGATCGACAAGCTCAAGGCCAAGCCGCACGTCGTGGTGGGCTCGCCCGGACGCATCGTGGAACTAATCGAGCGGGGCAAGCTGAAGACGGCGCACATCCGCGCCGTCGTCATAGATGAGGCGGACCGACTGCTGAACGACGAAAGTCTGAATTGGATTCAGAAAATCGTCAGCGCGGCGCCGGCGGGTAGTCAGTTGATTTTCGCATCAGCAACGATCGAGCAGCAGACTCGCCGGGTCTTGGAACCGCTGGCTCCGGATGTCGTGATGCTTCGCGCGGGTGCGGCGGCGGTCAACGAGAACATCGAACATCTGTATCTGGTTTGTGAAAGCCGGGACAAGCCGGATATGTTGCGCAAGCTGCTGCATGCGCTCAATGTGCCGCGCTCGATCGTGTTCGTGCATCGCAACGATGTTGCGGAGGAAGTCGCCTCGAAGCTGACCCATCACAAACTAGCTGTTGCGGACTTGAATTCCGAGCTATCCAAGATGGACCGGAAGCGGGCGATGGATGGAATTCGCAGCGGCGCCATCCGCATCATGATTGCATCCGACCTAGCGGCCCGCGGACTCAACCTACCCGGCGTGACCCACGTCTTCAATCTCGACGTACCGACGATGAGCAAGGCCTATCTGCATAGGGTCGGTCGCACTGCGCGCGCCGGCGCGAAGGGCACGGCAGTGTCACTGGTCACTGAAACCGAGGCCCGCCTCATCCGTCGATACGAGCAGGACTTGGGCATCTCCCTGCAATGCATACGAGTTTTTAACGGCGAAATCACGTCGTCCACATCCCGTTAATTCGGCTTCTGGGCTTTGGAAAGCAGTGCTAGTCGAGATCATCGAGCGTGGCGTAGCGCCGCTCTCCAGGGACGAGATGTTCGACCAAAGTGCTCTTTCCGGTCTGACGCGCGCCGGTGACGACGACCGCCGGCATAACCCGGATGCGCTCGGAAAGGGCGGCTCCGACTAGCCTGGGAAGGGTCTTCATGCTATGGATGACAATCATTCATGACATGAGTAATCAAGGCGAGATGGTTAAAATCGACCCCGCCCTCGGTAGGCGATCGATGTGCTGAACGTTCCGTAGCGGCGGGAACAGCACCTCGTGAACAGGCCGGTTGCTGCTGGCGACGATCGATGGCGAAAGTTCCGTCACTCCCACTCAATAATCTCCTGACGCTGCAAGAATTTGAACGGATTCGTATTTCTCTCAAGGCCGGCTCACAGTACCGTCCGAAATACCGTCAGCAAGTTTCGCTATGTGGCGTAGTGAGCGATAGAATCCGAATAGCGCCTCTACGTCAATCCTCTGGCTCCTGATTTCGAAGCCACTCGGCCAAGGCGTCATCCTGCACCCGTTAGCCCGTGGAAAACGCTATCTGGCCGTGGTGGCTTGCCGGTATCATTGCGAATGATCGTTTTGCAACTCAAGCGCATTTCCGCCGGTGACTGAAATGAGCGGCGCCGTTTTCTTGAGTTACGCCTCCGAGGACACGGCGGCCGCACAACGAATTTGTTCGGCCCTGCGCGCCGCATCCATCGAAGTATGGTTCGATCAGAGCGAGCTACGAGGTGGCGACGCCTGGGATGCCGCCATCCGCACCCAGATCAAATCCTGCGCTCTGTTCGTTCCAATCATCTCATCGCATTCGCGCGCTCGAATCGAAGGATACTTTCGCCTGGAGTGGAAGCTCGCGGTCGACCGCTCGTATCTGATGGCAGCCGAAAAGCCGTTTTTGGTGCCGGTGTTGATCGATGCCACCAAAGACATCGACGCACGCGTTCCTGACAGGTTCCGGGAGGTCCAATGGACGCGCCTGCCGGACGGCGAGACCACACCGGAGTTCGTGACTCGAATACGTCGGCTCCTGATGCCCGACACTATCGCCAGCGCGACACCGCCGACACCGAACGCGCCGCCGGCCCGCGCCGCATCGGCGCGTCGCTTTTCGATCCCCTTGATCTTAATGACCGCGCTGCTGGTCGGAGCTGTGGTCTACATTGGCCTCTCCCGCCGATCTGCCCCCAACCTTCCCACTCCCGCAGCGGCGTCGTCGATTGTCGCAACCGCGAGTTCACCGGCAGCACTCGAAAAGTCGATCGCCGTCCTTCCCTTTACCGACTTGAGCGAAAGGAAGGATCAGCAATACTTCTCAGACGGCTTATCCGAGGAACTGATAGACCTGCTGGCTCAAATCCCGGACCTCAAAGTGACGGCCAGAACCTCCTCTTTTTCCTTTCGGGACCGGCCGGTAACCGTTGCTGAGATAGGCCGAGCGCTCAGAGTGGCCAACCTGCTCGAAGGCAGCGTACGCAAAGCCGGCAATACGATTCGCATCACCGCCCAACTGGTACGCGCCGACACCGGCTTTCATCTTTGGAGCGCAACCTACGATCGAGATCTGAGAGATGTGTTCAAGGTCCAGGACGACATTGCTCGAGTAGTAGTCGGCAAGCTTCAAGTGACACTCGCGGGCGGCCCCCTCTCTTCCGCGGCGCGCACCGAGAACCCTGAAGCGCACAATTTCCTGCTACAAGGCAATTTTGCGATGCAAAGCGACACCGACGCGGGGACGGCCGAAGCCCTCAACCTTTTTAATCGCGCGATCGCCATCGACGCCGGATACGCTCCTGCTTGGAGCGGGATGGCGTACGTTCATTTCCGTCGCGCCAGCAATGGCTACCAGCCGAACGGAACTGCCTATGTGATCTCAGAGCAAGAGGCGCGGCACGCGATCGAACTCGACCCGAGCCTGGCAGACCCATACGCAACACTTGCCACCATTCAAATGTTGCGTTTCGAATGGAAAAATGCGGCTGAATCGCGGGCCAAGGCCCTGCAGGGAGATTCCGGCAACTCAAATGCGCTGTTAAATCGCGCGATACAGACCCTGACCACCGGTAGCAGCGCTGACGCCGTCGCGCAAATGCACGAAGCCCTTGATCGCGACCCGCTCAATTTGCTGCTGCGACGCTATGGTGCACGCCTGTTTTTCTATGCAGGACGATTGGACGAGGCCGAACAATTGCTACGGCAAATCCTGGCCGTCAATCCGAACTTTTCCGCTGCCCACTACGAACTCGGTCGGGTACTGCTGATCCGCGGCAACATATCGGCTGCCGTCATAGAATTCGAGAAGGAGAGCAACCCAACCTGGCGGAGCTTTGGGTTGCCGTTGGGCTATCACTCCGCCCATCGCAACGCCGATGCCGAGGCTGCTCTAAGAACAATGTTGGCTAATTCGGCCGGTTCTGAGTTCCAGATCGCAGAGACTTATGCCTGGTTCGGCGATGCGGATAGAGCGTTTGAATGGCTCAACAAGGCCGTCACAGGCGATCCCGGCATCCTATGGTGCCGCCATGACCCCTTATTGGGTGGACTGACCGGGGACCCACGGTACCAGGCCATACTCAAGCGCATCAACCTCGCGACCGCGCCATAGGCGACAGAACGAGACAGCGCGCCTAGGATTGTCGAGCGAATGACCCCCGTGTGAGGTACACGATCATGAATTCCGCTGCCCGCTTCGACGATCATTTTCAAAAGATGTTGTGGTAAATCGCGTTGCTTGTTTGTTTGTTGAGCTGAAAAGCGACGACAGCGATAGATCGTGTCGCGTCCTATGGGCTTGGTCATGAGCGTGTCCTCTCAATAGGGGACACGAATACTAAGTAATCCCTTTAATGCACCAGAACCCCGAAATACCGTCAGCAAGTTTCGCTTTGTGGCGATAGTGAGCAATAGAATCCGAATACCGATGTCGGTAGTGCCTCTACGTCAATCTTCGATTCCCTGATTTCGAAGCCACTCGGCCAAGGCGTCATCCTGCACCCGATAGTCGCCGTAATCCATTCGCAAGACCAGGTCTGCGTCCTGCAGCCGGCGTAGCGATTGCTGCGGCACGTTCTTCGCCACAGCCTCATTGAGTCCGAGCGCCGCTCCGAGCCGCCCGCGCGACGACTCGGAAAAGAGATCGGTGACGCCGGAAACAATCAGCCGTAGCAATTCGCGGTCGGCCGGCAATAGCTGGTGCCAAGTGCTGACGAAGTTCGCATCATTAAAGACGTGCGCCTCAGTGTCGAGAAGCGCTGCCTTCGAACCCAGATCCGCGTAGGCGAGATACCGACTGAGGTATCGCCGAAAGAACTCGGGTGTGCGCTTCAAGGATCCGAACGCGGCTAAAGCATCTTTCTGCTAAGTGGGTACCTCGACAGCCGGTTGACCTTCACTACCATCGCCCGGACGAATTCCTCGCCGAGCAGCTCAAATGGCTCGAGTGGCGCCCAATTGTAGAATGGCTCCGTGGAACGGCCGAACATGCGTCGCAGCGTCGCTTCTGAGCTGCCGGCAAAAATGACCTTGATGTTTTGCTTGCGCCCGTCGAGGCTCGCGCGTAGCGAGTGTGCGAGGTCTGTGTTCGCAGACTCAGCGAGAACTTGAGCCTCATCCAATACTAAGAGCATCCTACGATTCGGCTTGTCGAAACTGCGAATGAGCTCGGTGAGCCGCGGAGTCACCGCTGCCTCGGTGCCGCCGAGTTCCGCCTCAAGGCTGCCCTCCGCCATTCCTGCCACTTTCGCCGATGCCTTGATGCTCCTGAGCGGTCGCTTGAGGGTCTTCGCGAGCTTGCGCAAGCCGGTCGGCTTAAGTGCCCGGGTGAGCGCGGCCAAAAATGCGGGCGCAGGCTGGCTCCTCGCATCCCAGAGATTCAGGTATACCGTGAGGTACCCGGCGTCGCGCGCAGCCGGGATGAGGTCTTGTTCGAGGAACTCTGATTTTCCCATCCTCCGCTTGGCGAATAGTGCGCGAGCGGACGAGAGTCCTACGTCGAAAACCTGAAGGTACTTCGCGGCAAGCTCAGGCCGCGGGTAGTGCCAAGGATCTGCCGGGGTTGTCGCTCGGGTCAGCGGTATCCAAAAGTAATTATATTTCCAGAAGTATTATACCCAATGATACCTTTTTGTACTATGAGTCCTCGAGCCGTCGTCAATGCTCTCGGATCTCACTTGAAAGCGCGCGAAATCTGCGGCTGATCGATCTACGTTCTCGCAAATCCGCAATCCCGTGAAATCACAGTGCCGATGTCATAGGTGACGTGCAAGCCGCCAACCGTGTCATTTAATTTAGAAATTGCGGAAACAACGCTGATTGAAATACGAATAACGCCCGAATTACTCCAATCAACTGAGACTTCTTGATTCCCTGGAAAGGTCTTTCCACGGCATCCGACAATTCCACCGTTTGGTTCGTATTTCATAATCGTCATCTTTTTTCCTGATGCAGATTTGAGTTCGATGGAGCCTGCTTGATCGCCCGATGGTCCTGCTCGACAATATTATTGAGGTAGCGGCGCGCTCGTATTTCCACCGCTCGCCAGCGGTAATCTTCCTTGGCGAGCAATCGCAAGCCTCGATGAGTTGCCTTATTCCCGTCGAGATTGATCTTGCCGGGCCATCGGATGCCTTCCTTGCCGACGGCTAAACGGAAAAACGCCTGCGCAGACCGCATGCTGCGGTCACGACAGAGCAATGACGCGACAGACTTACCGTCCCTATCCACCGCACGATACAGATGGTGCCGGCCGCCACGAACAGACACAGCTGTTTCGTCCATGCGCCAGGACGAGCCCGGCGATCTTGCGAATCGCGCCCACCGGCGCTCGTATTCCGGCACATACCGCAGCACCCAGCGCATGACCGTCGTGTGGGAGACGACTATCTCGCGCTCGGCCATCATCGCGGCCAGGTCGCGATAACTCAGCCGATAGGTGATGTACCAGCGAACGCAAAGCTCAATCGTTTCAGCTGAAAAGCGGCGCCGCCGATAAATCGGGTCGCGTGAAATGCGGATTGTCATCGGCGCCTCCTCTCAAGGGGGCACGAATTCTAGGTCAAACCGTCAATGCACCAAAACCCCAGTTGTACCGCCAAAATCTTGCGCTGGCCGGCGATAGATCGCGAAAGATGAGGAACAAAACTTTACGCAGAAACAGAGACTTAGATTTGATTTTCGATTGGTGCCGATAGATGGCGAAGGATATCTTTCTATTCCCACTCAATTGTCTCCGGCACCTGTAAGCACCTGTATTTACGAGACTTCTCTTCCCGGTACGCCAAACTTACCGTCAGATCTACCGCCAAATAATTCCGCTTGGGAGCGATAGACGGCGATAGAT
>JALYIH010000016.1 GCA_030775865.1 Pseudomonadota bacterium | reverse complement strand
TCGTAATGTAGTCGTCGGCGCCGCCCTCCAGACCATTGACCTTGTCCTGCTCCTCGGTGCGCGCCGTGAGCATGATGACCGGAATTTCCTCGGTGTCCTTGGCGCGCTTCAGCGACCGAGTCAGCTCCAGGCCGCTCATATCGGGCAACATCCAGTCGACCAGCATCAGATCGGGCCGCACGTCCACGATGCGAGCGCGGGCTTCCCGGCAGTCCTCGGCCTCACGCACTTCATACCCCGCGCGCCGCAAACCGAAAGCAATCATGTCGCGAATGGCTTTTTCGTCTTCGACTACAAGGATCCGCCTGGCTGACATTACGTTAGTCCCTTGATTCTAAAGACGACTATTACAGGCTTCGATTGTGACAGTTCCATGACAATGCAGCCTGTCCTCAGGTTTGGCCTGCGCGTTCCGCTTCGGTCAGCGCCACTTTGTCCCTCAAATAGAGCGGCTTCAGATCGGCGGGGTCGATGCCGCCGCCACCCCCCAGGCGCAGGGCGCCGAGGCGCGCGAATTCGCGCGCGTTCGGCAAGGCCAAGGCGTCGTGCTGTGTGATCTCGACTCCCGGGAGCGTGGCGAGCACCGGATAAGCTGAAAAGCCGCGCCCGACGCCCCGATACCGGACGCCGGCGCTCAAGGTCACGGCGGCGGGAGGCCCGACCTTGGGCGTACTGCTTTCGATCACTCCTGCGGCGGCATCCGCCCGGAAGCAGCCCCAATACACTTCGCCCATGCGCGCATCGAGGCAGGCCATGGCGCAGTCCGGCGCGTCACCTAGAACTTGCAGCGCCAATGCCTCCAGCGTGCTGACCGGTGCAACTTTGAGACCTGCGCCAAATGCCAGACCCTGCGCTACCGCCACGCTGATCCGGACTCCCGTGAAAGCGCCGGGTCCTATGCTGGCAGCAATGCCGTCGAGGGTGGACAGCGATACTTGTCCTGCGGCCATTACCTCTTCGACCAGGGTCAGGATTTGCTGCGCACTGCTCTTGCCCGATTCGATTGACCGCACAATCACTTCACCGTTTAGCAGCAGCGCGACCGAGCACGCCTCGGTTGCCGCATCCAACGCCAGAACGCGCACTATCTCAAAGACTCAGCGTCGGCCGGCGCGGCTGCCGGCCGGCCCAATCGATCGCTCAAGAATTGAGCGGCCACCGCGCTCTCGGTCACGATCGGACTCGGCGGCATCGACTCCAAGAACACGCGCCCATAGGCCTTGGTCTTGATGCGCGGATCGCCGATGACGATCACGCCGAAGTCATCGAAATCGCGAATCAATCGACCCACTCCTTGCTTCAAGGCGAGGACCGCCTGCGGCAATTGATACTCGAAGAAGGGATTGCCGCCCCGCCGGCGAATTCCTTCCAGACGGGCTTTGAGCAACGGATCGTCCGGTGCGGCAAAGGGCAACTTATCGATGGCAACGATGGAGAGTGCGTCGCCTTTGACGTCAACGCCCTCCCAAAAACTACCCGTGGCCAGCAGCACTGCGTTGCCGAGTTCTCGAAACCGATTCAACAAGGCTTCTCGCGGCGCCTCGCCCTGCACCAGAACCGGGAAAGGCGGTTCGGGGAAACGCGTCTTCAGCGCCCGCACACCCTCCGCCAATCCGCGATAGCTGGTGTACAAGAGGAATGCTCGGCCGCCGCTGGCCTTCAGCAGCGGAGCGCAGGCGCCGATAAATTTATCGGCGAACGCCGCGTCCTGCGGTTCCGGCATGTGAGGCGGCAGGAACAGCCGAGCTTGGGTTGGATAGTCGAACGGACTGTCGATGCGCAGCGTGCGCGCTTCGGGCAGGCCGATCCTTGCGGCAAAATGCGAAAAGTCATCGCCGATCGCCAACGTCGCCGACGTGAATACCCAGGCGCAGGGCCGGGACTCCACGTACTCCCGCAAGCGCTCGGCAATCTCGAAAGGCGTGAATTGCAGCGTCATGCCGTTCGCTGCGGCCTCGACCCAGCGCAATCCGGAATCGTCCGAAAGCTCGCGCAACTGCGCCAGGGCGTTGGCCAGATGCGCGGATCGACGCGAGCAGTTCGCGGTGCCGGCCCCGCCGCCTAAGTTTTCGAGCTGCACCGCCAACTCGCTCAACGCAGTCTCGATTTCCGGCAGTGCGTCCAAAAAAGAGTCCGGCAGGTCAGACCATTCATGGCGGCCGGCACCGCGTTGCAGAGCAAATCTCAACCCTTCGAGGTGCCCATCGACGGCCAGCACTGCCTCGACAATGGCCGGTGCGCGAATTGCCGCAGCGGCCAACTCGGCGGTAATGTCCCGCATCAACACTTGCACCTGGCGGACCGACCAAGACTGCCCGAAGAACTGCGCCGCGATATCCGGCACTTGATGTGCCTCGTCCAAGATCACCGCCTCGGCACCGGGAAGCAAATCGCCGAATCCCTCGTCCTTCAATGCCAGATCAGCGAGCAACAAGTGGTGGTTCACCACGACGATGTCGGCGGCCTGCGCGTTGCGGCGGGCGTCGAACACATGGCAACGGGAAAATTGCGCGCATTCCTGACCCAGACAATTTTCTCGAGTGGAGGTGATGCTGGGCCACAGCGGGGACTGCTCCGGCAGGTCGGTGAGCTCGGCAAGGTCGCCGCTCTTGGTCGTTGCGGCCCAACGCGACACCCGCGCAAGCAGCCGGGCAACATTGCGTTCGGGCCCCAACAACGAGCCCTCTTGGGTCGCCAGGTCCAGCCGATGCCGGCAAAGATAGTTGGTGCGGCCCTTGAGCAGAGCAATCTTTACGGGCAAGCCCAGCGCCTTGGCCAGCATGGGTACGTCGCGGCGGAACAGTTGATCTTGGAGCGTGCGTGTACCCGTTGAAATAATGACGCTGCGTCCGGACAGCAGCGCCGGTATGAGGTAGGCAAAGGTCTTGCCGGTGCCGGTGCCCGCCTCCACGATGAGGGGCTCGAGCCGCGCCAGCGCAGCGCCCACCGCTTTGGCCATCAGCGCCTGCTCCGGCCGATAGGCATAGTTGGGTAGTGCGCGCGCCAGCGGTCCGCCCATGTGGAAGATTTCTTTGTAGTCGCTGTTCATCGGTATTGGCTTCGGCCCTGGGAGCGAGTCGGCAGGCGCCTAGCCTACGACGAATCGGCTCGCACTATTTCACGCGCGCGCGAAAACGGACAAACGCCACCGAATTGCCCTTCAGCCCGTTCTTCATTTGCCAGCGAATGTGGGTGTAGTCGGCGGCGGCGGCGGGACGCCGCTGTCCGTCCGCGTCTTGAAGCTTCAAATTCTCCGGCGTATCAAAGGTGCGGCCCCCGTCGACCGAGTAGGTGACCTCGGTGGCGGGTCCCACCGCCGATTCGGCCACGTACGACATGTGCTCTGGAACGGGATACGTCACCGTCGGAGGGGGTATGGCCGCCAGTGCCGTGTTGCGCACTTCGAGGGTGTAAACAATCCAGTCGCCCGACCCCACCCGATCCGCCGGCAGCAATTTTGGAACCTCGTGCCCGTTCTCAACGCGCCGCGATTCGACCTCTGCAATCGCCCTGATCACGATGGGGCTGACGGCCGTCGGGCCGTCGGCCACCGCTGCGGCGATGCCGGTAATCAACAAGCCGACCACTGCGTGGAAATTCCTGTGATACATATTGCGTCGCGCCTTGGGGTCCGGCTCAGGAGCAAATTGTAAAACATTTATAATCATATACTTAAGATTAATTCGGCATCCCTTTCCATATCAGAAAATGCGCCGCGGGTGTGCGAAAAACATTTTCAGTGTCGGCGAATTCTCACCGATGAAAGGGAGTTGGCGAGCCCGCACCCATCTGTCATCCTTATCGACCTATCAAGCATTCTTCTAGGGAAGACCCATGGCCACAGCCCCACAGCACATAACCACACTAGCCTCGATGAATCACGATGTCGCCGCCTGGGTCGATGAAGTGGCCAAGCTCACGCAGCCTCAGAGGATCTACTGGTGCGATGGCAGCGATGCAGAATTCGCAATGCTGGAACGCGAGCTGGTGGCAGATAAGCAGTTGCTGCCGCTCAACCCACAGAGCTTTCCAGGTTGCGTGTTGTCGCGCTCGCACCCATCCGATGTGGCAAGGGTGGAGCACCTCACTTTCGTATGCACGAAAAATAAAGAAGACGCGGGCCCGAATAATCATTGGATAGCGCCGCAACAGGCGCACGCTCAAATGGACGCCCTGTTTGCCGGCTGCATGAAGGGACGAACACTCTACGTCGTGCCCTATTGCATGGGTCCCATCGATTCACCTTTCTCTCGTTGCGGTGTTGAAATCACCGACAGCGCCTATGTGGTCCTCAACATGCAACTCATGACACGCATGGGGCGCGCGGCGCTCGAGCGCATCACGCGCGATGGTACCTTCGTCAAGGGATTGCATTCCACCGGGGACTTGAATCCGGAACGCCGTTTCATCATGCACTTTCCCGAAGAGCTGTCCATCAAGAGTTTCGGTTCGGGCTACGGCGGCAATGCACTGCTCGGCAAGAAGTGTCACGCGTTGCGCATCGCCAGTTGGCAGGCGCGCACCGAAGGCTGGCTGGCCGAGCACATGCTGATCGTCGGCATCGAAAATCCACAAGGCGAGATTCACTACCTGGCGTGCGCATTCCCCTCCGCCTGTGGTAAGACCAACTTGGCGATGCTGATTCCTCCGGCGAGCTACCAGGGCTGGAAGGTGTGGACGGTGGGTGATGATATTGCGTGGCTGCACCCGGGCAAGGATGGTCGTCTGTATGCCATCAATCCCGAATCCGGCTACTTCGGCGTGGTGCCGGGGACCAATGCCAAGACCAATCGCAATGCGTACGAGATGATACGCAAGGACACGATTTTCACGAATGTCGGTTTGACCGCTGACAATCAGCCCTGGTGGGAGGGCTTGACCGAAGGCAAGCCTGTGACCGATTGGCAGGGACGGCCTTATGAGGTAAGCAAAGGCCCCGCAGCACAGCCGAATTCCCGCTTCACGGTCTCCGCCAAGCAAAACCCCAGTTATTCGAAGCTCGCCGATGCTCCGGGCGGCGTGCCGATCTCAGCAATCGTATTTGGCGGCCGTCGACGCGCACTGGCGCCGCTGGTGTACCAGGCGCGAAACTGGCTGCACGGCGTTCTCGTCGGGGCTGGCGTGGCTTCCGAGACCACGGCTGCGGCGACGGATGCAATCGGCGTGGTGCGGCGGGATCCGATGGCGATGAAGCCGTTTGCCGGCTACAACTTCGCCGATTATTGGTCGCATTGGATCAATGTCGGCGCCAAGCTCAAATCGCCGCCGCAGATCTTTCACGTCAATTGGTTCCGCCAGGACGACGCCGGCAAGTATTTGTGGCCGGGCTACGGCGAAAATTTACGCGTGCTGCGCTGGGTCATCGATCGCTGCACGGGCAAAGCCGCCGCACGCGACACCGCGATCGGTCACTTGCCGACTCCTACGGATTTGGATTTGCAGGGTCTCGATGTCAGTCCGGCCGCGATTGAAGAACTGCTCGCCGTCAATCCCCGGCTGTGGCAGGAAGAATTTGCCGGCATCGACAAATACTTCGCCGAATTCGGCGAGCGTGTGCCGCCGTCACTGAAGACGGAGCTGAAGAACGCGGTACAGCGAGTTCATTCCTCGCAGGTGTAGCGGATCACCTGAGAGGAGTTGCTGTCGGGGGCCTTGCCGAGCCCGATCAAACCTTCGCCGCGTATTTGCATCGAATCGCGGCGTACGAAGGCCTCTTCGCCGTCCTTGCCGAGAACAAAGGTGCCGTTGGTGCTCTGGTCGATCAGCATGAATTTATTGCGGTTGATCTCCACGCGAGCGTGCAGCCGCGAGATGAGATTGCCCTTCACCACCAGATCGTTTTCCTCGGCGCGGCCGATGGTGATGTTGGCGCGCGTATCGGTTACCAGGACTTCCTGCCCTTGATAGCGCAACCTCAGGCGTTGCGATTTGTTCGCCTTTTCGCGTTCGCGCGACGTGATGGCGATTTCCGGCACCATGCTGGTGACATCCTCGGTCTGCCACAATACCTCGAACAGTGCCACCTCGCTTGAGCGCCCTTTGAGCGTTGCGATGTCGATCTGGCGCACCGAAGTGCGCCAGTCGGGGGAGAGGCGCTCGACCATGGCGGCCGTGGTCATGATCTGGCCCGCCTTCGCCTGACTGGTCATGCGGTTTGCCGTATGCACGGCGGATCCGAAAATATCGCGGTTCTCCAGCACCACCGGACCGAAGTTGCAGCCGATGCGGATGGCAACCGTCTGTTCGTCTACTTTCAGCTGCGGATGCGAGACGATTTGCCTCTGCATCTGCGCGGCGGCGTTCAGGGCATCGTCGGCCGTGGGGAAGGTTGCCATGACCTCATCCCCCATCGTTTTGATGACCGTGCCGTGATTTTGATCGGTGGCCGCGCGCATGACGTCGATGCAGATGCCGACCATGTCGCGCGCACGCAAATCTCCCAGCAGTTCATAGAGCTTCGTGCTGCCGACGACATCGGCAAATAGGATGGCGACTTCGATTTCTTTGCCCATTGCCGACATCATTATACTTAACGTAACTATCGGCCGCTTAGGCCGTTATGCGGCGAGACCCTGTTTTATGATGGGTAAGGCCGAAAAAAGGGTTTCCGGCACCGCATCGGAGCGGGCTGCGACCTCGGAGAGAAACCGCCGCCACGCTCGCGCGCCCTCGCGGCCGGCCATGACGCCATGCATATGCCGCGTGATCGAATGCAAGCGCATGCCACGCTGCGCGCACGCTTTGGCATAGGGGACCATGCGCTCGACGATCTGCCAGGGTTCCGGAATTGGCCAATCGGGGTTGATCAGGCTGCGCTCCAGTTCGGCGAGCAGCGCAGGCTGATGATAGGCAGCACGCCCCAGCATGACGCCGTCGACGCCCTCATCGATATGCGCGCCAACCGCCGCACTATCGGACAGTCCGCCGTTCAATATCACGGTCAATTCGGGCCGCTCGCGCTTGAGCCGATGCACGTAGTCGTGCTTGAGCGGCGGAATCTCGCGATTCTGCTTCGGCGACAAACCGGCCAGAATCGCAGCACGCGCATGCACGATGAGCGCATCGATGCCCGCCTTGACCACGGCATCGGCGAATCCATAAAAAAACTCGTAATCGTCGCGTTCATCGATGCCGATGCGGCACTTCACCGTGACGGGCAAATGGGTCGCGTCGCGCAGGCTGCGCACGCAGTCCGCCACCAACGCCGGCTTGAGCATCAGGCAGGCGCCAAAGGAGCCGTTCTTGACGCGATCGCTGGGGCAACCCACGTTCAGATTGATTTCGGCGTAGCCGGCCGAGGTGCCGATCCGCGCGGCCTTGGCCAGCTCCGCCGGGTTGCAGCCGCCGAGCTGCAACGCGACCGGATGCTCACCAACATCGTGGTCGAGCAATTGGCGTACGTCGCCGCGCACGATGGCTGCTGCCACGATCATTTCGGTGTAGAGCAAGGCATGGGGCGCGTACAGCCGATGC
>JALYIH010000015.1 GCA_030775865.1 Pseudomonadota bacterium | reverse complement strand
GGTAACGCAAAGACACCGGTTTCCAGTGGCCCCCCATCCGATGGGGAGCCGCATATTAGTTGGTTCTGGAATTCCAGACCATCGCTCGGCCGATGAGACAGACGCGCGACAGCTTAAATCTTAAGCTTAGGCGGCTGACAAGCGGTTATCCGAGAACAAGGCCCCGGGCTTGCTGTATACGTTTTGGCTTAAAGTGATGGAATTGATGCCGGTCGCGTACCTCGCGTTCGGCGCTTACCCTTTCTTTGCCGCATTCAAGACTCCAACCCCGGCTTCTATTCTCAAGCTCTCCTCGGCCCCTACCACATTAGTTGGGGCACATGAAAAGAATGCTCGTCAACGCAGTTCAAGAAGAAGAACTGCGAGTTGCACTCGTCGACGGTCAGAAACTATACGACTTATCGATTGAGATCCCGTCTCGGGAACAGAAAAAATCCAATATCTATAAAGGCCGGATTACCCGCGTAGAGCCCAGTCTCGAAGCGGCATTCGTCGAATATGGCGCGCAGCGTCATGGTTTCCTGCCGCTGAAAGAGGTCTCCAAGGAGTACTTCCGCGAGCAGCCTGCGAACGGCGGCCGGCTGAACATCAAGGACCTTCTGAAAGAAGGCCAGGAACTGATCGTTCAGGTGGAAAAAGAGGAACGCGGCAACAAAGGCGCCGCCCTCACCACTTTCATCAGTCTCGCCGGCCGATTCTTGGTGTTGATGCCGAACAATCCGCGCGCAGGCGGCGTGTCGCGCCGCATCGAAGGCGAGGATCGCGAGCAGATGCGCGACGCGATGAACGGGCTGATGATTCCCGACGGCATGGGCGCCATCGTGCGCACCGCCGGCGTTGGCCGGTCCACGGAAGAGCTGCAATGGGATTTGAACAATCTCAAGACTGCGTGGGACGCGATTGTCGCCGCGAATGACGGCAGGCCCGCGCCGTTTCTCATTTTTCAGGAAAGCGACGCCGTAACGCGAGGTCTTCGTGATTACTTCTCCGATGACGTCGGCGAGTGCCTGATCGACCAACCTGAGGCTTTTCAAAAAGCGCAAGAATACATGCAGCGCTTCATGCCGCCCGACGCGCAACGCAAGCTGAAGCTCTACACGGATCCGGTGCCGCTATTTACGCGCTATCAGATCGAGAGCCAGATCGAGTCGGCGTATGCGCACAAGGTCACCCTCCCCTCGGGCGGCAGCCTGGTGATCGATCACACCGAAGCGCTGGTGTCGATCGATATCAATTCCGCGCGCAGCACGCGAGGCGGAGACATTGAAGCCACCGCGCGCAATACCAACTTGGAAGCCGCCGAGGAAATTGCCAGGCAGCTCCGGTTGCGCGACATCGGCGGACTCATCGTCATCGACTTCATCGACATGGAGTCGACGGCCAACCAACGCGCTGTCGAAGATATGCTGCGCGACTCGGTCAAGATGGATCGCGCACGCATCCAGCTCGGCAGGCTGTCGCGCTTCGGCTTGCTGGAACTATCGCGCCAGCGCCTGCGGCCCGCCTTGAGCGAGACGACCCATATCAATTGCCCGCGCTGCAGCGGCATGGGGACGATACGCGGCGTGGAATCGATGTCGTTGGCCCTGCTGCGGCTGATCGGCGAAGAGGCACGCAAGGAGAGGACGGGACGGGTCATTACACAGGTGCCTGTCGATGTCGCGACCTATCTCATGAACGAGAAGCGCGAACAGTTGAATCAAATCGAAACTCGCGACAAGGTGTCGCTGGTAATCGTGCCTAATCTGCACATGCAGACCCCCGCCTACTCGATGCGGCGCATTCGCGACGATGAGAAGGAGCTTCCGGAAAATACTGCGGTCAGCTATCAGGTAGCCGATCAGCCCATCGTCGACGATTCGAACATTGGAAATCGGGACAAGAAGGCGCCAGGCGAAGTGCCGCTGGTGCCGAGCATCCTGCCGGCGTCTACGGCACCCATCATCCCAATGCCCGCTCCCGCTCCCGCGCTGGCGCCGGCGCCGGCGCCGGCGGAAACCGTGCCAGTGGGCCCGCAAGTAGGGGCGTTGGTGCGATTTTGGCGCTGGCTGTTCGGCGACCCCGCGGCCCGTAAGGAGGCGGCTGCTTCGGCCGCGCCCGCTGCTCCTCAGACTCAACGCGACCGGCCGCAGCATCGCGAGGTTCGTCATGATCGTTATCGCAGCGGCGGTGACCGTGATCGAAACCGCGACCCGGGAAACCGCGACCCGGGAAACCGCGATCGGGGAGACCGCGACCGCAATCGCGACGCGAGACGGGATGGTCCGCGGGATCCACGCCGAGACGGCCGTCCCCGCGGCGACAATCCGCGTGCGGATAACCGCACCGGCCCAGACCGAAGTGTGAGCGGGCCGCGAAGCGAAACACCTCGCCAGGACCAGGCCCCGCGGCCGGACCAAGCAGCGCGGCAAGACCTGCCACCGCGGCAGGACCAAGCGTCTCGTCAAGACCAGCCCCCTCGTCAAGACCAGCCCCATCGTCAGGACCAGGCGCCTCGTCAGGACCAGGCGCCTCGATCCGACCAGTCAGGGCGTGCAGACCAACCCCGCGGCGAAGGAGAGCGCTCCGCCAACGAGCGCGGCGAGCGCAGCGAGCGAGGAGGACGAAGCCGTCGTCGACGCGGTCGCGGCCGACGCGAGGGCGGCGAGAACAATGCGAATGGTGCGGGTTCGAGCAATGCCTCTGCACCGAACGATGGGAATGTGGGGGGCGAGCGCGCATCCGGATCGCCGGCTGCGGCGCCTAGCATCGAGCGAGCACCGTTTGAGCCGGCGCCCTTCGAGCCGGCCCGAGAAAGGCCGCCGGCAAATTCAGCGCCCGAGCCGACACCGCAGCATCGCGAAGCGACTCCTGCACCCGCCGCGGCGCCCACACCGGCACGCGTCGAGACACCGGCCTCGAGCACGGGAACGGACAGCAAATACGTCGTGTGGTCTTCTGCCCCGAGCGATGTTCAGCGGTCCGGCCCCGACGAACGGTAACGCAGGGCGCGCAGTCTTGCCTGCAACGCGAGGCTGACGCACGCTAACGCGGCCGAAAGGCCGCGTATGCTGGCGATCGCGACGTCGGAAACGCGGCCGACAATGGAGTGCGATATGGGTTGCCCAAGCCGTGGCCAAATATAGAAAGCGGTGCTGAAGGCAATCGCTGCGCCGAAGTAGATCACAATCCATTCAATACGTTCTGCGACCGGGACAAGCCGCTTCGGCGCCGGGGGTTGCGTGCCACGTCGCAGCGCATAGCACACCATCGCCAGTACGGCGGCAAGACCAACCAGGGAGCCCAAGTCTTGCATCACGTAAATGCCGGGAACATGCCGCCGACCGATGTCGATGATCGAATCATCGAGCACCGGAAACATGCGCACGCCCCGCCCGCCTTCATGAGTGAATCCATCCCAAACCAAGTGGCTCACGGCGCCGGCTAGAATTCCGAGGGCGGCCAGTAACCATTGACGAAGGCTGCGGATGTCCCCCTCCGCAGCGTAGGGACGCCAGCGGGAATAGGCACCTTCAGGCAGGACCTCCACGACAGGCGTCTTGATCAATCGCTCGAACACCCAATAGGTCACCAAGCCGACCGGTAAGCAAAAGGTGAACAAGCCGACGGCACTGTGCGTTTCTACCCTGGACATCCCGGGGAAAAATACCCGAAAGTCCGGAACCATCGCGCCGATGACCGTCGCGGATAGCAGCCGCCAGCGCGCCAGCAAGCGCGAGAACGGCAGCACAATGGCAGTGTGAGAGATGGTGAAGGGCATGGTCGACTGGCTGTTAAGCACCATCCTCTAGGCGCGCCAACAGACCACGCGACGCGGCTGTCGTCAGGTCGAGGACTTCCTCGAAAGCGCTCGCGTCCCGGTAATAAGGATCGGGCACGTCGCGCAGATTCAAGTCCGGCGCGTTCTCCATAAAAAGCTCTAACGAAGCGCGCGAGTTGCCGGGCTTGATCGTCTCGAGCTCGCGCAAATTCTCCCCATCCATCGCCAGGATGAAATCGAAGTGCGCAAAATCGTCCAATGTCACTTGGCGCGCCCGCAGGCCGCTGATGTCGATGCCGCGTCGCGCCGCTGCGCGCTGGCTGCGAAGATCCGGCGGCGCGCCGATGTGATAGTCAGCCGTTCCCGCAGAATCTATTTCCATTTTCAGATGGGGTGCCATTTGCGCAACCAAGTGCCGCAGAACGCCCTCTGCGGTCGGACTGCGGCAGATGTTCCCGAGACAGACAAAAAGCACGCGGCAGGACAGTGGGTTCAAACCAAGCTGATTGTAGCCATTATGTCATTCTAGCTCAGACGCGTGTCCCCAACGATTGCAACCCGCTGACAACTTCGCCATGATCCCATGCTCAAGAAAAAAGCAGGGAGGCGGGATGCCATTACGAACCCATTTGTTGTGGGGTTTAGCGCTTGCGCCGCTTCTCGCGCCGGCCGAGCCGGCCTTCGATGCGGCGAAGGCCTTCGGCGCCCGGCCAAGGGTCGAGTACATGAGCCTGTCCCCCGACGGGATGAGCATCGCCTATGTCGCTCCCACCACCGGCCAGGGAGCGGTGGTATATGTGCAAAGCCTTGCCAAAGGAGCCTCACTGGCGTCCAAACCCATCCTTGGCGTCGCCGGAAAACCCGAACGGCTCGGCGGCTGCGACTGGGTGTCCAATCAGCGCCTGGTTTGCCTCATTTACGGGGTTGTTGCCGGCAGCGCGCTGCTTGAGCCGGTGGAGCTCTCTCGCCTGATCGCGGTGAATACCGACGGCACGAAGATGCAATTGCTCAGTACCAGGGACAACTCTTTCACGCGGGGAATACAACTCGGCGGCGGCAACGTCGTCGATTGGCTGCCGGACGAGGACGGCGCCGTGCTGATGACCCGGATGTATTTGCCGGATGACCACACCGGCAGCCATATAGGCTCGTCAAAACGCGGAATCGCGGTCGACCGGATCGACACTCAAACTCTGATCGCGCGAACCATCGAGCAGCCGCGCGACGACGCGGTCGAATACATCAGTGACGGCCGCGGCACTATCCGCATCATGGGCGTCAGATCGAGGCGCGGTGCGGTCGGGGACTTCGACTCAGGCAACCTCGCTTATTACTATCGCAAGGTAGGTTCGCGCGATTGGCTGCCGATGGGTGAAGTCGTCGGTGAGGAATCCAACGGCTTCAGGCCGGTTGCGGTGGATCATGACGCAAACCTGGCCTACTGCTACCGGAAATTGGACGGCCGTCTCGCGCTCTATACGCTCGCGCTCGATGGATCATTGAAACAAGAACTCGTGTACGCACGCCCGGACGTGGACGTCGGCGGATTGAATCGCATCGGACGCCGCCACCGGGTGGTGGGAGTGACCTACTCCGACGACTTTTCGCGCTACCATTTCTTGGACCCGGATTTTGAAAGACTGTTGGCGTCTCTGGCCAAAGCATTGCCAAGGCAACCCTCCCTTGGTGTCACTGATGCCAGCGTGGACGAAAGCAAGCTGCTGATACGCGCGGGAAGCGATAACGATCCGGGCGTTTACTATCTATTCGATAAGAAGCTGCGGCAGCTGGAGCCGCTCTTATCGGTAAGAAGAGAGCTGGAGGGCATCAGGCTGGCCAGTGTCAAGCCGGTCCACTATCAAGCGGCCGACGGCACCTCGATCCCCGGATACCTGACGCTTCCGCCGGGTGTCGATACGCCCAAGAATTTGCCAGCCATCGTCATGCCGCATGGTGGACCCGACTCCCGCGATTACTGGGGTTTCGACTGGTTGGCGCAATTCTATGCCTCGCGCGGATTCGCGGTGCTGCAGCCGAACTTTCGGGGTTCAACGGGCTATGGAGATGAATTTTTCAATCAAAATGGCTTTCGTTCCTGGCCGACGGCCATTGGCGATGTGCTGGATGCCGGTAAGTGGCTGGTCGCGCAAGGCATCGCGAGCCCCGATAAGCTCGCGATCGTAGGCTGGTCTTATGGCGGTTACGCGGCCTTGCAGTCGGCCGTGCTCGATCCCAGTGTGTTCAAGGCCGTGATCGCGATTGCCCCGGTGACAGACTTGGCGGAACTCAAGGAAGCGCACCGAAATTGGTCCGATTTCATCGTGGTCAGCCGCCAAATCGGCGACGGCCCACATGTGCGCGACGGATCGCCGGCGCTAAACGCGGCCAAGATCAAGGTACCGGTGCTGCTGTTCCACGGTGAATTGGACCGCAATGTGCCGATTCGGCAATCGAAGGAAATGAACGACCATTTGGCGGCGGCGGGCGTGCCGCACGAACTGGTCACCTGGCCGGATCTCGATCATCAGCTCGACGATTCCGCCGCGCGCGCGCAGATGCTGGGTAAAAGCGATGCGTTCTTGCGGCGCGCGTTGGGAATCTAGCCGGAACTATTCATGAACAAGGGAAAAGCTGGAAAGAAGGCGGGATTGGGCAGGCATTTTCCGGAGCGTGAAAAACAGGATGTTTTTCCCGCAGCCCCCAGGGATGGGTTCACGGC
>JALYIH010000014.1 GCA_030775865.1 Pseudomonadota bacterium | reverse complement strand
GCACCGACCCCGGCGATCAACTCGCGCACCCCCGGACGAAACATCTTTCCGCTCACGATCTTCAGTTCCGGACGAACCGCAATGACCTTTAGACCGACGCCCCGCATGGTCACATTGGCGTCGGTGCCGGTATCTGACTTCGGTACGTTTACGACCGTCACCAATTCGCTCGACAGCAACGCTTTACCGTCGGCGTCCTTGGCCAGGCCCGGCGCATTGCCGATGGTGTCGATATCGGTACGGGTCAAATTGCTGTTCAGCTCGGCATCGGAGCCGCCGCGTAAGATGATCACGCGATCGTCGCGGCCGCTGTCCGCCAAGGTATGCTGAAAGCCAGCACCCATCGCCAACACCGACACCAGTACGGCAACCACACCGGCAATGCCGATGACGATGACGCTGGAAGCGCCCAGGCGTTGCGGCACCGTTTGCAGGCTCATCGAGATGACGGCGATCAGCTGTTTGAGCACGTAAATTCCCCGAGGTTCCTGCTCAATGCATGCCCGCCAGCGCATCGACGATGTTCAGCCGCATCGCGCGCAGCGCCGGCGGCAAGCCGACGATCAGCGCGAGCAGCACTGCGGCACCCAATCCGGGAATGAGTGCCACAGGGTCAAGTTGCACGCCCTGCAGGGCTTGGCCGATGATCGGCAGCGTTGCGTAACTCAATCCGAGGCCGATGATGGCCGCGAACAGGCACAGCAGCAAAGACTCGGCAATCACCAAGGCCAGTACTTTGCCGTCGGTGAAGCCCAGTGTCTTTAGCACCGCAAGTTCCGGGATGCGTTCGCGCACCGACTGCATCATCGTGTTGCCCGTCAAGAACAGCAAAGTGAAAAATACTGCGCCCAGAATGGCCCGCAGCACGAAGCCGATGTCGCCGATTTGCTTGATGAAGGTCATGGCGAAGTCGTTGGCCGGTTGCGTCTTGGTCTCGTTCGACGAATTCGCAAACAAAGCGTCAATTTTGCCGGCAATCGCGGCGGCATTCGCGGGGTTGTCGATACGCTCCTCGACCCAACCCACCGTGCCCTTGCCGAAGCTGCGTCCCTCGTCGAACAGATCGTAGTGAAAAAACACGGTATAAGCCTGAGCGTTGGCCTGTGTGGAATCCTTCACATCGAAGGTGCCAACGATGTCGAAGGTCCAGTCGAGCGAGCCGTTCTTTTGCGTCCAGATGGTCGAGTGAACGGGTAGCTTTTCCCCTACCTTCCAACCAAATTTCTTCATCAGCGCCACATTCACCAGTGCACCGCTGCGGGTGCCGCGATAGTTCTTCATTTGCTCGTCGCTGACGATGAATTCGTCCTTGTGCACGTTGAAATAGCTTTCGGTATCGATGGGCAGCGCGAACACGAAGTTCTTCGACTCCTGATAATACGCGCCAAGCCAGGTGAGCCAGGTCGCGTCCGTGACTCCCGGTACCGAGCGGATTTCCTGCAGGTCCGCAAAAGGCAGCGGCAGCGTGATCGAGTACTTGTTGGTCGAGATGAGCTTGTCCGCGCCCGTGGTGCCGGTGTTCGGATGGGAAAATGCGTAGTCCACCGTTTCGAGCATTCCGAACAGCAGAAACGCGATCACGATGGACAACAGCGTGAACAGCGTCCGTGTCTTCTTGCGCCACAGCGTGGCCCAAATTAGGGGAAAATACTTCATTGATATATCCGGCAGCTACACCAGGGCCCCGGCTTCCAGCAGAGATCCCTTATCCATGTGCAGTTGACGGGTGGCAAACTCGGCCGCCTTGGGATCGTGGGTCACCATGACGATGCTCTTGCCATGCTCTCGATTCAGTATTTGCAGCAGATGCAAAACTTCGTCCGCCGACTTTCGGTCGAGGTCTCCGGTCGGTTCGTCGCATACCAAGAGCATCGGATCAGCCACCAGGGCGCGCGCGATCGCCACACGTTGCGCCTGGCCGCCGGACAGTTCGCTTGGTTTGTGCTTGGCGCGATCGGCAATGCCGACCAAGGTCAATGCGGCCACGGCGTTTGCCTTGCGCTTCTCGGCAGAAAGGTTTGTCAACAGCAAGGGCAGTTCCACATTGCGCTGCGCCGTGAGCATCGGCATCAAGTTGTAGAATTGGAACACGAAGCCGATGTGATTGGCTCGCCAGCGCGACAATCCGCCGCTGGAGAGTTTATCGAGACGTTGACCGGCCACCGTGATTTCACCAGAGGTTGCCGTATCCAGGCCGCCGATGAGATTTAGCAGGGTCGTTTTTCCGGAACCACTGGGTCCCATGAGCGCGACAAAATCTCCCTTGGGTATATCCAAGTTAAGTCCCTGCAACACATCGACGCTCTGTTTGCCGCGGACATAGCGTTTGTCGATATTACGCAGCGAGACGATGGCTTCGCTCATGACTTCGATCCCTTTATTGTTCGACGCGAACCTTCGCGCCATCCTTCAGTTGCGTCAAATCACCCAGGGCCACACGATCGCCGGCGCTCAATCCGGACAAAACGGTGGCATTGCCGCCGCTGCTCGCGCCAAGCCGCACCGCACGCCGCTCCACTATATCGCCTCGCAGGATGAAAACCACCCCAGTTTCACCGGATACCTGCACTGCGTTGATGGGCACGCTTACGCCGACCGCCGGCTTACTGCCCGCGCCCTCAGCAGGCTCAGCGAGAAATGACACGCGTACTCCCATCTCGGGCAGCACGCGGGAGTCCCTCTGATCCAAGGCAATGCGCACGGTCACCGTACCCTTGCTGCGATCGGCCGTGGGGATAACGGCAATCACATGCCCCGGAATCTGCCAATCGGGATAGGCGTTGAGTTTGGCGCTGACCTTTTGATCGGCGCGCACCTTGTTGATGAAATTCTCGTTCACGTCGACCTGAAATTCCAGCGAGTCCATGTCCACGATGGTGCCGATGCCGGTCCGCGTGAAGCCTCCGCCGGCAGAAATCGGCGACACCATTTCTCCCGGTTGCGCGGCCTTAACCGTGACGATGCCCGAAAACGGGGCGCGAACGATCGTGTCGTCGAGATTGCGTTCTGCGACCTTCACCCCCTCCGCCACGACATCGACGTTGCTTCGTTGAGTGGCGAGTTGTGCGCGCAGACCGTAAAATGTGGTCTGTGAGTTGTCCACGACCGCCTGACTGACAAAGTGCCCTTGGAGCAGGCTTTTTTGGCGTTCATAGTCGCGCTGCGCATTTGCCAGGTTCACCTGTGTCTCCGCGAGCGAGGCCCTGGCGAAGTCCAGCTGAGCATTCGATTGATTCAAAGCCGCGCGAATATTGGCGTCGTCGAGTTTGGCGATGATTTGTCCGGCTTTGACATGGTCCCCCTCCTCGATGTCGAGTTCGACCATTCTGGCTGTGATCTTTGACGCCACCGTGGCCTGACGGCGTGCGACCACATACCCGGAGGCATCAAGGATAGAGCCCGCTGCCGCGCCGCCGGTGATGGGTTGTGCCGAGGCGGTATGTACCCGAACTGCACCCGGTCGGGTCCAAAGCCAAGCGCCAATAGCCGCAATGCCTAAGACCGCGACGATGCCCGCCAGCCAAAGTTTCCCGGCACGCGAAGGCGCCGACTGGCCCCCGCGATCAATGCGAAGTTGATTCAGCAGGGCGGACTTGTCATCCATTTTTTTCAATCCCGAATGCAGCGCTCGATGAATTCTTTGTCGCAGTTCGTTGACGGCAATCTGTACCCGCCGAGCGCCGCGGCCGGGTACTCACGGTCATGAACTCGAGCATCCCCGGCGGTAGTTTTCGTGCCCTCGAACGGCGGGCCTTCGACCCTATTCTAGACGAATGCTCACGTCCTGGCGAAGCCGATGAACCCCAAGCGGCTGTGCGCCTGATATATCCTGTCCCTGCGAGATGCATCGTGGCATCATCGTGGCCGTCTCCGATTCGATCCGGCGGCGCCAACAAAGAAGGGGAGCCGAGATATGCAGTTTCGAAATGTCCTAGGGACTGTATCGCTGGTGCTATTGATCACCAGCCAGGTGAGCGCACAGGCGGCAAAGCAGACGCATCCGGCCGCTGTCATGGGCGAGATATCGGAAACCAAGCCTGAAGCAGTAGGATTCTCCTCGGAGCGCCTCGGCAAACTCGACAGCTCCATGAAAGCCCTGGTCGAGGGCAAGAAACTCGCCGGCATGGTCACCGTCCTCGCGCGCCACGGCAAGATCGTGGAGGAGAAGAGCTATGGCTATGCCGATGTGGCAAGCCAGAAGCCGATGCAGAAGGACACGATCGTGCGCATCTATTCGATGACGAAGCCGATTACGGGCGTCGCCATGATGATGTTGTTCGAGGAGGGGAAATGGAAACCGAGCGATCCGATCGCGCGTTACATTCCTGAATTTCGCGATCTAAAAGTGTATTCAGGCGTCGACAAGGACGGCAAGCCCACGCTCGACAAGCCCGGACATGCTCCGACCATGGGCGAACTGATGTCGCATACCGCCGGGTTCACGTATGGCGTGTTCGGCTCGACACCGGTCGACAAAATGTATCAAGAGGCGAAACTGTTCGAGGCGCCGAGCCTGCAGGATTTTATCGACCGCGTCTCCAAACTGCCCCTGGTCTATCAGCCCGGGGAGGGGTGGATCTACAGCGTCTCGGTCGATATTCAAGGCTATTTGGTTGAGAAACTGTCGGGCAAATCGTTCCCGGATTTTCTGCGTGAACGAATTTTCCTGCCCTTGGGTATGAAGGACACAGGCTTCTTTGTCCCCGCAGAAAAGCTCGATCGCGTTGCGAGTATCTATCAAGGCGATGCCAATGCGAATGCCGTCATGCCAAAGGATCCGGGAATCAGCCAACCTCCCGGCATGCCCTCGGGCGGGGGCGGTCTGTATTCCACCGCAGGCGATTATCTGCGCTTCGCGCAGATGGTATTGAACGGCGGGGAGTTGAATGGCGTGCGTCTGGTCGCGCCGAGTTCGATCGAACTCATGCGCACGAACCACGTGTCCGATGAGGTCAAGAACGCGAGGAAGTTCGGCATCGGCCTGTATCAAATGCAGCCGGGCCTGGGGTTTGGCTATGACTTTGCGATTCTGGAAGACCCGCTAAAACTCGGTAGTACCGCGGGCAGGGGCACGTTTCTATGGGACGGGATTGCCGGCACGTGGTTCTGGATCGACCCCACCAACGATGTGGTGTTCGTTGGCATAGTTCAGCGTTGGCTACTCTCACCAGGCACACCGGATGTGGAGAGTCTGTCGCGTGCATTGACGTACCAGGCACTGGTCAATCCAAGCAAGTGAAACACCAACCACGATCGAAACTTGGAATCATCATGAAAAAAGCCGCACTCGTCGTACTCGTGGCCGCAGCCGTGGGTGCGGGCGCAGGCCCGGCGCCCGCAGCGGGCGCCGCGGGTGCGCTTTCCGCGCAGGATAGTGTTGAGATTCAACAACTCTACGCCAAGTACAACATCGCTATCGATAACGGCGATGCCGAAGGGTACGCCTCGACGTTTACGCCGGATGGCGTTTTCAATCAGTTTGCAGGACACGATGCGTTGGTCAATTTTGCAAAAATGTGGCGCGAAAAATTAAACGGCGCAACGCGCAAGCACTGGAACAACAATCTGCAGATCAGCGGCAATTCAAAAGAGGCCTCCGGATTTGTGTACTTGATGCTGGTCGATATCAGCACCAAGCCCGCGAGCATTTTGACCACGGCCACCTATACCGACAGTCTCGTCAAGACCAAGGAGGGGTGGCGGTTCACGAAGCGTACGACCAAAGCGGATGCCCCGCCGGCTGCGCCTCCGCCCGCTGCGGGCGAACCGCCGAAATAGTCAGGGCGGCATTCCCACAGGCATGGTCAAACGGTTGATTTTCGCGATCACGCTGATGCCGGTGCTGACAGGCTGCGCAACTTCGTCTCGAACACTGACAGGCTCGCCCCGAGCGCCCCTGTCGCCAACCGATGTGAGGGTGTATACGCAGGCGCCTCAGAGTTTCGAGGAAATTGCGGTTCTTGGCGCGTCGAGAAAAAGCGTCACCACCGCCGGCGGCGTGCGCGCCATCGAAAAAATGATTGAGACCATGAAGTTTCAAGCCGCGGAGTTGGGGGCAAACGGGCTGCTGCTGGAGGATCTCTCGGACTCGAGCGCGATCGCCCTGGGGACCGGCGTCGGGTCCCAAACCTATACGCACAACGCTTCCATCGAGCTTGGCGTAGGCGGATCCGTGGGAGTGGTCAAGAAGACAGCGAAAGCCAGGGCGATATTCGTTGCCACCCAGCGCTAGGACACGGAATTAGCAGCCGCTAATATCGGGACAAACTAGTTGCGAATGACACAGGGCGGGGGTGTACCGTCGCGGCACAGGGAAGCCCCTTCATTGCGCGGGGTCGATCCTTCGCTATCCTCGTGAGGAATGTTGCCGCCATTGCCCAAGCATCCGTTCATGCAAACGGCGAGCAAAACGGTGACGATTAGCCTCATGATCAGTCCTTCGCGCCGGCGCCTTCCGCCAACGGCCGAAGCATGCGCGCAGAGGATCTTCCAAGTACAGTGGTTCCCCGCCATAGCGCGCGTCCGGCAACGTCCTACACGCATCCGAGGAGCCTGATTACGGCGCCAGCGCCGATCGCACTGCCGTCTCTATGCCGGCGGCATCATATACCGGCATTGAACAGGCGCTCGCCGTGCAGGCGAACGCCGCTGCCCGATCCAATGGCGGATACTGGATCTGGGGATTCGGCAGCGGGCCTTCATCGCGATCCCACCAGTCGATCTGCAAATAATCTGACGGATAGCGCAATGCTGCGGAGTGCAATGCGCGAGCAGTCGGATCTGACTTGTGACCGACAACGGTAATGTGAATGGGCGCCATGGACAGCTCGCGATCGGCCAGCAGAATCTCGGCTCGAAGTTGCTCAGGATCTGCCTGTGCAAAGGCAACCAGATACTTCATGCCATGTGTTGCCATTTTTTGATAACGCACATCGCCGGTATACCGATGCATGAGGCTGGCCACACGAACCACGGCGGCGTTTTGTTCAGGTTGGCGAACAGTTTCGCGAAACACACCGTGATGTCGGTTGGAGCGAGGCGCAGCGATGAAACCGGCGTTCGGATCGCGCAGAGTTGCGTTGACAGATCCCAGCACCGTTCCCGCTCGCGCCAGCCATGCTCGGTTGCCGGTCGAACGGTACAGCGCAACATATGCCTGACTCATCGCGATCGCGTCGTCTAGAAACGGGCCGCCGCGATCCTGCGCGTTATGTCCAAATGCGCCGCTCGGCAGCGAACGATTGGCAAAGGCCCATTGTGCAGCTCGCTCTGCCATGAGCAGTGCATCGTTCTCGCCGGTCACCTCATAGTACTTGCAGAGCGCACGGATCGCCCAGCCGGCCTCGCGCGCATACTCGTGGGTATCGATGCGCGGCATGCCGGTGGCACGACGGGCTTTGTCGTCCTTGGGATAGAAATCATGTCCGCTGATCTGCGCCGACACATCGGCGTCTTGGCTTACATAGAAACCGCCGTCCGGCGCCGCAAGAAATGTCGTCATGTAGCGATATAGCGATTTCGCGGCCGCTAGGTATCGTGGGTCCTTCCAGCGCGCGTAGGCTTCGCTGTACAGCCGCAGGTCGTCTGCTTGGAATGACAGGAGCTTCTCGAAATGCGGCGAATTCCAATCCGCCTCATCGGAATATTGATAAACACCGCCCCATACAGGATCAATCAATCGCAAATTGGCGTCCAGCGTTTGCCGCGCACGCAGCACGCCTGAGGCATCGCCGTCGTCTACCCTGGAATAGGCGAGTTCGAGCGCGGCAGCGTCAATGAATTTGTGGAGAGTGCCCCAGCCGCCATGCTGCGCGTCATAGGCCTGCTCGTAGGTTTTCATCAGCGCGCTGCGCTCGTGCGGGTTGAGGCGGGAGCTGCCCCGCTCAGCGAGGACAACGGGCGGCCCGACCGATGGGCCTGGGCTTGGATCGTCGATGATTGCCTGCAGCAGGGATGCCATCTGTTCCGGCGGAATGTAGCCACGCCGCTTGACGATCTCGGTGCCGTCCGCTGCCAATACGATCGTCGCCGGCCAGCCCCAGTTACCATAGCGGCTGCTGAGATCCGGATCGCTGTCGGCATCGACGCCGACAGCGACATAGTGTTTCGAAATCAAGGCCTGGACCTTGGGATCGCCATAGGTCTTCTCGTCCATGACGTGGCACCAGTGACACCACACCGCGTGCAGGTCGAGAATGACGAAGCGATGATCCTTCGCAGCCTTTACGAAAACCGCATCCGTCCATTGGGTGCGCCAGGCAATGGGCGCTGCGCCGGAATGCGCTCCGAGGAGCAGCGCGACGCAGGCCCCGATGAGTGAATTCAGTCGCGATAGACGCATAATTGGGCACTCTAATGCTGAGGTACCTGCTTATTCGCGGTATCTGGCCCTCCGGATTCACCCGCGCCATGATTTCCCTCATGGCAAGCAAGATGCAGCCGATCGTGGCTATGACGCGCGCGACGTTGCCAAAGCGCAAGGCCCGCGCTAGGCGTACGTGTCGATGATGGCGCTTCTGGCGCCGTGGTCCGAAAGATTTTGTGTGCGGGCGTACTCGTTTGCCGCATGAAATGAGGCGCCGCGAGTTGAGGACAAGTGGCTGGAACGAATAAGGCTGTGCTGATACGCGGTAAGCGTTTTGAGACGAGAGGTCGAATCGGCCGCAGCGGCGCCGGTGCTGCCTGCAAAATCTCCCTGCGTCAGAAGTCTCGTGTCGTCCGCCGGTGTGGCGACGATCGTCAGGGGCCGATCGCCGTGGGACAGCCCAAAGGCATTCTCCGATGAAATCCCAACAGCACGCCGCGGAATGGGTTCACCCGCCAAAATCAGCGTCTGATTGTCGGAGTTCACTCTCACGGTCGGTTTCTCAAAGCAGTCATTGCTTTAACCCAGCTTCAGACCTTATCAGAGCTGAGCTTCCGGGACGCGACTCATCGCACGGACGTAATAAAGGAACCTGCCGGGGGCTGCTGTCTCATGCAGTATTAAATGAGTGTTAAAAGATTTAATATCAATTAGTTACGAATAATATCTATTGTAGAATCGCGTTGACATCGGTTCCGAACACTGCACTCGCCGCATCCGCGGTTTGGGGGATGCGAGCGGCGTCAACTATATCGTTTGAGGGTAGCCAGACTGCGGTATGGACGATTTGCCCAAGAGACGGACCCGCGGGCGCATCACCGATGGCTACATAGAATACCTCAGGGCGAATCCTCGAAGCCTTGGGTAACAGCTTCACGAAAAAACTGGTCGAACTTTTGCCCTTCGGAAATTTTTGAGTGACCTTCGTTTGCGGCACGTAATCGATGCCGGGTTTCGCGGAAGCCGCTTCGGTCCACCACACAAAGGGTACCTCATCGCGCAGCCCCGAGGAGCGATGCACCCGAATCTCCGCAAAACGTTCTCCTGGACGAACGTCGTAGTCGCTGGCCGATATTGCCGCCGGATGGCTGAAAGGAAATCGCGCGCGGTTGCCGTCAGACCGTATGCTGCCGAACAGCGGTGTTTGTGTGGTTGGCGCCTGCGAGGAGGGAGCGCTGGAGACCGCGGCTTGATTGCCGGCTTGGTTGGCGGTGGCACTTGCAAGCGGTCCCCCGAGGGGTGCCACACTCGCCGCCGCCGATGCAAGGGCCTCGCCACCCGTTTTTCCGCTGGGTCCGGAGCGCACCACGAAGAGCGACGCGGCGACGGTCGCGGCCAAGATGGCTAGCAGCGCAATGCTCTTCAAGGAGGACGGCGGTGATGTGCCGGCATGTGCCGGCTGGATATCCCGGGAGCTTGGCAGACGCTGCGCTTCTTCGCTGTTAGGCCTCAATCGATTGAACCAATCGGATACCGATATCGATCGACCCCCGCGATGCGAACACAAGCCCTTCGCAAGGGTTTGCCATTGTCGCCCCCTCAAATCCGAGGGCCTGTTCGCAACAATGCCCAGATCGCGGGCCTCGTTGGCGCGACGACGCTGAAAGGGATGCAGGCCGGTGAGCAATTCGTAACTGATGCACGCGAAAGCATAAAGATCGTCACGCGGGTCAGGCTCGCGTCCCTCGAGAATCTCGCAAGACGCGTAGGCGGGTGTTGCCGATCGCACATTTCGTTCGCGCCGGTTCGAGGCGTGTTTGCCGAAAACGCTCGATGAGCCGAAATCGAGGATTCGAACCTCCCCCGAATCGGTAATCATTATATTTTGCGGCTTCAGATCCGCATGCACCACTTCGCGACTATGTGCGTACTCTAGTCCGGCGGCAATTTGCCGTATGATTGCCCAGGCATGCGGGCGGTGCATCGGTCGCTCGTGAAATCGCGCCATGACGCTGCTCAAGAGCTCGCCTTCCAGCAACTCCATCGTGAAAAAATCGATGTCGCCGTCCCGGTCCAGTTCGAACACATTGACAACATTTCGGTGCGAAAGCATCTGCGCGCAGTAGAGTTCACGTCGCAACGATTCAACCATTTCATGGCGGCCGTCGGCCACCGGGTGGAGAATTTTCAGCGCTACGTATCGCTGCGCCACCGGCAAGCTGGAGCGGTATCGATCAAGTGCTTTGAAGACCGTACCCTTGCCGCCGCTTCCCAGGCGCTGCTCAATAACGTACCGATTCCTAAGCACCTGGCCGATTTCCACGGGCGAGGGCGGCGGGCCATCTAATGCAACCCGGGCTGCTATGACTGCACCCTTGGGCCGGAGATTGACGGTGGTGTCTCCATTGCGCGACGGATCCGCCGCGATTTTCGACTCCAGAACGCGTACAAGATCCAGCGGCACGTCACCCCGGTTTCGCAGTCGATTGATCACCGCCATCACCTGCGGCTTCGAAGCAGGGACGGCACGGAGTTGGACGGCGATGGCGTCGATGAACTCATTCTCGCTGCACTTACCGCGAACGGCGTCGACAAATTCAACCTCGTCGCATTCACCGCTCAGAAGGGACTCCAGGCACCGCTGCAACTCAGTGTTCAGGTGAGCGTGTGTGCGAGCGAAGTCGGGGTGGTTCATAGGCAGTCTCTGTTACGAATCCTCGGCCGTCGCTATCTGTGCCAGGCGCCAACCGCTGTACGGCCAGAAGCGTCCGTCTTTGATATCTGCTGCAACTATGGTGCGACCGGTGTCCGATGTATGTCAGAAAACGCCTCATTCGGACAATCTGTTCGCCCCACATGAGGTGCATTATTGCGTCGTTCGGGACTGCTCATCGCGGCTGACCGCACGGGATCGAGCTACCTCGTGCGCCCGCCAATTGACTGGATTGCATTCAGTACCCTATCCTGACCGGACAACAACCGTGCGGGCAGATCCGCCGCGTCATTGTCAGCAACCAAGGATGCGCAGCCAAAGCCAATGACCGAACATCCGAAGCCTCACCTCGTTTTGATCCGGGCTCAGGGTCTGCACAAGCTCGTGGTCGAGCAGATCCAGCAAATGATCATCGAAGGAGTCTTGGCTCCTGGTACGCGTCTTAACGAGCGTTTACTGTGCGAAAAATTGGGCGTATCGCGTACTCCGCTGCGCGAAGCGTTGAAGATTCTCGCTGCGCTGGGACTCGTGGAACTGTTGCCGAACCGCGGCGCCGCCGTGGTGCAGCTGACGGCGAAGGATATTGCAGAGACTTTTGAAGTCATCAGTCATTTGGAAGCGATGGCCGGCGAGCTCGCCTGTGCGCGAATCACCGACGCGGAAATCAACGAGATTCGTGCCCTTCATTTTGAGATGCTGGCCTGTCACGCCAGACGCGACCTTCCGGCGTACTACCGGACCAACCAATCGATCCATGATCTGATCAACCGTTCGGCACGCAACGACGTGCTGCGTGAGATGTACACCACGGTCAACAGCCGGGTGAAGGCGCTGCGCTTCAGTTCGAATTTGGACCGGGAACGGTGGGATGCGGCCGTTCGCGAGCACTCGATGATGATCGAGGCGCTCGAGGCCCGGGATGGCGCACGTATGGCGTCTATCTTGGAAGGCCACTTGCTCGCCAAACGAGATGCTGCACTGGCGAGTGCGGCAGCCAGCGGCGAGAAGATGGGAGCTACCGCCAAGTTGAGGTCGATTTAAGCAATCGCAGCGTTGAGGGAGCGAGGAACGCGCCGCTAGCCCGTTTGACCTATCAGAAGCCGATCGATCAAGCGCGCGACAGGGATCGCCTCGCGTTGTGCGCCGTCACGAATCTGATGCCGGCAACTCGTTCCGTCCGCGACGACGATCGCATCCGGCCTTTCGCGCACCCGCGGCAGCAGGCTCAATTCCGCCATTTGCATCGAGACATCGTAATGCGCCGCTTCATAGCCGAAGCTGCCTGCCATCCCGCAGCAGGAGCTCTGAATCAACTCGGGCCTGGCGTTCGGAATCAGCTTGAGCACCTCCAGAATTGAGTTCACCGTGCCGAAGGCCTTTTGATGACAATGGCCGTGCAGCAAGATCTGCTGTCTGGCCTCTTGCAATGCGACATTGAAGCGGCCGGCCGACATCTCGCGGGCGACGAACTCCTCAAACATGAGCGCGTGCATCGCGACGCGCTCGGCACGTTGGCCCAATTTCAGCGCCAGAGTTTCATCCCGCAGCGTCAAGAGGCAGGCAGGCTCGAGACCCACGATCGAAACTGACGCTTCTGCAAATGGCGCGAGTGCTTCCACAAGATCCGCGGCTTTCATTCTCGCAACGCTGACCATGCCCCGGGTCAAATAAGTTCTTCCGCAACAGTGGTGACCCCGGCGCTTCGTCAAAGCATGGACTGCATAACCCGCCGCTTGCAGGACGCGTGTGGCTGCAAACACGTTTTCCGCCTCGAAAGTCCCGTTGAAAGTATCGACGAACAACACCACGGACTTGCCGCCGCGCCGGGCGACATCGATGCATTCCTCGGCCGAAACATGTCGTTCATGGCCGGCGCTTCGCCAATAAGTGTCCCGCCGCCATCGCGGCAGAGAGCGTCGCGCGGAGAGGCCCAAGATACGTTCGCTCATCCAGGCAGCGCCGGGCAGCGTATCGCGAAGATTGAAAAGCCATGGGATGCGGCTTGCCGTCGCTGCGTAGTCGGGTAAGCCGGCAATCAAGCGGTCCTGAAGCGTCAGGCCGTGCCGCGCCTTGTAGTGCGCGAGGAATTCAATTTTCATTTTCGCCATGTCGATTCCGGTCGGACAGTCGCGACGGCAGCCCTTGCAACTCACGCACAGATCGAGCGTCTCACGCATCGCATCGCCGGTGAAGGCGTCGGGTCCAAGTTGCCCCGACAGGGCGAGGCGCAGAGTGTTGGCACGGCCTCGTGTGAGATGTTGCTCATCACGGGTGACGCGATAGCTCGGGCACATGGTGCCGGCGTCGAATTTGCGGCAATGCCCGTTGTTGTTGCACATCTCCACGGCCTTGGCGAAACCACCGGTTGAATCGCCGCCGGTACCGGGCGCCGTCGTCGCCTCGGTGAGCGCGTCGTTCTGCACATTCCACGGTGACCAGTCGAGCACCGGCGTGAGCGCGATGGTGCGATAGGGCCGGGGCGCGGCGGGCGGCGGAAAGCGAAACAGCGAGGAATCGTCCATCCGCGGCGGATCGACCATGCGGCCCGGATTGAACAGAGCGACAGGATCGAGGTGGCGCTTGACCTCACGAAACGCTGCGTTGATCGCGGTGCCGAACTGCCATCGGATCCATTCTCCCCGGCACAGACCGTCGCCGTGTTCGCCGCTATAGGCGCCCTGAAACTTCCGCACCAGTACGGAGGCCTCCTCGGCAATGGCCCGCATCTTGGCGGCGCCGTCTTCGCGCATGTTGAGGATCGGTCGCACGTGCAGTGTGCCCACCGACGCGTGCGCGTACCACGTGCCGCGAGTACCATGCCGCGCGAAAACTTCGGTCAACGCGGCGGTGTATTCGGCCAGATGCGCGACCGGCACGGCGCAATCTTCAATGAAGCTGATGGGCTTGCCGTCGCCCCTGAGGCTCATCATGATGTTGAGGCCGGCTTTGCGTACTTCCCACAAGCGCTTCTGTGCGCTCGGATCGGTGATCTTGATGACGCTGCCGGCAATGCCGAGGTCTCCCATCAATTCATCGAGTTCTTCGAGCTTGCGGCGCAATCGATGCTCATCCTCGCCGCAGAACTCGACCAGTAGAATGGCTGCGGGGCGGCCGATGAGCGCGGTCTCGATGACGGGACGAAACGCCGGATTGGCGAGACTTAGATCGACCATGGTGCGATCGACCAGCTCAACCGCAGTCGGACCGAGCTTGACGATGTGCTGCGCCGAGTCCATGGCATCATGGAACGTGGCAAAATTCACCACACCGAGCACCTTTGCGCGCGGCAGAGGCGACAGATCGAGCGTAAGTTCGCGCGTGTAAGCCAGCGTACCTT
>JALYIH010000013.1 GCA_030775865.1 Pseudomonadota bacterium | reverse complement strand
TCGCGGCGGCAAACGGTGTTTGACTCAACGCCAATGCCGCATGCAGCGTCTGCGCGAGTTTAACCGGATCCCCGTGGCCACCGACGTGCATATAAAAGACCGCCGGCGAGGTACGTAGCAGGTGATTGTGAACGGCGGTGATCTCGATGCCATCGTCCGTGAGCCGTTTCATCACGGGACTGATCTCCGTGTCAGTCAGCACCAGATCACCCATGAACATCGCGCCGCCTCCCGTCGGAATAAAAGCGATCCACGAGCCGAGCGCGAGAGTGGGTTTGATGGCCACGCCGTCAACGGTAATCTTCAGGTCACTTCGCGGCAGGCCGTATTTATGCACGCCGCCGGGTTGGTTGGTGCCGGGTTTGCCCAGGGCCTGATCGACCTTGCCCCAGTCGATGTCGGCGGCCGCGGCTGCCGTGCCGAGAGACAAGCCGCTGATGATAGCGATGAGACCGGCGAATCCGCGCATCAGAATTCTCCTTAAAGCAATTTGAAGATCTATTGAGCCAATGATATCAGTCCTATACCCCTTAGCCGTAGGGGCGGCGATCACCTACGCCGCTCCGATCAAAGCGAGGCTACGCGTTCGCCATGGCCTCAGTACGAGGGCGGCAAGGCTGCTGCCAGTCCGCTTACTGCACGCATCTGCTGATTCGCTGCATAGTGCTGCTGCGAACAAACTCAGGTGGAGTACGATTCGACACAGCATGGCAGTCCCCACCAAGGGAAGGAGTTCGTACAACTGGCTCTGGATCGCAGGGCTGTGGGCGGGGCTGGGCATTTTGGACGCCACGCAGAACGTGTTCACCATGCGCCACGAAGGGATGCATCATTCGTGGGTAAAGATGTTTCTCGCCCTGATGGTTGCCTGGGTTCCCTGGGCCTTGGCCACGCCCATTGTGGTTCACTTGGGCCGACGTTATCCCTTCTTCCGCAAGCCCAGACAGGCGTTGATACATCTTGCTGCCATCATCGCGATCGACTTGGCTGCGTCTGCTTGGGCGACTGCACTGCAGGTACTGTTGCAGCCCTGGATGCCCGACTTCAAATCAAGTCCCTTCCTCGCCACGTGGCCCCTGAAGTTCTCCGGCGGCCTATTGCCGGCTTTCATTCTCTACACCACCATTCTGGCGGTCACGTACTTGCTCGATTCCAGAGCGCGGGCGGCCGCGCAGGAAACCGATACGGCGCGTCTCAACGAGCAGCTGTCCTATGCCCAACTGAATGCCTTGCAGCGCCAGATCGAACCGCATTTCATTTTCAACACGCTCAATTCCATATCCGGCTTGGTGCGCGAAAATAAGAACGACGCTGCGGTGAGCATGATCGTGGCACTCAGCGATTTCTTGAGGCGGGTCGCGAATAGCAGCATCGATGCTCGGGTACGCCTGGCGCAGGAAGTTGAGTTCCTCCATAAGTACCTCCAGATTCAACAGGTACGTTTTGCGGGGCGCCTTAAAATGGACCTGCAAATACCCGATGAGCTGCGCGAGGCGCGCATTCCGAGCCTCATCCTGCAACCCTTGGCCGAAAATGCCATCAAGCATGGGATTGCGATGCGGGCGCAGGCTGGAGAAGTGCGCGTCGCCGCATCGCGCGCAGATGGCATGCTTCACTTGAGCGTCTATAACGACGGCCCACTGCTGGACAGAGATGGATGCTCAGTCAAGAATGGCATCGGGCTGTCGAATTTGCGCACGCGCCTTGAGCTTCTCTACGGCAGCGAGTTCGAGCTGCGGCTGGAAAACTATGGAATCACCGGCGTGCAAGTATCCGTCGCACTGCCATACTGCGAGGCGTGATGACCGCGCGTCCCGCCAAGATTCGCGCGCTCATTGTCGATGACGAACCTCTGGCGCGCAGCAATCTGACCGTGCTGCTGCGCAAAGACACCGATATAGAGTCGATCCAGGAATGCGGGTCAGGCACCGAGGCCGTGGCGCAGATTCGAACTGCGCGGCCGGATCTCGTGTTTCTCGACGTTCAGATGCCGGAGTGCGGCGGATTCGAGGTCCTCAAAATGCTGGAAGCCGATGGACCGCTGCCCGTCATCGTTTTTGTCACCGCCTATGATGACTACGCGCTGCGTGCGTTCGATGCCGGTGCGCTTGATTATCTGTTGAAGCCCTTCGATGATGCCCGCTTTCATTTGGCGATGCAGCGCGCCAGGGAAAAAATCGCCGCCAAGGAACCGTTGCCGCCGCCCGAAACCCCGCGCCTCATCGTGCGCAGCGCGGGGCAAGTCGCCTACGTCCAGATTCCGGACATCGATTGGGTGGAGGCGGCGGACTACTACGTCTGTTTACATCTAGGCACCCGATCTCATTTGTTGCGCAAGAGCATGACCGAGATGGAACGGGAGCTGGATCCGCACATCTTCTGCCGCATTCATCGTTCGACCATCGTCAATTTGCGCAGGGTCAAGGCGCTGCAAATCGACGCGGCGGGCGAATACGAGGTGATCCTCGACGGCGGACGCAAATTGCGTTTGAGCCGGCGATTTCGCAAAGACTTGCAATCGCGCATGCGCGAATTAGGCGCTCCGGCCGGATGGGCTCAAACCGATATGGTCGATTAAAACGCCCCTGGGTAGGCCCCGCCATCCAACAAGATGTTCTGTCCGGTCATGAAACCGGCGTGCACGCTGCATAGGAACGCACAAGCTTGGCCGAATTCCGCCGGCGTACCGAAACGCTTGGCAGGTATGTTCGCCATGGAGCGCGCCGCGGCCTCTTCATCGCTCACCTGGCTGCGCTTGGCGGCCAGACTCAAATTGCCGCGCAGGCGCTTGGTGTCGAAGCTGCCCGGCAATAGATTGTTGATGGTCACGTTCTTGTCTGCCACGCTGCGGGCGACTCCGGCCATGAACGCGGTGAGACCGGCCCGTGCGCCGCTCGATAGGTCCAACCCGATGATGGGCATTTTCACGCTGACCGAGGTGATATTGACGATCCTGCCGAAGCCGCGCGCCGACATGGAATCGATGACTTTTTGAATGAGTTCGATGGGTGTCACCATGTTCATAGTCACACCGTCGAGCATGGCCTTGCGGTCCAACTCGCGAAAATTACGCACCGGCGGTCCGCCGTTGTTATTGATGAGAATGTCGGGAGTGGGGCAGGCTTTCAGCAGTGCCGCCTGGCCTTCGGCGGTGGACACATCGGCCACCACGGGCGTCACGGAAACCCCCCAGGCTTGCCGAAGCTCCTGTGCGGTCTGCTCCAGAAGCGCCTGATTGCGTCCGTTGATAATGAGCGCGACGCCGGCTTCGGCGAGCGCTTGCGCGCAGCCCTTTCCCAATCCCTGGCTCGATGCACAGACGATGGCGGTTCGCCCGCGTATGCCTAAATCCATGATGTTTCCCCAAAAACTTGCAATGAAAGCGCAGGAATCGTATAGCCGTAGGCAGTCATGACGCAACCGGTGGAAAGTGTTTAAGTGCCCAATGAGCGAAATGGCGCGCCCATGCTGACGCTGCAAAAAATCAACAAACGCTTTGAGGGCAGGCCCGTGCTGTGCGATGTAAACCTTAACGTTCCCCAAGGCGCCACGCATGCCCTGATCGGCTCCAGCGGCTCCGGAAAAACCACGTTGTTGAGGATCACCTTGGGGCTGATTCCTTTCGATACGGGCTACGTCAAGATCAATGACCAGGCGCTGCTCTCATTCAGCCCCGTTCAATGGGCCGATCGAATCGGGTATGTCCCTCAGGATGGCGGCCTCTTTCCGCACATCACGGGCTTTCACAATGTCTCGTTGATTGCCAGCTTTCGGGGTTGGGAGAAGCAAAGGATCACCGCTCGCGTCGAGGAATTGCGCAAGCTGGTCGAGTTGGACGCCGCGGTGCTCAGCCGTTTCCCCTTTGAGATGAGCGGCGGCCAGCAACAACGCGTGGCCATCATGCGCGCCGCCATGATGGATCCTCAGGTCATGCTCCTCGACGAACCGATGGCGGCGCTGGATCCGCTCATTCGGCGCAGCCTGCAGCAGGAATTGAAATCCATTTTCCAACGCTTGGCCAAAACGGTGCTCCTGGTCACCCATGATCTCGGCGAGGCGGTGTATCTGGCGGAGAAAATCACGCTGTTGCATGAGGGGAGGGTCGTGCAAAGCGGCACCTATCGGGAATTGCTGCTGCATCCCGCCGATCCCTTCGTCACGCTGTTCATCAACGCACAGCGCACCTTGCCGGACGCGGCGGAAGTCGCATGAGGCGCAGGGCGATGGGCGTCGCAGCAGCAGGTGTGCTCACGGCCATGCTCGGGCTCATGCCCGAAGGCGCAGTGGGCGGCGGGGCAATGGCGGCCGAACCCATCGTCGTCGGCTCCAAGGCGTTTACGGAAGGTTATGTGCTGGGCGAAATCGCGGCACAGGCCATGGAGGCCGCATCAAAAACACCGGTGACGCGAAAGCTGGGCATGGGCAGCACCGGGATACTGTTCGAAGCCTTGAAGAGCGGGGCGATCGATGTGTATGCGGATTACACCGGCACGCTGACGGAAGCCATCCTCAAGCGTCCGGACTTGAAATCCATCGACGCCATTCAGCAGGCGCTGCTCGCGATGAATCTGGTGATGTCGGGCCCCTTGGGATTCGATGACAGCTACGCGCTGGCCGTGAAGGGAGCCTTCGCCGAGCAACACAATCTGCATGCCATCAGCGATTTGGCGGGCATCGAAGCGGGTATCCGTGCCGCATTCAGCTACGAATTCATGGATCGCAAGGATGGATTTTTGGGAATGGCCGCGGCTTATCACCTGCACTTCGCGCCTCAACACGTAAACCGCATGGAGCATAGCCTCACGTATCAAGCGATCGATGACGGCGCGGTGGACTTGATCGACCTGTATTCCACCGATGCGAAGATCGAGAAATCCCGCTTGAGGGTGCTCAAGGACGATCGTGGATATTTTCCGGTGTACCAAGCGGTTTGGGTGGCACGCAAAGCCTTTACCGAAGGGCATCCCCGCGAATGGCAGGCGCTGCTCGCTTTGCAAAATTCGATCAGCGCACAGTCCATGATCGACATGAACGCGCAGGCCGACATTCAGCACTTAAGCTTGGCGACAATTGCCGCGCAGCATCTGGGATCCGAGGCGCCGCGTTCGCAGAGCTTGAAAAGCAGTATCCTGCAGCGGACGCGAGAGCATCTGTGGTTGGTCGGCATCTCGCTGTTGTTTTCGGTTCTGGTCGGCATCCCCTTGGGGATGGCCGCGGTTCGCTTTCACGCCGCAGGCCAGGCCATCCTCATCTTGAGCGCGCTCATTCAAACGGTGCCTTCGCTGGCGCTGCTGTGCTTTCTCATTCCGCTATTCGGCGTCGGCATGAAACCGGCCCTGGCGGCGCTGTGCATGTACAGCCTGCTGCCCGTGGTGCTCAACACC
>JALYIH010000012.1 GCA_030775865.1 Pseudomonadota bacterium | reverse complement strand
CACCATGGAGCACTTCGACACACAGGCCGCCAAGGTATTCGAATCCATGGGCGTTTACTCGCCCACGCTCGGCATCATCGGTGCGGTGATGGGGTTGATGGCCGTCATGCAGAACCTGAATGACCCCTCGAAACTGGGCCACGGCATAGCGGCGGCTTTTATCGCAACCATCTACGGCATCGCTTTCGCCAATCTCTTGTTCCTGCCCATGGGCAACAAGCTGAAAGCGGTGATCCATGGCCAATCGCAGGTTCGAACCATGGTTATCGAGGGTCTCATCGCCATCGCGCAGGGCGAAAATCCCCGCAACATCGAATCAAAATTGCAAGGGTATTTTCACCGCTAACAGCACGTCATGGCCCGCAAGAAAAAGCACGAAGATCATGTGAACCACGAAGCCTGGGCCATCCCCTACGGCGATCTGGTGACGTTGCTGTTTGCGTTGTTCACCGTGATGTACGCCATGTCGTCGGTCAACGAGGGGAAATTTAGAGTTCTCTCCGATGCGATGATTGCGGCATTCAACGGCGCGCCGAAGAGCATGCGGCCGGTGAACCTTGGCGAGCCGGAGCAAGGCAAAGGCGGCGACAAGCCCTTGATCGGGATCACGCCGACCGCGCTCATCAAGATCAAAAGTCAGGAGAACAACCCCAGCCCACATGTCATCGCGGCGCCGCCGGAGGCGTCCGGGTCCTTGATCCGCATGGAGCGTCAGGTGCAGGACGCGATGCGCGCATTGATCGATGCCAAGCTGATTACCGTGAGGCGGGAAAGCATGTGGCTGGAAATCGAGATCAACACGGACATTTTGTTTCCAAGCGGCGCCGGCGCATTTTCGACGGCCGCGGAACCCGTGCTGGATAAACTGGCGGAGGTTTTGAAGCCCTTCCCGAATCCGATCCGTGTCGAGGGCCACACGGATGATAGGCCGATTCACACGGGGCCGTTTCCATCCAATTGGGAATTGTCGGCCGCCCGCGCTGCGAGCGTGGTGCATCAATTCACCAAACAGGGTATCGATCCTTTGAGGCTCGAAATCGTCGGCTTCGGCGAATTTCATCCGCGACAGCCGAATGATTCGAGCGAAGGCCGCAATGCAAATCGACGCGTCGCCGTGTTGGTGCTTGAAGCGGTGTCGCCCGCCGATACGACGACCGCAAGGACCACGAGCGGTACCCCCGCGACCGTGGGGCCGGGTCTTGAATTGGCCGATGCCAGCAGCTCGACGAACCGATTGCTCTACCGGGTGCCGCCCGCCGACCTGGATAAAACCGTACTCATGAAAGCCGCAGAACCGGCAGCACCTGGAAAATCCGAATGAGCGAGCCACGCCATGAGTGAAGTCGACGGCTTAAGCAATTCAGGCCTGTATCCCGTTCTCCCCCTTGGGGATAGACGAACTTCCAAGGATGACAAAGAACGCCGGCAACGCTCGGACCAAGGTCCTGACACACCTGCCTCGAAATCCGCCGACACGCCCAACACGCTGCGACCGCCAAAATCACAGATCGACGAATACGCCTGATGATCAATACGAATCTGATGAATATCCATGCGATCCTCGACGTTGCCGGCGTGCTGCTGGGACTCTGCGCGGTGCTGGCAGTTTTTCTCATGTCGCGAGCGAACCGCCGCTGGCAAGCGCGCTGCGTAGAGGTCGAATCGAATCTCACGGCGATGCGCCGTGAACTGGAGCTGACGGCCTCCAGCAGTTTGAAAACAGGGCGGCGGGTCAAGCGCATCGAACATGAATACGCCGGGGTCGCTGAACGAGTTGAGCGGGTTGAACAGCGCGGCTCGGCGCAATCCTTTGATCAGGCAATCGACTCGGCCCGCCAGGGCACCGATTCCGGGAGACTCATTCAGCAATTCGGCTTGAGTCGCGTTGAAGCCGATCTGGTCACGCGGTTGCACGGGCGCAAGAAGACCGCCTGAGCGAGGGTGGCATTGCGGGCGCCCGGACACCCGGCCCCCAACGCCCCCTGCGCCGGATCGTCCTCCTGCATAGTGGCGAACCTTGCCGGCTGCGCCGACGAGGCTCGGCGTGTGCGCTACGATAAGAACAATTCAGACAGGTGGATATCAATGAAATATTTGTTGTCGGCGCTTTCGATGGCGGCATGTGGCGTGGGCTTCGCAGCAATGGCTGCGCCGCCAACCGCCGCATCGCAGCCGGATCTTACGCTCGAGAGAATCATGGCGGATCCGGATTGGATCGGGTCACCCGTGAGGGATGCCTACTGGTCTGCCGACGGTCGCGCGGTGTACTACTCGCTGAAGCGCTCAGGTTCGCCCATCAGTGATTTGCATCGAATCGATCCTAAGAGCAATCGGGATCAGGTTCTGGACGCCGCCGCCATGGCCGATGCCGATGCGCCTGCGGTTTACGATCGTGCCGGCAAGCGCGCCGCCTTCGTCAGAAACCGCGACGTCTTCGTTCGTGACCTGGCCGGCGGCCGCTTGACGCAGATCACACGCTCGCCGCAGAACAAATCGGCGCCGCAGTTTTCGGCCGACGGCAGGCTACTGAGTTTTCGCGTGGACAATGACTGGTTCGTGCACGACTTCGGCAGCGGCGTGACCGCGCCGGCTGCCATCGTCAAGGCGGAAAAGGATCCGAATGCACCGCCGGCAACGGATGACTTGCGCGACATGCAATTGCGCACATTCTCGACGCTAAAGAAATTGCACGACGAGGCCGAACTCACCCGCTTTCACGAGGAGGCGCTGCAGAAAGGCGATTCGACGCGCTCCGTACTGCCTTTTTATCTGGGTGACGAGCTGATCATTCGCGACACCGAATTATCGCCGGATGGACGCTGGATGATGGTCATCACCGAAGCCAAATCGCACCTGAAGGGCAGGGAAGGCCAGCTCACCCGCTACGTCACCGAATCAGGCTACGAGGAATTCGAAAAGGAACGCCTGCGTGCGGGCCGCAACCCGTCGGCGCCGCAAGCCTTGTGGCTGCTCAATCTAGCGGACCATACCGCGCATGCGCTGCCCTTCGATAAGCTGCCGGGGATCTATGACGACCCTTTGAAATCCGTCCGTGAGGAGAACGCCAAATTGGTGGCTGCGCAGCAGAGCGCCCCGGCCGCCGGTAACAACGAGCGCAAAGCGCGCGGGGTCTGGGTGGTCAGCGATGAGCCGGACGCGGTCAACGGCCGTGTCATCTGGAGCGCGGACGGCAATGCCGTCGCCATCCAGATGTTTTCGATCGATCACAAGGACCGCTGGCTGGCGAGCGTCGACTTTGCCGATTATTCGCTGGTCGCTCAGCACCGCTTGACGGACCCTGCCTGGATCAATTGGTCGTTCAATGAGTTCGGTTGGCTCAAGGACAATCGCGCGCTCTGGTACGAGTCCGAGGAGTCAGGCTATGCCCATTTGTACATCAAGGCGCTACACGGCGAGCCGCGAGCCCTGACCCACGGCCCATTCGAAGTTTCGGCGGCGCAGCTTTCCGCCGACGGCCGCTGGTTCTACGTGCTCAGCAATGCCACCGCACCCTATTCGTACGATGCGTACCGCGTGCCGAGCGCCGGCGGGCCGTTGCAGCGCCTGACGCAGATGCAAGGAGTCGAGAAGGCCGAGCTGGATGTGGGCGGCAAACGATTGCTGTTGACGCACTCGACGCCTTACCTGCGTTCGCAGCTCGCCGTGGCCAATGCCGACGGTTCAGGAACGCCGCATGAACTGACCGATACGCGTACCACCGACTACAAGTCCATGGTCTGGATTCAGCCGGAAATCGTCAGGATTCCCTCCACGCATTTCGGCGGAGCTGTTTACGCCAAATTCTATCGTGAGCCGGGCAATACATCCGCGAACAAGCCGGCTGTGCTGTTTGTTCATGGCGCCGGATATACGCAGGACGTGAACCTGCGCTACTCTTATTATTTCCGTGAGCAGATGTTCCACAATTTGCTGGCGCACAAGGGGTATGTGGTACTGGATCTGGACTACCGGGCTTCGGCGGGCTATGGCCGCGATTGGCGCACGTCCATCTATCGGCAGATGGGAACCCCGGAATTGGAAGACCTGCTGGACGCCAAGAAGTGGCTGGTCGAGCAGGCAGGTGCCGATGCGAAACACATCGGGGTCTACGGCGGTTCCTACGGAGGCTTCATGACCCTGATGGCGCTGTTCCGCGCCCCCGGCGAATTTGCCGCCGGCGCGGCGCTGCGTCCGGTAACGGATTGGATGCAATACGATCACGGCTATACGTCGGGAATCTTGAACGATCCGCAGACCGACCCGATCGCCTATGCGCGCTCATCACCCATCGAATTCGCCGCGGGCCTGCGCGATCCACTGCTCATTTGTCACGGCGTGATAGACGACAATGTGTTGTTCGAAGATTCCATGCGCCTTTATGAGCGCTTGATCGAATTGCACAAAGACAATTTCACCATGTCGCCGTACCCTCTCGATCGCCATGGCTTCACGAATGCCGATTCCTGGCTCGACGAATACAAGCGGATTTACCGTTTGTTCGAGTCGAACTTGAGGTAGGCGTTACCTGCCGGCGATTTCCGCAGCGGCGCGGACGAGTATCGCGGCGATGCGCTGTTGTTCTTCGCGCGAGCTATGCCACTTGTCGAGCAACGCGAGTTTGAGATCGCGCCGCGCCCGGTGCAGTTCGCGCGAGCCGCGGCGTTCATGATCGGTCTCAGACTCATCGCCGCCATCTTCGGCGTCGAGCGCGCGGCGCACCCGATCCATACGCTCGCCCACCCGCCCGAATTGCGTGAACAGTGCGTCGGCCGCAGCCAGGTTTTTAGCCAGGTGTTCTTTCCCGGACGCCGTGATGCTGTACAGCTTGCGTGCGCCGTCGGCCGCCACGGTCGCGTGGCCGAGCTCCTCAAGATAAGTCAGGGCGGGATAGACCATGCCGGGGCTCGGGACATAGAAACCCTTCGAGCGCTCCTCCAACTCCTTGATGATCTCGTAGCCGTAGCGCGGCTTTTCGTCCAGCAGCTTCAATATCAGCAGCTGCAAATCCGCCGACCCAAGTTTGCGGCCCATGCCGAATCCGCGTCCGCCCATGCCGCCACTCATGAATCCCCTGCCAAAGTGGCCGAATCCGGGGTGGCCGCGGTGGCGTCCAATGAAATGATAGAAACGATGCATGGTGTCGCTCGATATGTTGTATGATGTATCTTACGATATATGTATCTTAAGATAGAGTCAATAGAACGGACAGACTGAGGATTTAATGTCGGTCGGCCAAAGTTTCGTTCCGAGTTGACATTGACACTCGGTGAAGCGCACCGCAAAATACGCGGCTCATTTTAAGGAGGGGTACCCAAGCGGCCAACGGGGGCAGACTGTAAATCTGCTGGCTTATGCCTTCGTAGGTTCGAATCCTACCCCCTCCACCAGCGAAGGATGTGGGGTTGTGCCATTGGCTTCTACGGAGTGCGGGTGTAGTTCAATGGTAGAACGTCAGCCTTCCAAGCTGATCACGTGGGTTCGATTCCCATCACCCGCTCCA
>JALYIH010000011.1 GCA_030775865.1 Pseudomonadota bacterium | reverse complement strand
GGGGTCATTCAGGTTCTGCATGACGGCCATCAACCCCATCACCGCACCGATGATGCCGAGCGTGGGCGAGTAAACGCCCATGGATTCGAATACCTTGGCGGCCTGTGTGTCGAAGTGCTCCATGGTGCCCAATTCGATTTCCATGCTGGAGCGGATCGCATCCGGCTCGCCGCCATCCACCAAGGACTGCAGGCCTTTTTTCAGGAACTCGTCCTTCTCGCCCTCCACCGCGGATTCCAAGCCGAGCAAACCCTGCTTGCGCGCGATATTGCTCCACTCGACTATCTTTTCGATCATGGCCGCCGGATTGTTCACCGGAGGCTTGAACACCCAGGAAACGATTTTCCAGGCCCGCAAAAATGTGGCCATGGGTGTCTGCACCAGGCTGGCGGCAAGCGTGCCCACGACGACGATGACGAATGCCGCGCTGCCTACCAGTGCGCCGGCGCTGCTGCCTTTGAGGATTGCGCCGCCGATGATCGCTATCAGCGCAAGCACGATGCCTATGATGCTTAATATATCCATCGGATCAGTTCGGCGACAGCCACTCCGTTAACCGCGCCCGCAAGCGCACCAGTGCCTGACCGTGAATCTGGCACACGCGGGATTCCGAGACCTCGAGCACCTCACCGATTTCTCGCAAGTTCATATCCTCATCGTAGTACAGGGAAAGCACCAGTTTTTCCCGCTCCGGCAGCGTGTTGATGGCTCCGGCGAGTGCGCCGCGAAATCCGGCGTCTTCGATGTCATCCAAAGGACCCGGCCCTTCGTCGCGCGCGTGATCGGCGGGGCTCGACTCATCCTCACTCGATCCCATTTGATCGAAACTGAACAACCGGCAGCTTGCGGCGTCCTGCACCAGCTTGTGGTAATCCTCGATGGAGACGCCGAGGCCCCCGGCGATATCGGTCGGCGTCGCATCCTGTCCCTTGGCGTTCTCGATCTTGCGAATGACGTCCGCCATCTCGCGCATGTTTCGATGCACGGAGCGCGGCGTCCAATCGGATTTGCGAACTTCGTCGAGCATGGCGCCGCGTATGCGGATGCCGGCATAGGTCTCGAAATTGGCGCCCTTGGTCGCCGAGTAATGCTTGGCCGCGTCCAGAAGTCCGATCATCCCGGATTGGATCAAATCGTCGACCTCCACATTCGGCGGCATGCGGCTGACCAAGTGGTAGGCAATACGCTTCACCAAATCGGCATGCCTCAACACCAATTCCTGCTGGGGCACCTGATCGATGGGGACATGATCGTCTATAACCGGTTTCGCGCCGCGTTTTTGCGTGTTCGTGTACTGTGTACTTGCTCTCATTGCAATACCGTCGCGGGAGCAATCCTGGCCCCGACCATTCGTTCGACAAAGAACTCAAGGTGACCTCGTGCCCCTTGAGGCACAGACCACTTATCGGCTTTAGAGGCCAGATTCTTGAGTGCAATGGACGAAATTGATGCCGGGTAGGCATCGACGACGGCCGTCTGCCGTTGCACGGCCCGGCGCAGGTAGTCGTCAAAAGGTACGGAACCGGCGAACTCCAGCGTCACATTGAGAAACCGGTCACAAACCCGCGCTATCTTCTGGAACAGATCGGGTCCCTCGCCGGACCGGCGGGTCTGGTTCGCCAAAACTTGAAAGCGTTGTACGCCGTGCTCGCGGCTCAATACCTTGATGAGCGCATAGGCGTCGGTGATCGAAGCGGGTTCGTCGCAGACCACCACGACAACGTGATGCGCCGCCTGGCTGAAGGTCATGACGCTGTCGTGCAGCCCCGCCGCGGTATCCACCACCAGTACCTCGATCTGGTGATACAGATCGCTGAACGCGCGGATGATACCCGCGTGCTCGGCGGGCGACAGGGTCGCCATGCGTTTAATGCCGGATGCGGCCGGTACGATTTGCAGCCCGTGCGGACCGGTGATGATCGCCTCTTCCAGCGAGCATTCGCCCTGAATGACGTGGCCCAGATGGTAGCGGGTGTGAAGCCCGAGCACGACATCCACGTTGGCCAGCCCCAAGTCGGCATCCACCAGCATGACATCGCGCCCTTGCGCGGCGATGGACACCGCCAGGTTGGCTGAGACCGTGGTCTTGCCCACGCCTCCTTTGCCCCCCGTTACCGCGATGACCTTGACGGGACGCGATGCATTCAGTTCTGCCAGTGCCAGGGCTCGCTCAGGTGAGAGTCTGATGTCACGCATGGATAGGTGCTCCGCCGAAGGCGCGCGCCAGTGACGCTTCGTCTCGAGTGGGCGGTATGCGCTCCTTGAGCCGCAAAGCTGCGCGAATCAGCCACACTCGCTTCAGATGCGCCGCGTGCAAGTCTTCCGGTACGCGCTGCCCGTCGCAAACGTAGGCGATTTTCAATTTGTGGCGCAAGGCGACGGAAATTGCGGCACCCAAACTCGCCGCTTCATCGACCTTGGTGAGCACGCAGGCGGCGGGAGTCACTCCCGCAAAGGCATGAACGATTTCCTCGAGCGCGTGACCTTCGCCCTGCGCCGGCAGCGCCAACAGCACGCGCGCACGTGCCGCACCCAATTTCAGCGCCGCCAACTGCTCGGCAAGCCGAACATCGCGCGGTCCCATGCCGGCGGTGTCGATCAAAATCAATTTCTTGGATTTGAGCCGCTGCAGCACGGCACCCAATTCCCTGCCGCTGTTGGCGGCGTGCATGGGCGCGCCAAGAATGCGCGCATACGTATTCAGCTGCTCGCGGGCACCGATGCGATAACCGTCGGTGCTGACCAAAGCCAGATCCTGGCTGCCATGCTGCATGCACCAGCGTGCGGCAAGTTTGGCGATCGTCGTGGTTTTGCCCGCGCCGGTGGGACCGACCACGGCGGTGATGCCGCCGCTGATGCACGTCATGTCGTTGACCACCGGCAGGTGCTTGACCAGCAAGGCCAGCGGGATGTGCGATGGATCCTCGAGGCTCGTGCGGCGCGGAGTGAGCGCCGCCAATGCCATGGCCACGTCCGGCGCGATGTCCATCGCCGACAGCTCTTCGAGCACGCGCGCCTGCAAAGGTTCGCGCAGGCGCTTGTCGCTCCAGGTCATGCCCGCCAATCCGGTCTGCAGCAATAGCCGAAGATCCTGCAGTTCGCGTTGCATGGCACCGTAACCCGCGTCCGCAGCGGCCGAAGGTCGCTGCGTCATGCGCTGCGGCATGGCCGGCACTGCCGCGGTTCGCAGCGCCGCGGGAGCTGCCGGCGGTGTGGCCGCGACCGGCGCCTTGGGCGCCATCGGTGCCTTGGCTGCGACCGGTGCCGGCGGTGCGATGATTGAAACCGGCATGACCGGCGGCGCCGCCCGCTGCCGATTGGCATCGACAAACAAGGCTTCGTCGTAATCCACGGCAGCGATGACTTCGATGCCCTCGTCGCCGCGGCGAGTCGAGAGGATAACGGCATCCGGCCCCTGCTCCGCCCGCACTTGGGCAAGCGCCGCGCGCATGCTGACCGCCGTGTATCGTTTTATCTTCATATCAGTCTCCGTGAATCAAGCAAATCATCAACGGCCCACCGCCGCGATGACGCGGATGCGGCGGTTTTCCGGAATCTCGTTGTAGGCAAGCACCGCGAGCGAGGGCGTGGAATGGCGCATCAATCGGGCGATCCAGGGACGAATCTTCGGCGCGACCAACAGCACCGCCGGTTCGCCGGCGGCGTCTTGGCGGCGCGCACTATCGCCCAGCGTCTGTTGAATTCTGTCGGCGAGCCCCGGCTCGAATCCCGGCGAGGCGTCGCCGCCGGTCATCGAATCTTGCAGCACTTGCTCGAGCGCAGGATCCAGGGTGATGACGGGCAGTTCTTCGCGCAGCCCGCCGATGTTCTGCACGATGGTGCGGCCGAGAGCCACGCGCACCGCCGCCACCAGCGCTACCGGGTCTTGAGTCTTGGGCGCGAGTTCCGCAAGAGTCTCGCAGATGGTGCGCAGGTTGCGTATGGGCACCCGCTCCAGCAACAGATACTGCAGCACTTTGACGACCACGCTCATCGGCAGCAGTTTGGGCACCAGGTCCTCGATCAGCTTGGGCGCGGATTTGCCCAAGCGGTTCAGCAGCTGCTGCACTTCCTCGTGGCCCAACAGTTCATGTGCGTGAGACTGCAGCAGATGACTCAAGTGGGTTGCGATGACGCTGCTCGCGTCCACTACCGTGTAGCCCTGAGCCTGCGCCTGCTCCCGCCGCGACTTGTCGATCCAAATCGCATCCAAGCCGAAGGCCGGATCCTTGGTCGCGGAACCCGGCATGCTACCTGTGACCTGCCCCGGATTGATGGCCAGCTCTCGATCCGGAAACACTTCGGATTCACCCACGGGCGCGCCGAGAATGGTGATGCGATAGGAGTTCGGACCCAGTTCCAAGTTGTCGCGTATGTGCACAGCCTGAACGAGGAAGCCAAGATCTTCCGACAGTTTCTTGCGCACGCCCTTGATGCGCCCCATGAGCTCCCCGCCCTGGTTGCGGTCGACCAAAGGAATCAAGCGATAGCCGACTTCCAGACCGATGAGGTCCACCGCCTCGACATCATCCCAGGACAGTTCTTTGTGCTCCGAGGGAACCGCTTGTGCCGCGGCCGGCGCAATGGCGATCACCGCGGCGGCCGAGCGACGCTTGCTCAAAAAGTAGGCGCCGACGGCGCACAGGGCCGCCATCGACAGGAACACGAAATTCGGCATTCCGGGGATGATGCCGAGCAGCGCGAGGATGCCGCCGGTGACGCCCAACGCCCGGGGCTGGCCCAGCACCTGCGACATGATCTGTTGACTCATGTCATGCGGTCGCGAGACGCGCGTGACCAGAATGGCCACTGCCACGGACAGCAGCAGCGCGGGTATCTGTGCCACCAGACCATCGCCGATCGTGAGCAGCGCATAGGTGCGGCCCGCATCGGCGAGCGACATGCCATGCTGTGCTGCACCGATGATGGTGCCGCCGAACAGATTGATGAAGACGATCAGAATACCGGCGATGGCATCGCCGCGGACGAATTTGCTGGCGCCGTCCATGGCGCCGTAGAAATCGCCCTCCTCGCGGACTTCCTGCCGGCGAGTGATGGCGTCAGCCTGCGTGATGATGCCCGCGTTCAAATCGGCATCGATCGCCATTTGCCGCCCCGGCATCGCGTCCAACGTGAAGCGCGCGCTGACCTCCGAGATGCGTCCGGCGCCTTTGGTGATCACGACGAAATTGATGATCACGAGTACCGTGAACACCACCATGCCCACGGCATAGTTGCCGCCGACCACGAAATGGCCGAACGCCGCAATGACACGGCCCCCCGCCTGCGCTCCAGTGTGTCCGTTGATGAGCACGATGCGCGTCGAGGCAACGTTCAGGCCGAGGCGCAGCAGCGTAGCGCCCAGCAGCACGGTCGGAAAGGCTGCGAATTCCAGCGCGCGGCGCACGTAAATCACGGCCAGCAAAATCATCAGCGACAGGGAAATATTGAAAGTGAAAAACACGTCCAAGAGAAATGCAGGCAGCGGCAACACCATCATGGCGAGCACGGCCATCACCAGCACCGGCACGCCCAAGCCGTTGCGGGCGAACTCGCCGAAGCTCAGTGCTGTTGTGCGCGCACTCATGCGTCTAAGTACTCATCGCCGACCTTGGGATCCGGGCGCGCGACGCGCGCGGCGATCGTGGGACTCAGGGTGCGGACCCTGAAAATGTAAGAAAGGATTTGCGCCACCGCCACATACAGGCCGGCCGGGATTTCCTTGTTCAAGTCGGTGGAGCGATACAGCGCGCGCGCCAGCTTCGGCGACTCGAACACCGGCACCCGATGTTCCTCGGCAATGCGCCGAATGTTCGCCGCCACCAAGTCGACACCTTTCGCGACCACCACCGGCGCCCGCATCTTCTTCGAGTCGTACTTCAGCGCGATCGCAAAGTGGGTCGGGTTGACGATCAACACATCGGCGGTGGGCACCTTGTGCATCATGCGGCGCCGCGCCAGCGTCTGTTGCATCTGGCGGATGCGCTGCTTGGTTTCGGGGCGGCCGTCCATCTCCTTGGACTCGTCGCGCAATTCCTGGCGCGTCATGCGCAGAGCGCGCTTGAACTGGAATATCTGCAAGGGCACATCCACGACCGCCACCAAGGCGAGCGAAGCGCACAGCCAGACGAAGGCCCAGCTCACCAGGCCCGCGCCTCGAGAAATCGCGGCCTGCGGTGCCATTCTGGCGAGGGACAACACGTCGCCGAAAATCCAGGAAACGATTCCCGCGCAAACGGCGCCGACCACGAAGCACTTGAGCAGCGCCTTGGCCAGTTCGGAGACTCCATGAAGGCCGAACAGGCGCTTCAAGCCCGCCAGGGGACTCAGGCGCGAGAAGTCCGGGGACAGTGCCTTCGTGCTGAAATTCCAGCCGCCCAGGACCACCGAGGCCAGCAACACCATGCCGATGAGCGCGCCGAACACCGGCAGGATGGCGGTCACGGCGCTGATGGCGGCATCGCCGAGCGAGGCGCTCATCGAATCCGTCGTGCGTAGAGATTTCGCGTCGATCGACAGCGACCGGCGCATCATCTGCGACAGATGCCCTGCCAGCGTCCCGCCGACTGCCACGAACGCCGCGCTGCCGCCGATCATAGCCGCAAAATTGGTGAGTTCCCGCGAACGTGGTATCTGGCCGCGCTCCCGCGCCTCCTGCAGGCGTCGTTGCGAAGGTTCTTCGGTGCGTTCGCCACCCATTTCGGATTCGGCCATCAGGGCACTCCTGGTGCCCGCGCGCCGACCAGTTCCGAGACTGCCATCAGTGCGCTGTGGATGAGCGTGGAAACGCCTGACATGATGCCGCCCAAGCCCAACAAAAGTACGACGAAGCCGCACATCAAAGTGATGGTGAAGCCGATGCCGAAAAGATTGAGCTGCGGCGCGGCGCGAGTCACCACACCCAAGGCCAGATTGACGATCACCAGGGCAATGACGGCCGGCAACGCGATGAGCAGCCCGGTGTCGAAAACGCGCGCACCCCACAGCACCACGGCCATGAGGAAGCCCTCATCGACATGCGCCGCGCCGATGGGCAAGGTATGAAAACTCTCGGCCAAGGCGCCGAGCAGCATCAGGTGCCCATTGATCGACAGATAGGTCAGGGTGCCGAAGATCATGAACATCTGGCCAAGCACCGGCAGCTGCGCGCCGCGCTGCGGATCGACCAGCGTCGCGAATCCCAAGCCCATGGTCAGTGAAATGCTCTGGCCGGCGAACACCAGCGCTTCGAATGTCAGCTGCACGACCATGCCGATCGACACGCCGATGAGCAATTCCAGCATTGCGGCAACAACACCGGCCGGTGAAAAGATCGACAAGCCCGGAGGAACCTCAACGAGGGGCGCCAGCAGGAACGCCAGCGCCAAGGTCAGCACGATCTTCACCCGCCCCGGCACCACCATCTCGCTGGCCGCAGGCGCCGTGAGCACAAAGCCGCTGACGCGCAGTGCCGGCCACCACATTCGGCTCACCCACATCGAGACATCGGCGGCATTCAGTGTGAGCGGTTGCATGGGCTAGCCGATCATTGCCGGGATGCTGGCGTATAAATCATGGGTAAAGTCGATCAACACGCGCAGGATCCAGGGACCGGCGACGAACAAGGTCAGCACCAGCATCAGCAGCTTCGGAATGAAGCTCAAGGTGGATTCATTGATTTGTGTGGCCGCCTGCAACATGCCGATCACCAATCCCGTGATCAGCGCGATGAGCAGCAGCGGCGCGGAAATGAGCGAGGTGACCAGCAGCGTCTTGTGCGCCAGGTCCATGACATTCTCGGGCGTCATTGATGGAAACTCGACGCCAGGGTGCCGATGAGCAAAGTCCAGCCATCGACGACCACGAATAACATGATCTTGAAGGGCAAGGAAACCAAGACCGGCGACAGCATCATCATGCCCATCGACATCAGCACGCTCGCGACGACCAGATCGATCACCAAAAACGGTATGAACACCATGAAGCCGATTTGAAATGCGGTCTTCAGCTCGCTGGTGATGAACGTGGGCACCAATACGGAAAGCGGCACGTCATCGGCGCTCGCGAATTGCCCCTTTCCGGAAAGCTTGGAGAACAGCTGCAAATCGTTTTCGCGGGTCTGTGCCAGCATGAATTTTTTCAGCGGCGCCACCGTGCGATCGACGGCAATCTCCCCTGCAAGCTGGCCGTCCAGGTAGGGCTTGATGCCGGAGGCGTACGATTGCTCGAGCGTGGAGCCCATCACGAAGAAGGTGAGAAACAGCGCCAGCCCCGTCAGCACCTGGTTCGAGGGGGTGGTCGCCATCCCTAACGCTTGGCGCAGAATCGACAACACGATGATGATTCGAGTGAATGCCGTCATCGCCAGCAGAATTGCCGGCAGCAACGTCAACAGCGTCATCAATATCAATATCTGCAGCGTGAGCGAGTAAGTCTGGACGCCGTCGGCTGCCGTCTTGAGCGCGACGGCGGGCAGTGCGGCTTGTGCGCCTGCCGCGAGCGGCATCAACGCGAGCGGCACCAGTGCCAGCAGCGCAATTGCGAACCATCGATGGCGCTTGGGTGGCAGCGGCTTGAAGGTCACGGCGTACCGCCGGGGCGCTTCATCATGTCCCGCAAGCGCTCGGCGAATGCCGGCGAGGGACTGGCGGCTTTCAGGGCGATGGACGTGTTCAGCGGAGTCAAGGGAACGATGCCGCTTGCGCCGATGCCGACCAGCACCTGCGCGTCGCCGACACGCAGCAACACGATGCGCTCGCGCGGACCCAAGGACAGTTGATCGAGGACTTCGCTGTCCAAGGACCCGCGGGGCGCAGTCAATTTGAATCGCTTCAATACCCAGCCGAGCGCAAAGATCAGCGCCACGATGGCGACGAGGCTCAAGGTAAGCTGCGTCAGGCTGCCGACCGACAGCGGCGAGGCGATTGGCGCCATCGCAGTCACTTGGCGTGCTCCATCCTCTCCGTTTCGCTCACCACATCGGTGAGCCGAATGCCGAATTTTTCGTTCACCACCACCACTTCGCCGCGAGCGATTCGTACCCCGTTCACCAGTACGTCGAGCGGCTCACCCGCCAGACGATCGAGCTCGACGACGGCGCCCGGTGCCAGCTGCAGCAAGTCACGCACCGACATTTTCGCGCGTCCGACCTCGAGGGCCAGGGTCACTGCGACATCGAGGATGAGATTCAAATTCATTTCCTGTCCTGCGCCGGCGGCAGCGTTGGGACTCAGGTCGCTGAATTGTGCGCGCGCAACGGCGGCGCTCTTGTCGGGCGGGCTCATACGGGGGCTCCTGGAAGAATTTTGAGCGCGTTGCGCCCTTGCGAGATGCCAAAGCGTCCGCGATACAGCGGGACGTCGCCGGCCATTAAGGTGACCTGTTGCGGCGCCTCGATCGGAATGATGTCGCCCGGCGACAAGCGCACCAGATCACGCAGGCTGATTTGCGCCTGCGCCAGAATCGCGCGCGTATCCAGTTGCGCCTCTTGCAATGCCGTCGTCAGAACCGGCGCCCAGGCGCGCTGCGCGCGCACCGGCGCGGCTGCACCGTCTCCGGCAAGCGCGTCACGGATCGGACTGAGCAAGGCGTCTGGCAACAGCCAGTCGATGCGGCCGCTGCGCGCGGCGAATTCCACGTTGAATTTGGCCACCACAACCGATTCGAGCGGGCCGCCCAGTTGCACCAGCCGCGGATTGGTTTCCTGTTTCACGAGTTCGAATTCGACCGGCGAGGCCGGCAGCCACGCCGCAGTCAGATCGGCCGCAAAACTGCGCAGCATGAGCGCAAGAAATCGTTGTGCGGCGGGGGCGATCGCCGCTTGCGGGTCCGCATTTGCGCGCCCCGAACCGCCGAAGAAGCCGTCCAGCAATGTCAGCAGCAGCGCGGGCTCCACGCTGACGTAGGCCAAGCCGGGCAAAGGCTTGAGGCGCACGACCGCAAAGGTCGCGGGGACCGGCAACGAAGCTTGCAAATCGGCGCTCTTCACCGATTCCAACGATTCGAAATGCATGCTGGCGTCCCGGCCCAGCAATCCGGAAAGGGAAGCCCCTGCACGATCCGCGAAATTCTTGTTGATGACTTCCAGCAGCGGCAGCTGCGTACGGCTGATGCGCTGTGCCGCGAAATCATAGGGCCGAACGGCATTGGCAGTTTCCTTGCCGCTCTTTTCGAGCAATGCCTGCACCTCTTCGTCGGAGATGCGCGCCGGAGTTTGGTCCATCACTGCACCACGAAACTGGTGAACAGCACGTCGTCCACGTCGGGACTTCCTTCCTTCTTCTGCACGGCGCGAACTTCCGTGAGAGCCTCTTGCCGGAACTTGTCCTTCCCTTCGCGCGACATCATCGACTGATAGTTGCGATTGCTCATCAGCAACAGCAAATTGTTGCGGATCAAGGGGATGTTTTTCTGCACGCTCTCGATGGCTTTTTCGTCGTGAGCCATGATCTCCATGGAGATTTGCAGGAAACGCACCGCCGAACCGTCCTCGAAGTTCACGACCAGCGGCGGGTCGATGGCGTAGTACAGGGACGGCTTGCCGGCATGTCCCTCGGCCTCTTTGGGAGCGGCGGCCACCGGCACGATGGCCGTGATCTTGCCGTCCTTGTCGAGCTTCAGATCCGGCAGCGGGTGCAGCTTGGCATTGATGAAACCGCCGACCACGACGGCCACGAGGGTCAGGGCGAACATGCCCAGGCCGTTCACGAGCTTACCCGTCAGGCCGCCCGATTTTTTCGGCGGGGGGGGAGGAGGAGCGTCGTCAACTTCGTCGGCCATAGTTCAATTCCAAGGCGCGGGCATATGCCGCAACTCTAGAATCGAGCAAGTTCTATGCCAGGAAGATTTTGGTTTGTTTTTCCCAGGCTATTCAGTTGCTTAGGCTTCCTCGCAGGCGTCACGGGAAGCCGAGTCAGCCGCCGACAATTTGACGCTTACCAAATATTCACGCGCAGCTCCGGCGGCAAATACATCTTATCGCCGGGCTTCAGGCCAAACGCCGCATAGAACCCTTCCTGGTTTCTCAAAGGCGCGGTGCCGCGCACGTCCGGCGGTGAGTGCGGATCGGTTTTGATGCGCTGGATCGTCTCGGCCTCGCGCACCTTGCCGCGCCAGACCTGTACCCAGCCCAGATACAGCCGCTGATCGCCGCTAAATCCGTCGATGACCGGCGCCTCGTGCCCCGCCAGCGATATTCGATAGGCCTTATAGGCGATGGCGAGCCCGGAATTGTCGCCGATATTCTCGCCCAGGGTCAGTGCGCCATTCACATGGTAATCGAGCACAGGCTCGTAGGCGTTGTACTGCGCAACCAGCGCCTTGGTCTTTTCGGCAAATTTGTCGTGATCGGCCTTGGTGAACCAATCATGCAGGTTGCCGTCCGCATCGAATTGACTGCCCTGATCGTCAAAGCCATGACTCATCTCATGGCCGATGACGGCGCCGATACCCCCGTAATTGGCGGCATCATCGGCCGCGGCATCGAAGAACGGCGGCTGCAAGATCGCGGCTGGAAAGGTAATTTCGTTGGCAGTCGGGTTGTAGGATGCATTGACGGTTTGCGGCCTCATGCGCCATTCACCGTGATCGACCTGCTTGCCCAATTTGGCGAGATTGCGCCGGTATTCGAACTCATTGGCTCGAACCACGTTGCCGCGCAGATCGTCGCGCGAAATCTTGAGCGCACTGTAATCGCGCCAGCGGTCCGGATAGCCGATCTTTGGCAACATTTTTGCAAGCTTGGCCTGCGCGCCGACTTTCGTCTCAGCGCTCATCCAATCCAAAGTATCGATATCCCGCCGGTAGGCCTCGAGTAAATTTTGAACCAGTGCCTGCATGCGAGCCTTATGCTGCGGCGGAAAATATTTCGCCACATAGAGCTTGCCCAGCGCCTCGCCGATGCTGCCGTCGAGCAGGACAATGCCGCGCTTCCAGCGCGGCTGATTTTCCGGAACGCCGCGCAATACGCCGCCGGTGAACGCGAAGCGCTCGTCGACAAAGGCTTTTGAAAGATACGGCGCCGAAGCGGACAGCACCCGCCACTTGAAATATGCCTTCCACGTCGGCAGCGATGTGCCCGCCATCACCCTGGCAAGGGCGGTGAAGTAGCTCGGTTGCCTTACGATGACCGAGTCGGCCTTGCCCTCGATGCCGGCGCTTCGCACATAGCGTTGCCAATCGTATCCCGGCATCAGCGCGGAGAGTTCGGTGATTGCCGTCTTGTTGTAGGTTTTGATGGGATCCCGGTCTTCCACCCGCGTCCACTGAATTTTGGCCAGCGACGTTTCAAGGTTTAAGATCGCTGCCGCGCTTGCCGCAGCCTTCGATTCCCCTGCCATGCTCAGCATTTTCTCGATGTGCGCCCGATAGCTGGTTCGCGCATCTTTGAGCCTGGCGTCGTCCTTCAAGTAATAGTCGCGATCCGGCAAGCCCAATCCGCCCTGAAACAAGGTGACCGCGTACTGCGTGGAGTTTCTCGCGTCCAGATTGATGCCCAAACCATACGGCGCCCCCGCGCCGGTGGCGTTCATGCGGGCAATCAGCGCGGGGACCGCGTTCATGTCTCTCATGGCATCGATGGCCGCAAATTCCGCTTGCAGCGGCTTCAACCCCAACGTTTCGAGCTGCTCCTCGTTCATGAAACTCGCATACAGGTCGGCGAGTTTCTTCGCGTCCGCGTCACCCGGCGCCGCCGTTCGGTCGAGACCCTCGACGATGCTGCGCAGCTGTTCGTCGGTCGCATCCTCGATGGCCGTGAACGAGCCCACCACAGCCTTGTCGGGAGGCAGCTGAAAACTGCGCAGCCACTTGCCGTTCAGGTATTGATACGCATCGTCTTGAGGGCGAACCGAGCTGTCCACGTATTGAAGATCGATGCCGGAGCGCAGCGCGGCGTGCGGGGCCGTTGCCTTCACAGGCGGTGGCTGATTGATGGCGCAGGCGGCCACGCCGGCGATGCCCATCACGCAGGCCGAAAACTTCAACATAAACTCTCCTCAATATTGCTTGCGAGCGTCAAAACTTCAATGAAACCTTCAGGCCCGGTCCCGCATCATCGAGCACCAGATGCGCGCCGTGCAACTTCGTCACCGCCGCCACCAGAGACAGGCCCAAACCGGATCCCGGAAATTTCCGCGCCTCATCGAGGCGCACACGGCGGCCGAGCACGATCTCGCGCTTGTCTGCGGGTATGCCCGGTCCGTTGTCTTCCACAATGACCTCCGGCGCGCTTCCAGATCCGTCCAGCACCACCCGGATGTGGCCGCCGTCCGGCGTGAATTTGATCGCATTGTCGAGCAAATTCGCGAGGGCCTGCGCCAGCAATTGCCGGTTGCCCAGCACCTGCGCTCCCGGCGCCACCGAACTCTCGAGCACGATCCCGCGCTCCTCGCTCACGGGTGCATACAATTCCACGACGCTCGCCACCAATTCCGACAGGTCCACCGGTTCCCGGGCCACCGTCCCGGTCTCCGCAAGCGCAATCCGCAGCAGTGCATCCAGAGTGCTGCGCATCTGATCCACCTCGGTGGTCACTCTCTCGAGAACGCGCCGCTCGGCCGAGCCGGGCGCCAGTGAGGTCATCGCACCCTCGGCCGTGGCCTGCAGCCGATTGAGCGGCGTGCGCAAATCGTGGGCGGCGCTGTCAAGAACGGTACGCATACCCAGAGTGAGCTGCTCGATTTTGTCGAGCATGGTGTTGATCTCGCGCGCCAAGGTGTTGATTTCATCGTCGGCATCACGCACCGGCAAGCGTTGCGATAAATCGCCGCGCATGATCTGCGTGGCCACCGCGGAAATCGCTCCCGCCTGCGCCAGAATGCGCCGACCCATCCAAAAACCGCCGCCCAGTCCCAGCAACAACGTGAGCACCACCGCCGTGATCAGGCCGCGCATCATGAGACTTTTGACGTCCTGCCTCTCCTGCACATCGTGTCCCACCAGCATGCGATAACCGCCCGGCAGCGGAAAGCGCTGTGCGCGCATCTCATGCTCGCGTGTTTCGTCGCCGAACGGCACGGATACCTTGAACAGAAACCACTTGCCGGCGTTCGCGTCCACTTTCGGCCACGCGGGCACATTTCCCGCCACGGGCCGCAGTTGGGGGTCAACCATCAGGTACACCGCGCCGCGCACGTCCTGGTCTTGTGAGCGCTGTTCGATCAGCTCGATGAAATCGTTGCGCGAGAGCACCAGCATTTGCTCGCGCAGCCCCTGCACTTCCGCCTCGATCAAATTGTCAGTGCTGCCGTCGACCACGCGCGAGACGGCAAAATCCACCGCATAGATGAGCGCGGCGGCGCCGATGGCGAACACGATCGAATAGACGATGGCGATACGGAACGGGGAGGTATCGAGAACTCCGAGAAAGCGCTGATCAGGTCCCATTTTGCGCCCAGGAACCAGACTATTCGTCTTCGCGCAGGCTGTATCCCGCACCGCGTACCGTGTGCAGCAGGGGCTTGTCGAAGTCCTTGTCGATCGCCTGGCGCAGTCGGCTGATATGCACGTCGATCACATTGGTTTGCGGGTCGAAATGATAATCCCACACGCCCTCGAGCAGCATCGTGCGCGTCACGACTTGCCCGCTATGACGCATCATGAACTCCAGCAATTGGAATTCGCGGGCGGTCAGCTCTATTTTCTTTCCGTTGCGCATGACCCGGCGAGTCATGCGGTCGAGTTCCAGGTCCGCCAATTTCAGCTTCGTGCTCGGCTCCGCATTGCCCGCGTCGCCGCGTCGAGCCAGCGCATCGATTCGCGCGAGCAGCTCGGCCATATGGTATGGCTTGGTCAAATAGTCATCGCCGCCGGCACGCAGACCGGTGATCCTGTCGTCCACCTCGCCGAGCGCACTCAAAATAAGGACCGGCATCTTACGGCCCGTCGCTCGCAGCGATTGCACCAGCGCAAGTCCGTCCAACTTCGGCAGCATTCGATCGACTATCGCCAGATCAACGGCAACAGAAGAGGCCATGTGCAGGCCCTCGAGACCATTGCCGGCGACATCCACAGTGTGACCCGCTTCCCGCAGCGCCTTGGCCAGGTAATCGCGTGCAACTTCGTCATCTTCGACAATCAAGATATGCATGGCTTAGTATCTTAGACTAGGATGCGGTCGCCCGGGTTCACTCGATGGGACCCCCACAAGGCGAAGTGTATGCCCGAGGTCGACATGAACAGCGTTGCGCGCAGGCGTGCGACCGCGGCGCTGCTGGCGGCTGCGTGCTGGTCGGCGCCCGCGCATGCGAAAGAAGCGCCTTTGTGGGAATTCGGGCTGGGCGCAGGCGCGATAGCCTTTGAGGACTATCGAGGATCGAATACCACCCACGCTTACCCCCTGCCGGTTCCCTATGTCGTTTATAATGGCAAGTTCCTCAAGGCGGATCGCGACGGCGTGCGCGGCACGCTGTTCAATCAAGATTGGCTGGAAATCAATCTGAGTTTCAATTTGACGACCCCGGTGCGCAACGATCGCGAACGCAGCGGCATGCCGGATTTGAGGTCCACTGTTGAATTGGGCCCATCGTTCGACTTCCATCTATTTCGCAGCGATGGCGGCAAGGTAAAATTAGACCTGCGCATGCCGCTGCGCGCTGCGGCGACGGTTGAATCCTCGCCCCGCATCATCGGATGGACATTCAGCCCAAGATTCAATGTGGATCTGAAGGACCCATTCGGGCTTCCCGGCTGGAATCTCGGGCTTCTTGCCGGCCCGCTATTCGCGGATCGCCGCTACCACGATTATTTTTATTCAGTTGCCCCCCAGTTTGCGAACCTTTCGCGGCCGCAATTCCAGGCCGAGGGCGGTTACGCCGGAACGCAGACCCTGGCGGCCTTGTCCAAGCGATACGCGAAGTTTTGGGTGGGCGCGTATATGCGTTATGACACGCTGGCCGGCGCTGCATTTGTTGACAGTCCGCTGGTTCAGCGCAAAAGCTATTGGACGGGGGGATTTGGTTTCGCCTGGATGATCCGCAAATCAACACAGCTCGTGGAACTACCGGACTGATACCGACGATGCCGCGTTTTCTGAAAGTCATTTACGAATATTTCGCGCTGTATAGTTCCCTGGCCCTTTTGGGTCTCATTTGCCTGACCTGGTCGGTATTTGCCTTACCGCTCTATTTCATCCTGCCGGCACGGCTGGGCACGGCGGCCGGACGGCGCGGCATCATGGCTGGCTTTCGCCTCTACTCCTGGTCCCTTATCCTCACGGGTGCGTACCGTTTGGATTTGCGCGCAGTCGATACCCTGCGGGACGGCCCCCCGCTGATTTTGGCTCCGAACCATCCGGCGCTGATCGATGCGCTGCTCATTCTGACTCGCCATCCGAATCTGGTTTGCGTGATGAAATCGGAACTCATGAAAAATGTGTTCTTAGGAGCAGGCTCGCGGCTCGCGCGCTACGTGAGAAATGACTCGTCCCGGCAAATGGTCAAAGAATCCGTGGCGCATTTGCGCGCCGGCGGCGTGCTGTTGCTGTTTCCCGAAGGCACCCGCACCACACGAGCGCCGATTAACCCGCTGGTGGGCAGCGTCGGGCTCATTGCCAAACATGCCAAGGTGCCGGTGCAAACACTGCTCATCGAGACCGATTCGCCGTTCTTGAGCAAGGGGTGGCCCTTGTTCAAGCGGCCGGACCTGCCCATCACCTACCGGGTCCGGTTGGGCCGGCGCTTTGACCCGCCCGGAGATGTCCCCGCTTTCACGGCGGAACTCGATCGGTATTACCGCCAGGCACTGGACGGCGCGCTGCAGTCTCGTTGGCTCAAACAGAAATGCTCGTTCCTTCGAGCACGCACCTAGTGCTCATTCCGAGCTACAACCCGGGCC